>NZ_CP010869.1:661875-992812 GCF_001305615.1 Actibacterium sp. EMB200-NS6
GCTACGGCTATGGCACCGATGCCGGCTGAGATCTGGGGGCCGGTTTTCCTGACGCTTCGGCTGGCCACCCTGTCCACCGTCATTTTGCTTGTGCTCGGCACGCCGCTGGCCTGGTGGCTGGCGCGCGCGCAGGCCCGCTGGAAAGAGGCGGTGGCAACGCTGGTGGCACTGCCGCTGGTACTGCCGCCAACGGTGCTCGGGTTCTACCTGCTGATCGGGCTTGGCCCCAGCGGCCCCGGCGGGTGGCTGGCGGGCCTTTGGGGCGGGCGCTCGCTGGCCTTCACCTTCGAAGGGCTGGTGATCGGTTCGGTGCTTTATTCGATGCCCTTCGTGGTGCAGCCGCTGCGCAACGCGTTCGAGGCGGTGGGCGACCGCCCGCTGGAGGTTGCGGCGACGTTGCGCGCTGCCCCGCTCGACCGGTTTCTGACCGTGGCGCTGCCGCTGGCCCGGCCGGGGTTTCTGACCGGCGCGGTGCTTGGATTTGCCCATACGGTGGGGGAATTCGGTGTCGTGCTGATGATCGGCGGCAATATTCCGGGTGAAACCAGGGTGCTGTCGGTCGCGATCTACGACTATGTCGAGACCCTGCAATGGCCGCGCGCGCATCTGCTGGCGGGCGGAATGCTGGTGTTTTCCTTCGTCGTCATTCTGGGCATGACGCTGCTGGAAAAGCGTATCGGGCGGGCACGCGGATGAATGCGCCGGGCCAGATATCCGCCCGTTTTCGCGGGCGGCGCGGGAATTTTCCGGTGGACCTGGAATTCCGGGCGCCCGCCCGTGGCGTGACCGCGCTGTTTGGTCCGTCGGGTTGTGGCAAGACCACGCTGTTGCGCTGCATCGCCGGCTTGCAGCGGCTGGAGGAGGGGTATTTCGCTCTCGGCGGCGCGGTCTGGCAGGATGGCCGGCGGTTCTTGCCGCCACACAAACGCCCCGTCGGCTATGTCTTTCAGGAAGCGAGCCTGTTTTCGCATCTGTCGGTGCGCCGCAATCTTCAGTACGGGCAGCGCCGTGCCGCGAAGGGCGGTGCGGATCAGCCGATCCGTTTCGACGACGTCATCGATCTGTTGGGCCTGGCCCCCATGATGGAGCGCGCGCCGGCGACCCTGTCGGGCGGCGAGCGGCAGCGCGTTGCGATGGGGCGGGCGCTGTTGTCGAACCCCGGCGTGCTGTTGATGGACGAGCCGCTGGCCGCGCTTGACCAGTTCAGCAAGAATGAAATCCTGCCCTATCTGGCGCGAATCCGCGACAGGCTCCCGCTTCCGATCCTCTATGTCAGCCATGATATCACCGAGGTCGAGCGGCTGGCCGATCACCTGATCCTTCTGCGCGCGGGCCGGGTTTCGGCCGCTGGTCCGTTGGAGGTGCTGCAGGCCGATCCCACGCTCGCGATCGCGCGGCTTCCGCAGGCGGGCGTTGCGCTGCCGGCCCGAACCATCGGCTATGATCCGGCCTATGGGCTGACCACGCTGGCCGTGGCGGGCGGAGAGATTATCCTGGCCAATGATCTACAGCCGGCGGGGGCCGAGCATCGCATCCGGATCGCTGCCGCCGATGTCAGCCTGTCACGGCAGCCGGTGCCGGGCAGCACCATCCTGAACGTGCTGCCGGGCCGCATCATGGGGGCCGAGCCGCAGGAGGAATTCATGATGCTGGTCGTGATTGGCCTGGGGGAAGACGGGGCGGGGGCGCGGATCATGGCGCGGATCACGCGCCGGTCCTGGGACCATCTGCAACTGGCCCCCGGCCAGCCGGTTTTCGCACAGGTCAAGAGCGTCTCGCTGACCCTGCCCACCGGCGGGGCGGACACGGCGTGAACTGGCACCGGGCCTGATCCGAAAGGCGCCGTGCCGCGCGGGAATTTTCGGGAAAACCCGCCGCTGCAAACATCTCTGTCAAATACTGCAAACTTTAGTGGCGAGCTACAGCAGGCACCCTGTCATGGAAGATTCGCAAATTTTGTTCTTTACAGGCTCGACCTTTCGGCACACCATATCTAGTAAGGTCACCGGCGAATGAACGCCCGACCTAGAGCAGGCACCTAGGCTTAGTGGGACTGCCATCCACGCTAAGCTACAACCAATGAGGCCGGGCATGTCACTTTCCGAAGATTTCCTTCACACCGAGGAACTGCACCCCATCGATATCGTCGAGCATATCGCCGAGCATCATGAGTGGGATTTCGATCGTGTTACCGACGATCAGATCGCCATGGCGGTCGAGGGGCAGTGGCGGACCTATTCCATCACCCTCGCCTGGTCTTGCGTCGACGAAACCCTGCGCCTGATCTGCACATTCGAGATGGAGCCGCCCGAAGACAAGCTGCCGCAGATCTACGAGACGCTGAACCGCACGAATGACATGTGCTGGGCCGGTGCCTTCACCTATTGGAACGAGCAGCGGCTGATGGTCTACCGCTATGGCCTGGTTCTGGCCGGTGGCCAGATCGCCACCGCCGAACAGATCGACCGGCTGATCGGCGCGGCCGTGGGCGCGTCGGAGCGGTTCTATCCGGCGTTCCAGCTCGTGTCCTGGGCGGATCAGACGCCGGAACAGGCGATGCAGGTGGCCATTGCCGAGGCGTACGGCCGGGCCTAACCTGCACCCGGATCACGACCGGGAGAAACTTATGAATATCAGTGACGTCAGCAGCCGGGGGCTTGTGCTTCTCGGCTGCGGCAAGATGGGGTCGGCGATGCTGGCGGGCTGGCTCGGGCAGGGGCTGCCCACCAATGCTGTCTGGGTGATGGACCCGCACCCGTCGGACTGGCTGCGCGGGCTTGCGGGGCAGGGGCTTCATCTGAACGCGGCGCTGCCGGAAAGCCCCGCCATCGTTCTTGTCGCCGTGAAACCCCAGATGATGGAACAGGCGCTGCCGGTGCTGGCGCCGCTGGGCAATGGCGCCACGCTGTTTCTTTCGGTCGCGGCCGGAACGCCGCTGTCGTTCTACGAGAGGGTTCTGGGCGCTGACACCCCGATCATCCGCGCCATGCCGAATACGCCTGCCGCCGTGTCGCGCGGCATCACCGCGCTGATCGGCAATGCCGTGGCGGGCGAGGCCCAGATGCAACTGGCCGAGGCGCTGCTTTCGGCGGTGGGTCAGACGGTGCGGCTGGAGCATGAGGCGCAGATGGATGCGGTGACGGCGGTATCGGGGTCGGGGCCGGCTTATGTGTTCCATCTGATCGAAACGCTGGCGGCGGCGGGGCAGGCCGAAGGGTTGCCCGCCGATCTGGCGATGACGCTGGCCAGGGCCACCGTGGCCGGAGCCGGGCATCTGGCGGAACAGGCGGACGAAGACCCCGCGCAACTGCGTGTCAACGTCACCTCTCCGGGGGGCACCACGGCGGCCGCGCTGGCGGTTCTGATGGACCCTGACACGGGCTTTCCCGCATTGATGCGGCGCGCGGTAAAGGCCGCCGCCGACCGCAGCCGGGAGCTGGGAAAATGAGCGTGATCAGCTTTGACGATTTCCTGAAGGTGGATATCCGTGTGGGGCAGATCACCCGCGCCGAGCCCTTCCCCGAGGCGCGCAAGCCCGCGATCAAGCTGTGGGTCGATTTCGGGCCGGGGATCGGCGAGCGGAAAAGCTCTGCCCAGATCACCGCGCATTACACGCCCGAAGATCTGCCGGGCAAGCGGGTGATGGCGGTGGTCAACTTTCCGCCGCGCCAGATCGGCAAGTTCATGTCGGAGGTGCTGGTGCTGGGCGTGCCCGACGCGGCGGGCGAGGTGGTACTGCTGACCCCCGACAAGGACGTGCCGCTCGGCGGGCGGCTGTTCTGATGGCGCGGATCCTGATCACGCGGCCGTTGCCCGAAGCCGTCTGCGACGCGGTGCGCGACTTTGCCGAGGTCGAGGTGCGGGCCAGCACCGCGCCGATGAAACCGGCGGAAATGCGCGCGTCGCTGACGGTGTTCGATGCGGTGTTGCCCACCTTGGGCGATGCGTATGACGCAGAGATTTTCGACGAGGTGCCGCACCCGCGCGCCCGGCTTCTGGCCAATTTCGGGGTGGGCTACAACCATATCGACGTGGCGGCGGCGCGCGCGGCCGGGGTGACCGTGACCAACACGCCGGGGGCGGTCACGGATGCCACCGCCGATATCGCGCTGACGCTGATCCTGATGAGCTGCCGCCGCGCGGCCGAGGGCGAGCGGCTGGTGCGCTCGGGCGCATGGCAGGGCTGGCACCCGACGCAGATGCTGGGCCAGCATGTCAGCGGCAAGACGCTGGGGATTGTCGGCATGGGGCGGATCGGCAAGGCGATCGCACGGCGTTGCCACCATGGCTTTGGCATGGACGTGGTGTTCTTCAACCGCTCGCCGGTTGATGATCCTGGCGTCCCCGCCACCCCGGTGGAGAGCATCGCAAAGGTGGCGCGGGCCGCCGATGTGCTGGTGACGGCGGTGCCCGGCGGCGCGTCGACCCGCCATCTGATCGGGGCGGAGGTGTTCGAGGCGATGAAGCCCACGGCGCATTTCGTGAATATCGCGCGCGGCGATGTGGTGGACGAGACGGCGCTGATTTCGGCGCTGCAAACCGGGCAGATCGCCGGGGCGGGGCTGGATGTCTATGAGTTCGAGCCGGAGGTGCCCGAGGCGCTGCGCGCGCTGGACAATGTCACCCTGCTGCCGCATCTGGGCACTGCCGCGCTCGAGGTGCGGGCGGCGATGGGGATGATGGCGGTGGAAAACATCCGCGCATTCCTCGCCGGCGAAACCCCGCCGAACGTCGTCTGAACCCCGGAACCCGCGGCGCCCGGGCGCGTTTCATTTCCGAACGCTTAAGGAAAGGAGCTTCGAAATGAACTGGGATATCGTTGAAGGCAACTGGAAACAGCTCAAGGGCGCCGCTCAGGAAAAATGGGGCGAGCTCACCAACGACGAGCTGGATCAGGCCGAAGGCAAGCGCGAAAAGCTGATCGGCCTTGTGCAGGAGAAGTACGGGCAGACAAGGGATGACGCCGAACGTGCCGTGGATGATTTTTACCGCGACCACACGTAACGAGCGTCGGGCGACACCCTATCTGGTCTGGGTGTCGCCCATTTCCTTGCGCCAGTGCCTGCGGCAGAGCGAAACATAGGTTTCGTTTCCGCCGACCTGCACTTGCGCCCCTTCGCGCAGCGCCGTGCCGTCAGGCCCCCTGCGCACCACCATCGATGCTTTCTTGCCGCAATGGCAGATGGTGCGTACCTCGCGCATCTCGTCGGCCAGCGCCAGAAGGGCGGCCGAGCCCGGGAAAAGCTCCCCGCGGAAATCCACCCGCAACCCATAGCACATCACCGGAATCTTAAGGTCATCGACCGCGCGGGCAAGCTGCCACACCTGCTGCTTGGTCAAAAATTGTGCTTCGTCGATGAAAATACAGGCGCATGGCCCGTGGCTCAGCCGCGCCTCAATCACCGCGAACAGATCATCTGAGGCATCGAAGGTTTCGGCGTTTTCGCCGATGCCGATGCGGGATGCGATGCGGCCGTTCCCGGCGCGGGTGTCCAGCCGGGCGGTCAGCAGGAAGGTTTCCATGCCGCGCTCGCGGTAGTTGTGCGACGCCTGCAGCAGGATCGTCGATTTTCCCGCGTTCATCGTCGAATAGTTGAAATAGAGCTTTGCCATAAACTGCTTATCCCGCTCCGGGGGCGGGCGATCAAGGGGGGCAGGGCTGGAAAACAGCGGCGCAAACGGGGTTGGAAAACAGGTCCGGCGCAAGTCTGTTCTGGGGATGACGACGGGGCCGGACCTGAGCAAGTTTATGGTGCGTGATGGGGCCGCTGCGTTGCCTCCGGTCGCCCGGAGTTGTCGCTCCCGTAAGACGAACCGCAGCGGGCCCCCCACAAAATACCAGCGCTGGGGACGCAGGTTACTCGCACCTTTTCCCTACGTTCGGGATGGTTTTAAGTATTACAAACCCGTAAGAGCAGATTAATGGGAAAAGACGGCGAGGGTTCCCCGCCCGGAATTAAATGATTAAGGTCAGGTGGATGACGAAGGCTGGAATTGGCAGTTACCTGAAAAAACACAGCGAAGCGCTGGTCAAGGATGTGGGGATCGAAGCCGCCTGCAGCCTGACCGGCCGCTCGAAGGCGACATTGGGGCGCTATTATTCAGATGCGGAGGAACACGCCGACCGGTTCATGCCGGTCGATGCGGTCGCGGCGCTGGAATCCGCCGCCCGGTTTCCGCATGTGACCACCGCACTGGCAGAGCTGCAGGGGATCACGCTGTCCTATTCGATGGAAAAGCGGAACTCGGAAGGCGGCGGGGTGAATGCCGATGTCGTCGCCCTGTCGCAGCGGTTTGCGATGCTGATGGCGGAATACAGCCAATCCATCGAGGATGGCATCATCACCTTCAACGAGGCCAAGCGGCTGCTGCGCGAAACGACGGCGCTTCAGCAGGTGTTGTTGCAGATGAAGCTGCATCTGGAGGAAGAGGCGACCTGAGCGGCCGCCCCTTCCCGATCTGAGTCACCCGTCTCAGGCGGCCATGCGCTGGCTTTTGCCGCCACGGCCACGCTGCGGGCGGCGGCTGCGGGGCTTGCCCGCGGGGCCCTTGCGGGCGGGCTTGCGTTCTTCCACCGGCGGCTGGCCCGAGGCGACGGGGATGGAAATGCCCATCACCTTTTCGATGCTGCGCAGCTCGCCGATCTCGTCAGGAGAGCAAAAGGCCACCGCGGCCCCGTCGGCGCCGGCGCGGGCGGTGCGGCCGATGCGGTGCACATAGTTTTCGGCAACGTTCGGCAGGTCATAGTTGTAGACATGCGCAACGCCCGGAATGTCGATGCCACGGGCCGCGACATCGGTTGCGACCAGTACCTTGATGCGGCCATCGCGGAAAGCCTGCAGCGTGCGTTCGCGCTGGCCCTGGCTCTTGTTGCCATGGATGGAACCGGCGGAAAACCCTGCGGCGTCAAGCTGTTTCATCAGCCGTTCGCAGCCGTGCTTGGTGCGCCCGAAGACCAGCGCCAACTCGCCCGGATGGGCGGCGAGCAGCGTTTTCAGCTTGCCCGGCTTGGCGCCCTGATCGACAAAATGCACGCATTGCGTGACCTTGTCGGCGGCCTTGCCCGGCGCGCTGACCTGCACCCGGACGGGGCTGTCCAGGTAGGTTTGGGCAAGCTCGTTCATCTGCTTGTTCATCGTCGCCGAAAACAGCAGGGTCTGGCGCGGCGTGGCCAGCATCGCGGCGATCTTGCGCAGCGCGTGGATAAAGCCCAGGTCCAGCATCTGGTCGGCTTCGTCCAGCACCAGAAACTGGGTCTGGCCAAGCGACAGGGCGCGACGTTCGATCAGGTCGAGCAGGCGGCCCGGCGTGGCGACAAGGATGTCGGTGCCGCGCGACAGCTGCTTGGTCTGGTTGAAGATCGAGGCGCCGCCGACGACCTTGGTGATTTTCAGGTGGCTGCCCTTCACGTAGACGAACAGGTTGTCGTTGATCTGGTTCACCAGCTCGCGCGTGGGGGCCAGGATCAGGGCGCGCACGGTCTTGGGCGCAGGGGCGGTGCCGATCTCCATCAACTGGTGGATCAGCGGCAGGCCGAAGGCCGCCGTCTTGCCGGTGCCGGTCTGGGCGAGGCCCATCATGTCACGGCCCTGCAGGATATGCGGGATCGCCTGAGACTGGATCGGGGTGGGGTCGGTAAAGCCTTGCTCTTCAAGGGCTTTCAGAAGGCGCGGCGCGAGGCCGAGCATGGAAAAATCGGTCAATTCAGAACCTTTCAGGGGGCAGCCGAAGCCGCCCGTCATCGAAACACGCAGCCCGACGGACCGCGCGATAGCATGGGTTGCGGACGGGGCGACGCCAAAGGACCGTATTGTCCTGAAAGCTGCCAGACCGCCGGGACCCTGCGTGAAATGGGAACCTGTTGTGCGGGGCGAATGCCCCATGATCCGGCGCCAGGTCTGGCTGCTCACGCGGCAGCGGGGCGACGGGTTGACGCACACATGAGGCTTTGGCGGCGCCAAGTCAAGGGTCGCTTGGGCGGCGGGGCGCCTTATCCCTGCAGCGCCCGCACCTCCAGCGCGCCTTCGCCGCGCGATTTCATCGCCATCGCGGCGGCGTGGCTGGCTGCGGCGGTGGTGTAGTAGGGGATCTTGTCATAAAGCGCGACCGAGCGGATGCCGCGCGAATCCTCGACCGCCTGCGCGCCCTCGGTGGTGTTCATCACCAGCGCGATGCCGCCGTCCTTCATCATGTCGACGATATTGGGTCGGCCTTCGTACACCTTGTTCACCACCTCGCAGGCAATGCCGTGTCCTTCCAGAAACGCCGCCGTGCCTCGCGTGGCGACGATGAAGAAGCCAAGATCCACCAGCGTCTGCGCGGTTTCCACAAGCTGCGGTGTCTTGTCGGAATCCTTGATCGAAAAGAACACGCGGCCCTCGGTGGGCAGCACCACGCCGGCGCCCATCTGGGCCTTCAGGAAGGCCCGTTCGAAGGTGGCGTCCGACCCCATCACCTCGCCGGTGGAGCGCATCTCGGGGCCCAGCAGCGTATCGACGCCGGGGAAGCGCGCGAAGGGCAGGACGGCCTCTTTCACGGCGAACGTGTCGATGTCGGGGTCTTTCAGTTCGAAGCCCGACAGCTTTTCGCCCGCCATCACCCGCGCCGCGATCGACGCGATGGGAGAGTTCACCGCCTTGGCCACGAAGGGCACGGTGCGCGACGCGCGGGGGTTGACCTCGATCAGGTAGATCTCGCCGTTCTTGACCGCGAACTGGATGTTCATCAGCCCGACAACCCCGAGCGCCAGCGCCAGCGCCTCGGTCTGGCGGTGCAGTTCGGTGATGATATCGGGGGCGAGCGAATAGGGCGGCAGCGAACAGGCGGAATCGCCGGAATGCACGCCGGCCTCCTCGATATGCTGCATGATGCCCGCCACATGCACCAGCACGCCATCGCACAGCGCATCGACGTCAATCTCCGTCGCGCCGGAAAGGTAGCTGTCGAGCAGGACGGGGCTGTCGCCCGACACCACGACCGCCTCGGAGATATAGCGCTCCAGATGTGCCATGTCGCGGACGATTTCCATCGCCCGGCCGCCGAGCACATAGGACGGGCGGATCACCAAGGGAAAGCCGATTTCCTCGGCGATCGCCAGCGCCTGCGCGTCGGTGCTGGCGATGCCGTTCTTGGGCTGCTTGAGCCCCAGCTTCTGCACCAGCGCCTGAAACCGCTCGCGGTCTTCTGCAAGGTCGATGGCGTCGGGCGTGGTGCCCAGGATCGGGATGCCCTCGGCCTGCAGCGCATCGGCCAGTTTCAGCGGGGTCTGCCCGCCGAATTGCACGATCACGCCGTGCAGGGTGCCGGCCTCCTGCTCGACCCGCAGGATTTCCATCACATGTTCCAATGTCAGCGGTTCGAAATACAGCCGGTCCGAGGTGTCGTAATCGGTGCTGACGGTTTCGGGGTTGCAGTTGATCATGATGGTTTCATAGCCGGCCCCGGTCAGCGCGAAACAGGCGTGGCAACAGCAATAGTCGAACTCGATCCCCTGGCCGATGCGGTTCGGCCCGCCGCCCAGGATGACCACCTTCTTGCGGTCGCTGGGGCGCGCTTCGCATTCCACATCGCCCATCACCGGGGTTTCGTAGGTGGAGTACATATAGGGTGTCTGCGCCTCGAATTCGGCGGCGCAGGTATCGATGCGCTTGAACACGGCGGTAACGCCCAGGTTCTGGCGGCCGCGGCGCACCTGCGCCTCGTCCCGGCCGGTCAGATGCGCGAGGCGGGCATCGGTGAAGCCCATCATCTTGAGCCTGCGCAGCCCGTCCTCTGTCATCGGCAGGCCGGATTTGCGGATCTCTGCCTCTGTCTCGACGATCTCGCGGATGCGGGCGAGGAACCAGGGATCATAGGCGGTGGCGGCATTGATGTCATCGTCGTTCAGCCCGTGGCGCATCGCCTGGGCGATGGTGCGCAGCCGGTCGGGCGTGGCCCTCGACAGGGCGGCGACGACGGCGGCCTTGTCGGGCGCGCCCTCGATGGTGATCTCGTCGAACCCGGTCAGGCCGGTTTCCATGCTGGCCAGCGCCTTTTGCAGCGATTCGTGGATGGTGCGGCCGATGGCCATCGCCTCGCCCACGGATTTCATCGCGGTGGTCAGCTCGGGCTTGGAGCCGGGGAATTTTTCGAAGGCGAAGCGCGGGATCTTGGTGACGACATAGTCGATGGTCGGCTCGAAGCTGGCGGGCGTGACCTTGGTGATGTCGTTGTCCAGCTCGTCCAGCGTATAGCCCACGGCCAGCTTCGCGGCGATCTTGGCGATGGGAAAGCCCGTGGCCTTGGAGGCGAGCGCCGAAGACCGCGACACGCGGGGGTTCATTTCAATGACCACCATGCGGCCGTCTGCGGGGTTCACCGCCCATTGCACGTTGGAGCCGCCGGTTTCCACGCCGATCTCGCGCAGCACGTTGATGCTGTGCGTGCGCATGATCTGATATTCCTTGTCGGTCAGGGTCAGCGCCGGGGCCACGGTGATCGAATCCCCGGTATGCACGCCCATCGGATCGACGTTTTCGATGGCGCAAACGATGATCGCGTTGTCGGCGGTGTCGCGCACCACCTCCATCTCGAATTCTTTCCAGCCCAGCAGGCTCTCGTCGATCAGGATCTGGCTGACCGGCGAGGCATCGAGCCCGGTGCGGCAGTAATGTTCGTAATCGTCGCGGTTATACGCAACGCCGCCGCCAGTGCCGCCAAGGGTGAATGCGGGGCGGATGATGGCCGGCAGGCCGATATGCTCGAGCGCGTCCATGCATTCGGCCATGGTGTTGGCGATGGTGGCCTTGGGGTTTTCGATGCCCAGCCTATCCATCGCCTCGCGGAACAGTTTGCGGTCTTCGGCCATTTCGATGGCTTCGCGCTTGGCGCCGATCAGTTCTACATTGAACTTGTCCAGCACGCCCATGTCGGCCAGCGCCAGGCTGGTATTCAGCCCGGTCTGCCCGCCCATGGTGGGCAGCAGGGCATCGGGGCGTTCCTTCTCGATGATCTTGGCGACAATCTCCGGCGTGATCGGCTCGATATAGGTGGCGTCGGCCATGTCCGGGTCGGTCATGATCGTGGCGGGGTTCGAGTTTACCAGAATCACCCGGTAGCCTTCCTCGCGCAGGGCCTTGCAGGCTTGGGCGCCGGAATAGTCGAACTCGCAGGCCTGACCGATGATGATGGGGCCGGCGCCGATGATCATGATCGAGCTGATATCGGTTCTTTTTGGCATGTCCCGTCCCTCGGATTGGCAAATTCTTGGGGGTTATAGACTTGCCGGAGTTACGCGCAAGCCCCAAGCGTGTCAGGCGGGCACCGTGGCACAGGGCGCCGGCGCGCGGCGGGTCGGGATCAGCAATCCTGCGAAGAGCAGCAGCATCATGCCGGTGTTCAGCGCCATGAACGGGATGTCGCCCGGAAAGCTGGCGTGGATGAAGTCGGCGCCTGCCTTGCTGCTAACGACCTCGACCAACAGGACAAGCGGAATCGCCCGTCGCGCGGGCAGCAGACCGAACAGGCCGGGCAGTAGCAGAAGCTGCAGCAGGAAGTAATGCGCCCAGGAAACCGGGCCGAACAGGTTCAGCAGCAACGACAGGGCGAACAGCCGCGTGGGCAGGCGCGTGGCATCGGGCAGCCTGGCGGTGGCACGGATCAGAAGGGCGATGCCGCCCAGCAGCAACAGTTTCGAAATCACGCCGACCGCAGGCGGTACCGCCGGGATGCGGATGTTATGCGGGGCTGGACCGAGCGGCGGCAGCAGCCCGGTCAGCGCCCCCGCGCCATGGATCAGGGCCGGAACCGAAAAATTGACCGGAGTGATGAACAGGCCCGCGCCGATGCGGCCGAGGCTGTGCAGGAACTCCAGATGCAGCGCGGGGCCTGCCACGGCAAGGCCGGCCAGCCCGATCAGGGCGCAGGCGCCGGCGAAGCCGGCCAGCGCGCGCCAGCGGCGGTCGAGCACGAAGATCAGAACCAGCCCGGCCGGGGCAAGCTTCAGCATCGCGGCCAGCCCCAGCACCGCCCCGGCCAGCACGAACGCGCCGGCGCGGTAGCGTTCGAAGGCCAGCAGGATCAGGAAGATCACCGTGATCTGCGGCTGCATCAGGATCAACGCGAACCATGCGATTACCGAAGACTTCAGCAAGATCACCGTCACCACCGACCATTGCCAGAACGGCAGCGCTGCGGGTCGCAGGATGCGCCAGGCCAGCACCGATGACAGCGCGATCAGTGGCACCTGCACCGTGGTTACGAGATTGAAGAACGCGTAGGGCCCGAGCATTTCGGCCAGCGGCGCCAGCAGCACCGCCCAGAGCGGCGGGTAGACATAGGGAAACGCGTCCTGTTCCGCCACGCCAAGCGCTATGAGCATATCGGTCCAGGCGGCGGGGGAGCCGCCGAAAAAGCCTTCGGGCGCGGCATAGATCAGCTCGGCCTGCCCTTCGGCATAGAGCCGCGCGGCCATGTAAACCGCCGACAGATCCGGCATCCAGATGTTCCAGTGGCCCATGACGGTCAGAACGGCCCAGCCGGCCAGAAGCATCACCCCGGCCAGGGTCGCGATATTCACCTGTCTGCTCTGCGTGCCCACGGCTGCCCCTGTTTCAACGAGGTTTCCGGCGGGATAGGCGGTGATCCGGGCGATTTTTGGGCGCGGGGCGGGTTTTGTTGCCGGCTTCGGGTGTGCGGGCTGGAAATTCAGGCGCGTCGACCGGATATCTGTGAAAACGGCAAAGAGGCGAATGATGGAACGAGCGGATCTGCCCGCCGGGCGCGATGCCAGCAGAATGCAGCTTTGGGCGGAGTTTCTGGCGCTCTATATCGTGGCGCCGGTGGCCGTGGCGATCGTGCTGCCTGCGCAGGCAATGTTTCCGGTGCTGTTTGCCGTCACCGCCTGCGGCATCGCGCTTTTGCACCTGACGGAGGGGTTCGCCTGGCATGATCTCAGCCGGAACCGGCGCGCGATCGACTGGCCCGCCGTCGCGGCGTTTTCCGGGCTCACGCTGGCGGTTTCGCTTGCCGTGATGCTGGCCACCCGCCCAGAGGCGCTGCTGTTCCTGCCGCGCCATCAGCCGCTGCTGACGCTGATGATCCTGCTGCTTTATCCGGTCCTGTCGGCACTGCCGCAGGAGCTTGTGTTCCGGCCGCTGTTCTTCCGCCGCTACGGTGCGCTTCTGCCGGGGCCGAAGCGGGCCATCGTGCTGAACGCGGCGCTGTTTTCACTGGCGCATCTGATGTACTGGAGCTGGATCGTCGCGGCGATGACCTTCGCCGGTGGGCTGGTCTTCGCCTGGGCCTATGAGGCGCGGCGCAGCTTTGCCATGGCGGTGCTGATGCATTCCATCGCCGGGGCGATCCTGTTCACGCTCGGGCTGGGCATCTATTTCTATTCGGGCAATGTGGTGCGCCCGTTCTAGGCATCACTCGGCGGCCTGCTGCGCCCTTCCGGCTTCTGCGCGGTAGAGATAATCGCGGGTCAGCGGCACGGCATCCTGTTTGCGGGCAAGCTGAAACTGGAACACAACCTGATGATGCAGACGGAAGCTCAACTCGCTGCCGACAAGATAGTAGCGCCACATCCGGCAGAACCGTTCGTCATACAGCGCCCGTGCCTCGTCGATACGGGCCACGAAGCGGTTGTACCAGTGGCGCAGCGTTTCGGCGTAGTGCAAGCGCCACACCTCGACATCGGTGGTGAAAAGCGTCTCTTTCTCGATCGCGGCCATGGCCTCCGACATCGCCGGGACATAGCCGCCGGGGAAGATGTATTTTTGAATCCACGGGCTGGTCGTGCCGGGCGGATCGGCCCGCCCGATGGTGTGGATCAGCGCCACGCCGTCATCTGCCAGCTTGTCATGCACATGGCGGAAATATTCGCGGTAATGCGGCACGCCGACATGTTCGAACATGCCGACTGACACGATGCGGTCGAACCGGTCGTTCACATCGCGGTAATCGGTCAGGCGAAACTCCACCTGATCCTGAAGACCGGCCGCGCGGGCGCGTTCGCACGCCAGTTTGTGCTGTTCCTGGCTCAGCGTCACGCCCAGCACCTGCGCGCCGTAGTCGCGTGCCAGCGTCAGCGCCATCCCGCCCCAGCCGCAGCCGATATCCAGCACCCGCATCCCCGGCTGCAGCAGCAGCTTGCCCGCGATATGCGCCTTCTTCTGCGTCTGCGCCTGTTCCAGCGTGTCCCGGGGCGTCTGGAAATAGGCGCAGGAATATTGCTTGTCTTCGTCGAGGAACAGATCGTACAGCGCGCCGGACAGGTCGTAGTGATGCGCCACATTGGCCTGGGCTTTGCCGACGGGGTTGTATTGCTGCAACCGGCGCATGAACTGGCGCAGCAGCAGGTTGAGCTGGATGGCCCAATGGGTGCCGCCGTCGCCGCGGTTGCGCAGGATCACGCCCAGAAAGCCGTAGAGGTCATCACCCTCGATGGTCAGCGTGCCGTTCATATAGGCCTCGCCCACCGCCATGTCGGGGGTCATGATGATCCGGCGGGGCAGGGTGGCGTCGTGCAGATGCACTTCGACCGCTTCGGCGCCCGCGTCGCCATAGGTTTTTACCGTTCCGTCCGGAAAATGCGCCGTCAGCCTGCCCTTGCGGATCAGGTGGGTCAGCAGTTCATCCAGTAATCGATTCCACATAAGCTCCCCCATCGGGCCGCCAGATGGCCCTCTGAATTTGCGTCTCGCGATTTCTTGGCGCCGGGCCTTCGCCCGTTCGACCTCTGCGCTCTTCGAAACTTTACGAAAAATTAATGTACTGTCCAGTTTTGTAATGCAAAAAATGGCTGGCGGTTCCCGCGAGCCTGTGCGCCGGGGGCGGGCGGACGAAGGCGGGCGGCCCGGTTTCCCTTGTAAACAAGCGCGCGGCGGGCCGCCCTCCCTTGACTTTGCCGTGCAGGACGGGTGTATCGGCGCGACACTGAATTTACCCCGAGGGACGACCATGCACGCCTTCCGCAGCCATACCTGCGCCGAACTGAACAAATCCCACGTGGGTCAGAGCGTCCGCCTGTCGGGCTGGGTCAACCGGGTGCGTGACCATGGCGGCATCCTGTTCATCGACCTGCGCGACCATTACGGGGTGACGCAGATTCTGGCCGATCCCGACAGCCCGGTGTTTGCCGGGGTGGAAAAGCTGCGCTCGGAATGGTGCATCCGCATCGACGGCGAGGTGAAGGCCCGCGACGAGAGTCTGATCAACCCGAAGATCCCGACCGGCGAGATCGAGATCTTCATTCGTGACCTCGAGGTGCTGGGCGCGGCCGACGAACTGCCGCTGATGGTGTTCGGCGATCAGGAATACCCCGAGGAAACCCGCCTGCGCTATCGCTATCTCGACCTGCGGCGCGAGGCGATGCAAAGCAACATGAAGCTGCGCAGCGACGTGGTGGCCAGCATCCGCCAGCGGATGTGGAACAGCGGCTTCCGCGAATTCCAGACGCCGATCATCACCGCGTCCAGCCCCGAAGGCGCGCGCGATTTTCTGGTGCCCTCGCGCCTGCATCCGGGCAAGTTCTATGCCCTGCCGCAGGCGCCGCAGCAGTTCAAGCAGCTGATCATGGTGTCTGGCTTCGACAAGTATTTCCAGATCGCGCCGTGCTTCCGTGACGAAGACCCGCGCGCCGACCGAAGCCCGACCGATTTCTATCAGCTCGACATGGAGATGTCCTTCGTCACCCAGCAGGATGTGTTCGACACGATCCAGCCGGTGGTCGAAGGCGTGTTCGAAGAGTTCGGCGGTGGCCATACGGTGGACAAGCACTGGCCACAGATTTCCTATGCCGATGCCGCCAAATGGTATGGCACCGACAAGCCCGACCTGCGCAACCCGATCAAGATGCAGGACGTGTCCGAGCATTTCCGGGGTTCGGGCTTCGCGATCTTCGCCAAGCTGCTGGAGCAGGAAGGCACCGAGATTCGCGCCATCCCCGCGCCGAATGGCGGCTCGCGCAAGTTCTGCGACCGGATGAACGCCTACGCCCAGAAGGAAGGTCTGCCCGGCATGGGCTATATCTTCTGGCGCGAGGGCGAGAACGGGATCGAGGCCGCCGGCCCGCTGGCCAAGAACATCGGCCCCGAACGCACAGAGGCGATCCGCCTGCAACTGAAGCTGGGCAAGGGCGACGCCGCCTTCTTCCTTGGTGGCAAGCCGCAGGCGTTCGAGGCGGTGGCTGGCCGCGCGCGTGTTGAAATCGGCAATGCGCTGGGCCTGACCGATAACAAACGCTTCGCCTTTTGCTGGATCGTCGATTTCCCGATGTACGAGAAGGACGACGAAACCGGCACCATCGACTTTTCGCACAACCCGTTCTCCATGCCGCAGGGCGGGATGGAGGCGCTGCAGGGCGATCCGCTGAAGGTGCTGGGTTATCAATACGATCTGGCCTGCAACGGGTATGAACTGATTTCCGGCGCGATCCGCAACCACAAGCCCGAGATCATGTTCAAGGCGTTCGAACTGGCCGGCTATCCGCCCGAAGAGGTTACCAAGCGCTTCGGCGGCATGGTCAATGCGTTCAGGTTCGGCGCGCCGCCGCACGGCGGCTGTGCCGCGGGCATCGACCGGATCGTGATGCTGCTGGCCGATGAGGCGAATATCCGCGAGGTCATCATGTTCCCGATGAACCAGCGCGCCGAAGACCTGATGATGGGCGCGCCGTCCGAGCCGCAGAACGAGCAGTTGCGCGAACTTTCGCTGCGGGTGATCCCGCAGGAGTGATTTCCCGCCGATCCCCGGAATGTGACCAAACCGGTTGATGAAAGACCGGTTTGGCTCTGCTATGCTGCGCCTGCACGATCTCGCGCAGGAGCGGTGCCTTGACCTTTGATCCAAAACTTGCCGAAATCAGGTTCGGCACCGGGCTGAGCCCGGTGCGCGCCGCCCCCGCCAGCACGGACGGCATGTTGCGGCGGCTGCAGGGCCCCGATGCGATGGCCGCCCGCCATCCGATTCCGCGGTTCGAAACGCTGATCCCCGCGCTGACCGAATTTTTCGAGCAGTCGCGCCTGCTGCGCCAGAAACGCGGCAGCGAAGAGGCGAAAGCGGCGCAAAAGAGGATTCGTGCCCTGCGCAAGGCGGGCCGCGAAAACCAGCAGCTTTATCTGAACGCCACACTCCGCCGCGCCGCGGGCACCGAAGACGGGCTGCGCGAGCGGCTGACCCGTTTCTGGGCCGATCATTTCACCGTCAAGGGCAAGCAGGGCATCCTGATCTTTTCCGCCGCGACCTATGTCGAAGAGGCAATCCGCCCGCACCTGACAGGCTCTTTCGCCGCGTTGCTGAAATCGGCGGTGACCCATCCGATGATGCTGGCCTATCTGGATCAGGTGAATTCCGCCGGGCCGACCTCGGCCAAGGTCAAGAAGCAGGGCGGCGGGCTGAACGAAAACCTTGCGCGCGAGGTGATGGAACTGCACACGCTGGGGGTGGGGGCGGATTATTCGCAGGCCGACGTGCGCCAGTTGGCCGAGCTGTTCACCGGCCTGTCTTACGATCCGCGCAAGGGGTTCCTGTTTCGCCCCTTTTTCGCCGAACCGGGGGCCGAATCCGTGCTGGGCCAAGAGTATGGCGGCGGCCAGCCGGCGCTGGCGGATGTGCATGCGGTGCTCGACGATCTGGCCCGTCACCCGGCCACGGCCCGGCACATCGCAACCAAGCTGGCCACGCATTTCGTGGCCGATACCCCGGAGCCGGCGCTGGTCGATCACATCGCGGCGGCCTTCCACGACAGCGGCGGCGACCTGATGGCGACCTATGGCGCGCTGCTGGATCACCCCGCCGCCTGGGATCCCCGTCTGGGCAAGGCGCGGCAGCCGTTCGATTTCGTCGCCGCCACGCTGCGGGCGCTGGATGTGCCGGGCAAGCAGATAGAGGCGCTGGGGCCAAAGGACACCGGGCTTTACCTGGCGCTGCCGATGCAGGTGATGGGGCAAAGCTGGGAGGCGCCGGTGGGCCCCGACGGCTGGCCCGAGGCGGAGGCGGACTGGATCACGCCGCAGGGCATGGCGGGCCGCATCCAGTGGGCGATGATGGTGCCCGGCCTGCTGCGCCCCGAACTGCCCGACCCGCGCGCCTTCGTCGATACGGCGCTGGGCGGTACCGCGTCCGACACGCTGCGCTTCGCGGCATCGGCAGCGGAAACCCGCGCCGTCGGGATTGGTCTTGTGCTGATCTCGCCCGAATTTCAACGGAGGTGACGATGAACCGGTCTGCCCTTACCCGCCGCGCCTTGCTGATGCGCTCGCTCGCGCTGGGGTGTTCGGCCGCGGCTTCGCCCCTGTTGACGCCGGTCACGCTGGCCGCCGCGCCCTGGGATCATCGCCTTGTCGTGATCATCCTGCGCGGCGCGATGGACGGGCTGGATGTGGTCCAGCCCTATGGTGACCCTGATTTCGCCGCCAGCCGCCCCAAGCTGAAATTCGGAGAGGCGGCGGGCGCCGCCGATCTGGACGGGTTCTTTTCGCTGCACCCCGCGCTGTCGTCGTTGGCGGGGCTGTGGCAGAAGGGCGAGCTGGGCTTTGCCCATGCGGTTTCGACCCCGTACCGCGACAAGCGCAGCCATTTCGACGGGCAGGATCTGCTCGAGGCGGGCACCGGCTTCGATCTGGGCGCGGCGCATGTGCGCGACGGCTGGCTGAACCGGATGTTGCAGGCGGTGCCGGGGGTGAGCGCCGAAACCGCCTTTGCCATCGGCCGCGACGAGTTGCTGGTGCTGGGCGGCCCCGCGCCGGTGTCGAGCTGGTCGCCCGATGCGCGGCTGTCGCTTTCGCCCCAGGCGCAGAAGCTGGTGGAAATGGTCGCCCAGAACGATCCGCTGTTCCGTGATGCGGTGGGCGAGGCGATCCATATCGCCGAAAGCCTGGAGACGGGCGCGAATATGCAGGCCATGGCCGAGCCCGGCGATGCGGAGGCGATGCGCGAGCAGATGATGGAGGCGACGCGCGGCAAGACCCATCTGAAAGTGGCCGATTTCGCGGTGTCGCGCCTGTTGGGTGAAACCCGCATCGCGGCGTTTTCGATCAACGGCTGGGACACGCATAACAATCAGGCCAACACGCTGAAGCCGCCGCTGACCCAGCTTGCCGAAACCATTCTGGCGCTGAAACAGGGGTTGGGCCCGGTCTGGAGCCAGACCACGGTGCTGGCGATGACGGAGTTCGGACGGACGGCGCGGGAAAACGGCACCGGCGGCACCGATCACGGCACCGGTGGCGCGATGGTCATGGCCGGTGGCGCGGTGCGCGGCGGCAAGGTCTGGGCCGACTGGCCCGGCCTGTCGGAGGCGGAGCTGTATCAGGGGCGCGACCTGCGGCCCACGACCGATGTGCGCGCCTATGCGGCCTCGGCGATGCGCGGGCTGTTCGGGCTGGACCGGTCGGTGCTGGAGACGGCGGTGTTTCCGGGGCTGGATATGGGCGGGATCGGCCAGATCATTCTTTAGGCGCCGGTTTTCGGGGTTTCCCTGCGGGTTTCTTTGCGGCTAGATCGCCGGAAGCCGACCAGGGGGAGCGCCGCGACATGACCCAGACCCGTCTTCCAGGCGTGCCCGTGCCCGGCTGGGCGGCGCCGCGCCGCCCCGATGCGCCGGTTCTGGAGGGGCGCCATGCCCGGCTGGAGCGGCTGGACGCCGCGCGCCACGCCGCCGATCTGTTCGCGGCCTATGACGGGCATGACGCGCTTTGGGATTACATGCTGGGCGGCCCGTTCCCTTCGGCGGCGGCGTTTCATCGCTGGGCGGCCGAGGCGGCGGCAACGGACGATCCATATTTCTACGCGATCCGCGATCTTCAGACCGGCCGCTATGCCGGGCAGGCCAGTTTCATGCGCATCGCGCCGGAAGCGGGGTCGATCGAGGTGGGCTCGATCACCTTTTCGCCCGCGCTGCAACAGACCCGCGCCGCGACCGAAGCGATGTATCTGATGATGCAATGGGCCTTCGAGACGGGCTATCGCCGGTACGAATGGAAATGCAATGCGCTGAACCTGCCCTCGCGGCGGGCGGCGCAGCGGCTGGGTTTCAGCTACGAAGGCGTCTTTCGGCAGGCGGCCGTGATCAAGGGGTGCAACCGCGATACCGCCTGGTTCGCCGCGATCGACAGTGAATGGCCCGCGCTGAAAGAGGCGTTCGGGGCCTGGCTTTCGCCCGCCAATTTCGATGCCGCCGGGCGGCAGCGTGCGCGGCTGGCCGATCTGACCGAGCCGGTGCGCGTGGCATCCGATCCGGCGTTGGCGGGCGGCGGCTGACACCACCGTTCAGATCGGTGCGGCGGTGCTGATCCGGGCCTGCAGCAGCCCGCTGACCCGAGCCAGCGCCGCCTCGGCGGCCATGCCTTGCGCGCGCCGGTCGGCCAGACCCGCCGCCGCCTGTTCCAGCGGCGCATCGCGGGCCGAACGGGCGACGCCGGCCAGAAACTGGGCAAGGTAGTCCAGTGTCCGGGCATCCGCGCCTTCGGTCAGCAGGTCGGCGGCATGGATCATGTCGTCGCGAAAGGCGAACGTGTCGGGATGTATCTCTTCGTCGGGCAGGGCGCGGAGGGCCCGCCCGCCGGCGGCCTCGGGCAGAGGTGCCAGAATCGCCTGTTGAAACGCGGCAAGGCTGGTGATGGGTTTGGCCAGAAACCCGTCGGCCCCTGCGGCGCGGGCCCGCGCCTGCGCCCCGTCATCGCCACTGGTGGCCAGGATCACACCGACCCGCGGCGTGGCCTGCGCCAGTTCCGCGATCAGCCCGTCGCCAGCGCCATCGGGCAGGCCAAGATCCACGATCACCGCTGTCGGGCGATAGACCTGCAGGTGCCGCCGGGCCGAGCGCAGGCAATCGGCCCGCCTGATCCGCGCGCCCGAGCGCAGGCACAAAAGCCGCATCGCCTCTGACGCGAAGCGGCTGTCTTCGACCACCAGAACAGTCATGCCCACCAGGGGCCGGCCGGGCAGGTCGGGGGAAAATGTCGTCAGGGTTCCAAGGTCATCTGTCATGTCACGCTCTCCTGCATCGGGGCAAGTAGAGCGCGGTGGTGCTTAATCTTCGGTAAACGTCCCGCGGCATTCCGCGCAGCCCCTTGCGGTATGGGCGCGGTGGCCGCATAACCTGCGCCAAACCGAGGTAAAGGAGTGTGCCCATGATTGGCCGGCTGAACCATGTCGCCATCGCCGTACCGGACCTGCAGGCCGCATCGGCGCAATATTCGAACACGCTGGGCGCAAAGGTCGGCGCGCCGCAGGATGAGCCGGATCATGGCGTGACGGTGGTTTTCATCGAACTGCCCAACACCAAGATAGAGCTTTTGTATCCGCTGGGCGAAGACAGCCCGATCAAGGGGTTTCTGGAAAAGAACCCCTCGGGCGGCATCCATCACATCTGTTACGAGGTGGATGACATTCTGGCCGCGCGTGACAGGCTGAAGGCGTCTGGCGCCCGCGTGCTGGGCACGGGAGAGCCGAAGATCGGCGCCCATGGCAAGCCGGTGCTGTTTCTGCACCCCAAGGATTTCAATGGCTGCCTGATCGAGCTGGAGCAGGTCTGATGTCTATCACCGCCGCCCTGGTTCTGTTCGCGGTGATCTGGTTCATGGTGCTGTTCATCATCCTGCCGATCCGCCTGCGAACCCAGGGCGACGAGGGCGATGTGGTGCCGGGCACCCATGCCGGGGCGCCCGCGAATTTCAAGGCGGGGCGCACGGCAAGGCTTGTGACGGTGATCACCGTGGTGCTGTGGGCGGTGATCGCGGGGATCATCCTGTCGGGGGTGATTTCCATCCGCGATCTGGATCCGCTGAACCGGATGACCTTGCCCGCAGCCGGTGGAACTGATGGGTGAAGGTGGCCGCGCCCAGAACCGGCACCAGCAGGTTTACGATCGGCACCGATAGCGGAATAGCCATCAGCGTTCCGGCCAGCCAGATCCGCAGCCAGTATTGGTTGCGCAGCGCCGTGGCGCCCTTGCGGCCCAGCCGCCGCATCGCCACCATCTGAAAATACTCGCGCCCCAGCAGCAGGCCGTTGACCGCCCAGAACAGCACCGGTGTGAACGGGCCGACGAAGAAATACAGCGCCAGCGCCACAAGGTTCACGGCGATCAGCACGCCGAAGAAGTTGACGCTGTCGCGGAAGATTTCATACCAACCGATGCGCGGTACCGGGGGCAGGTTCGGGTAATGCCTGTCTTCCACCGCCTGGGCCACGTCATCCAGAAACAGCCCGGTGAAGGCCGAGGCGACGGGCACCATCAGGAAGGTGGACAGGAAGATCATAAGCCCCACGGTGGCGAAAGACAAAAGCTCGCCCAGCCAGTGAACCTCGCCGATCAGGGGCAGCACCATGCCTTCGGGCACCAGCCAGCCGATCAGGGCGATGAACACCAGCGTCACGCCCATCAACAGGGCCACGGTCAGGCCCAGCCCCAGAAACAGCACGCGGCGGAAACGCGGATCGGAAAGCTGCGCCAGCGCTTTCAGGAAATCCGAAAGGATCATGCGCCGACCCAGGTGGTCAGCGCGTTGACATCCGGGCGCGGACGCTCGGGCGGCGGTGCGGTTTCGGTGCCCATATGGACGAACCCGGCCACGCTTTCGCCCGGGGCCAGCCCCAGCCCCTGTTCGGTGATGACCGGATCGTAGGCCGGCCAGCCGCTCAGCCAGTTCGCGCCCCAGCCCGAGGCCAGTGCCGCATTGACAAGCGCCAGGCAGACCGCGCCGGCGGAATAGACCTGTTCGATCTGCGGCACCTTGTCCGACTGTTTCGGCGAGGAGATCACCGCCACCGCCAGCCCGGCGTCGGCAAAGGCCTGACGTGCCTTTTCCACCTGTTCGGGCGCCATCCCCAGCGCGGCGCCGCGATCAGCCACCAGCGCCGCCAGCCGCTGCATCGCGGGCCGTTCCAGCACGATGAAGCGCCAGGGTTCAAGCTTGCCATGATCGGGGGTGCGCGCGGCGGCGGTCAGGATCGGCATCAGCGCGTTGCGGTCAGGCACCGGCGCCGTCAGCGTTTTCGCGGGGCGCGAGCGGCGGGTGAGGAGAAACTCCATCACCGCGGGATTCGGATTGGGCATGTGGACTCCGGTATTGGTTGCAACAGATTTCGGCGCTGCGGGCGTGTAATTCAACCCGAAAACAGGAAGCTCCGGGCTTTGGCACGCATGCGGCCACGGCGCCTGTGGCCAACGCGGGCGCAACCGGCCATGCTGCGCTGCGGAACAAACCATCCGGAAAGGCAGCGCCGCGTGACCATCCCCGATTTGCGCCACCTTGGCGCCCCCGGCACCGAGATCACGCTGCGCGTGACGCCCAAGGCTTCGCGCAATATGCTGAAGCTCGAGGAGGGAGGCGCGTTGCGGGCCTATGTCACCACGGTGCCGGAGGGCGGCAAGGCCAACGCGGCGGTGGTGAAGCTGTTGTCAAAGGCGCTGGGCGTGCCGAAATCGCGGCTGGCGCTGCTGCGCGGGCACAGCGCGCGCGACAAGCTGTTCCGGGTGCTGGAGTAAGCGTCAGCCCTGCGCGGGCGACAGTTTATAGACACCTTCGGGCAGGTCCAGCGCGGCGGCCAGTTCGTTCAGCTGCACCATCGACAGGGTGACCTTCATGACCGCATCGCTGCGCGGATCGTATTGCTCGATGGTCACGCATTCCTCGAACGCCTGAATGGTCACGTCTTCCTGCAGATGGCCGGGGCCTTCGTCCACAAGGGTCACGACAGTCGCGTCGAATTCATGTTCGATGGTAAACATGCCCGCAGGCTAGCGCGTGGGCCGGGCGAAGGGAATAGCGCAATTGCTTTGCCGTTGCGCCGGGGCGCTGGGCCGGGCAGAAGTCTGCCCGTGGCTTTGGGCGGTGGTTGGCCTTCGGGCGCGGACCGCCTATCTTGCCATACGGATCTTTCGGAGACACCCCATGCGCCTTTTCCTGCCGCTGATCTTTCTGGCCCTGTCGGCCTGCGTCACCACCACCACGCCCAGCACGCCAACCGCGCCGCCGGTTGCCAGATTGGCCCCCGACGTCGCCGCCCGCAATTTCATAAGCGTGGTGGAGCGGGTCGAGCCGGTGGCCGAATCGGAATGTCGCGCACGCACCGCGGGCACGAATTGCGATTTCCAGATCGTCGTCGACCGGCGCGGGGATCAGCCCGCCAACGCCTATCAGAGCCTTGACGCGCGGGGCCGGCCGGTGATCACCTTCACGCTGGCGCTGATCGCCGATGCGCAGAACCCCGATGAGCTTGCCTTCATCATGGGCCATGAGGCCGGCCATCACATCGAGGGGCATATCCCCAAACAGCAGCAGACCTCGCTTGTCGGGGCGTTGCTTCTGGGCGCCGGTGCCACGCTTTCGGGCGCCGATCAGGCCGGCGTGGACAGCGCCCAGCGGCTTGGCGCGACGCTGGGCAGCCGGGTGTTTTCCAAGGACATGGAGCTGGACGCCGACGGGCTCGGCACCGTGATCGCGCACAAGGCGGGCTACGACCCGGTGCTGGGCGCGCGCTATTTCACCCGCATCCCCGATCCCGGCGACCGTTTCCTGGGCTCTCACCCGCCCAACAGCCAGCGTCAGCAGAAGGTGGCGCAGGTCGCGGCCACGCTCTAGCGGAATTTGACACGCATCAAGGCGCGGCGGCGCCTTGTCTGCTCTTCTGAAATCGGTGGCGGATTTCGGAGAGGAGAAGTTATGTTTGGTTTCAAGAAGCTTGACGAGCACGCGGAATTGGTGACGCGCATGGCCGATACGCTTGGCGTGGATCTGGCCGAAGAAGCGCAGCGCGGCCACATGCGGCCCGAGCAGATGCGCAACACGGTGCTGCGCTGCGTCGGTTGCCTGCAGGCCGGGGCGTGCCGGGATTTCCTGGCCGAGCATGTGGACGGGGCGGATGCCGCGCCGGCCTATTGCCGGAACAAGGATCTTCTGGATTCGTTGCGCGTGGGGTGAGCCATGGAAGACCGTGGCAGACTCTCGCGGCATTTCTGGCTGACACAGGGCATGGCGCGGACCATCGGGGTGAACCTGAACGCCGCGCTGAAATCCGGCAGGTTGACGCGGGATACCTATGGCGAAACGATCGCCCATTGCTGTGCCTGCGGGCGGGCGCAGCGCTGCATGGGCTGGATGGGGCGGCAAAGCGCCGGGGCGGACCGGCTGCCGCGTTTTTGCGAGATCGCGCCCGTGCTGGAGCAGCTGAAGAGCTAGAACACAGGTTCGCTGCGACACTCCGACGTATTCATAATATTATATATATCTTTACCTTCCCTCATGGAACGCGTGGCAATTTCCCCCATGGAAGGACATCCCATGATGAAGACCGTAAAGGCCGCTTTCGCGGCGCTCGCCCTTTTGGCGACACCGGCCCTGGCCGAAGAGGCCGACAAGTTGGTCACTGTTGTCACCTCGCCCGATGCCCAGACCCAGCTCATGAGCATGGTGCTGACCATGCAGGCGGTGCAGACGGGGCGTGACGTGCAGATTCTGTTGTGCGGCCCAGGCGGCGACATCGCCCTGAAAGCGGCGCCCGAAAGCGCCACCGCGGGCCAGCCGCCCAAGGGAATGAGCCCGCAGGGCCTGTTGCAGGCGGCGATCAAAAACGGCGCGAAAGCAAATGTCTGCGCGATCTATCTGCCCGGGAAGGGGGCCTCGCCCGACGTGCTGATTGAGGGTGTGGGCGTTGCGGCGCCGCCGGCAATGGCCGGGGCCATGCTGGGCGAAGACACGGTCGTCTGGTCCTTCTGACGGCACCGCCCCAGGCGTGGCGCGGGCCGATTACATCTCGGCCTGCGTCTGTTGTGCCTCCGAAGAAATCGCTTCGCCGGCGTTTTCGATATCCTGTCCGGCGCCGTCGATGGTTTCACAGGCGGTCAGGGTCACAAGGGCGGCGATGGTCAGAAGGATGCGGGTCATTTCAGTCTCCGTTGTTGAGTGTCGCCGGCCCAACGCGCCGCGCCGCGAATGGTTCCCGCGCTACATGCCCGCCTGTGCCTCACGCGCTTCGCTGGAGATGGTTTTCCCTGCGGTTTCAAGGTCTTTGCCAACCCCTTCGACCGTCGCGCAGGCGGTCAGGGCGGCAAGGGCAGCGAATGTCAGAATGATGCGGGCCATCGGTCTCTCCTGTTTCATCATGCGCCGAGTGATAGCGCGGCGCGCGGCCCGCCGCCACTGTTCCGGCAGGTGCAATAAGCGGTCGCCAGCGTGGGCCAAACCGGCTATCCCGGCGGCACACAACAGACCGGAACCAGCATGACCATTCAGGATACCTTGATCGCCCGCAGCGGCGGCGTCTGTGAGCTGTGCGGCGGCACCGACGGGCTGGAGGATTGCGCCGTCGGCCCCGACGCTGACGGCAGCGCCGACATGGCCGCCTGGCTGTGCCAGACCTGCCGCGAACAGATCGCGGGAACGCCGGAGCCGGACCACTGGCGCTGCCTGGGCGCCTCGATGTGGTCAGAGCACGCGCCGGTGCAGGTGTTGGCCTGGCGGATGCTCGACCGGCTGAAAGACCACGCCTGGGCGCGCGACCTTTCCGATATGCTCTATCTTGAGGATGACACCCGCACCTGGGCCGAGGCCGGGGCGGCGGTGGCCGCCGTGGCGCATCGCGACAGCAACGGAACCGTGCTGGCCGCCGGCGATACCGTGACGCTGATCAAGGATCTGCCGGTCAAGGGCGCGGGCTTTACCGCCAAGCGCGGCACGGCCGTGCGCGGCATCGCACTGGTGCCCGATAACGCCGGGCAGATCGAAGGCCGCGTCGAAGGCCAGCGGATTGTCATTCTGACCGAGTTCGTGAAAAAGCGCTAACCGCCCCTGACCTGCTGCCAGGCGCCGGGATCGACCTGTTTCAGCCGCGCCAGCGCCGCTTCGGCCTGGGCACGGATGGTGCCGCGGCATTCGGCCTTTTCGGCCTCGACCCGGGCGATCAGATCGGTGATGGCGGGCAGGGGGGTGCCGGTCGCCTCTGACAGCACCTCGAGCGCCTCGAGGATCTTGCCGAGCTGCTTGCCGTAGCTGGCGACGTTCATGTGAATGCGCTCTTCCATCTCTGCGTCGCCGGCGATGTCCGGGGAAAAGACGCGCGGTTCGATGTTCTGGATCACATCGCCGGAAAACGGGGCGCAGAAATGGCTGCTCCAGTCGGGGTAGGGGGGAAATGTGGGGTAGGGGAACATGATATACCTCGATCGGGAAATGAATGCCCCAGCGTCACCCGCTGCCAGCGCGGCTGTCAATGCCCTGTGCCGCGCTGCGGCATATTTCCCGCCTGGCGAGTTTTCGTGACGGAACCCCGCCGCCGCGGCGTACAATAGGGGTGAACCGCGCCACGTCATCTGGAAGAGGAACCCCGCATGCCCAGCCCCACCGGCTATTCCCGCCTTCAAATCCGCCTGCATTGGATCATCGCCGCGCTGATCATTCTGCAATATCTGCTGCACGAGTCGATCGTCGCCGCATGGGAGCTGCTGGAAGAGGGCGGAACCGTCGACTTCAGCCCGCTGATCGCCAGCCACGTGTTCGGCGGATTGCTGGTGCTTGTACTGGCGCTGTGGCGGCTTGTCGTGCGGATGCAGCGGGGCGCGCCGGTGCCGCCGGAAGAGGAACATCCGGCGCTGAAGATGGCTGCCGCTGTCATCCATTGGAGCTTTTATGCGCTCATGATCGTGATGCCGATCACGGGCGCGCTTGCGTGGTTCGGCCGTGTCGATGCCGCCGCCGGCGTTCACAGCGCGCTGCGCATCCTGCTGCTGGCGCTGTTCCTGATCCATGTGGTCGCCGCGCTCTATCATCAGTTCGTTCTGAAAACGAACGTCATGATGCGGATGAAACAACCCGAAGCCTGACGGGATCGCAGCTATTGCGCGCCGCGGATCGCCTCGGGGTGGTCCGCGATAAAGTGTTGCAGCACCGTGAACAGCTCTCGCGCGTGCGTCAGGTTGCCCGCGTGAAGCGCCGCGCGCGCATCATCACAGATCATCCGGTTCACGGTTTGCGGGCCCTTGGGCAGATGCATCAGATATTCCGCAAGCATCGTGGCGTCGAATTCCGGCACGTGCTCATGTTCCGCGATCGCCGCGATCTCTTCGCGCGTCAGGGTGCACATGTCTTCGATGTCATTCAGGTTGATCACGCTGTGTTTCCTCCCAGGCCTTGATGCCTGGGTGGCAGCCTATCACCAGCCGGCCAGATCCCGATTGATGCGGATCAATCGCGCGCGGCCTGATCCACACCCGTTTCCCTGCGCAGCACGAAGAAGAACGGCGCCTGCGCCCCGCGCATATCCATCAGGCAGAGCAGCGTGTCGTCGTCGATCTTGCGGAAGATATCGTTGATCGGCAGCGCGTCATAGAGCATCGTCGCGCTTGTCACGCCGCGATATTCGGTCATCCGCAGCCGCGCCGCAGGTTTTCGGGTGCGCAGAAAGCTGCGCAGCGTCGGAAACAGGCACGCGGCGAGCCGGCTGTTGAAAAGGCCGGGATGGCTGGCGATCAGCCCCATTGGCACCCTGGCGGGGTTCACTGAATAAAGCTGCGTGCCGCCGCCTGAAAATACCAGCGGATGCACATCTTCCGGGCTGTCAAATCGTTTGCCATGCCAGTTGGCGCGTTCCAGCAGCCCGTCCAGCGGATGGCCGGTCGGCAGGCCCGATCCGCGCCACGATCCGATCATCGTGCCGAGCGCCACCGGCTGCAGGCTGTCGAAAAACGCCATCGCGGCTTCGGCCGTCGTTCCGGCCTCCAGCGCGGTCAGCGTTTCGACCTTGCCGGCTTCAACAGCGTTCATCTCTTGCGTTCCTGTTCTGCCGGCGGCTGTCGATCCTTGCAGTTTATTCGATCTCCGGCGCCCGCGCCACGAGATCCTTCAGCGCCACGCCGCTCTGACCCGTGCGGCGCATGTCCGACAGCAGCGCCGCGATCTGCGCGGCGGCGGCGTCGGGCGGCAGCCCGCCGTCGCGGATGTTCGATACGCAGTTGCGCCGCGAATCCGGCGTGCCCGGCGCAGGGGCCCAGGTGACATAGGCGCCAAGGCTGTCGGCCGAAGACAGGCCCGGCCGTTCGCCGATCAGCACGACAACGGCGCGCGCGCCTAGCGCCGTGGCCGCCGCGTCGCCCAGGGCGACCCGCGCCTGCTCGGCCAGGATCACCGGCCCGGCGGTCAGCCGCGTCTGCGCCAGCCGGGCCAGCAGGGCGCGCACCACCGGCGCCGCGTTCAGGTTGACGGCGGTGGCCGACAGCCCGTCGGCGACCACGATGGCGACATCCGCGCCACCCGCCCCGGCCAGCGCCGCCGCAGCGCCCGGCCCGAGCCTGCGCCCCAGATCCGGCCGGCGCAGGTATTCGGCCCGGTCCGCCGCCGCGCTGTGCAGGCGGATCGTGCGCACATCCTGCAGCGCGCGCTCCAGCGTGTCGCACTCCATGGCCGACCAGACCGCCTCGCGCGCGCGGGCGTGATCAAGCGCAAAGGCCTGAGCGGCGCGCGTGGGCTGCCCCGCGCCCGCGCGCCCCAGCGCCACGCGGGCCTGTGTCAGCGCGGCGAGCGATTTCAGCGGCGGGGCAGCGGGGGCGCGGGTCATGGCGCGGCCTCCAGCAGCCCGGTGCCCGACAGCCGCTCGGTCAGCGCCGGGGATGCCGCGCGCAACGTGCCGTCCGCCGCCGTCAGTCCCACCGTTTCCAGCCAGGTGGCGAATTCCGGCGCGGGCGGGCGGCCCAGCGTTTCACGCGCGAAGATCGCGTCATGATGCGACAGTGACTGATAGTTCAGCATGATGTCATCGGCCCCCGGCACGGTGATCACGAAATTCACCCCCGCCGCGCAAAGCAGGGTCAGCAGCGTGTCCATGTCTTCCTGATCCGCGTCGGCATGGTTGGTGTAGCAGACATCGACCCCCATCGGCAGGCCCAGCAACTTGCCGCAGAAATGGTCTTCCAGCCCGGCGCGGATGATCTGCTTGCCGTTGAACAGGTATTCCGGCCCGATGAACCCCACGACGGTATTGACCAGAAGCGGGCGGAATTCACGCGCCACCGCATAGGCGCGCGCCTCCATCGTTTGCTGATCGGTGCCGTAATGCGCCTCTGCCGACAGGGCCGCGCCCTGGCCGGTTTCGAAATACATCACGTTGTCGCCCAGCGTGCCGCGCTTCAGCGAAAGCCCGGCTTCCTGCGCCTCGCGCAGGAGCGCCAGATCGATGCCGAAGCCGGTGTTGGCCTTGGCCGAGCCGGCGACGGACTGGAAGATCAGATCGGCGGGGGCGCCGGCCTCGATCGCCTTCAGCGCGACGGTCACATGGCCCAGGCAACAGCTTTGGGTCGGGATCTCCAGATGGTTGCGGATGTCATCGAGCAACTGCACGATGCGGATGTAATCGGCCACCGTGTCGGTCGCCGGGTTCACCCCGATCACTGCGTCGCCCGATCCCATCATCAGCCCGTCCACCGCCGAAATCGCGATGCCGAGGCTGTCATCGGTGGGATGGTTCGGCTGGTTACGTGTCGAAAGCCGCCCGCGCAGGCCGATCGTGTTGCGAAACCGGGTGACGACCTGGCGCTTGGCGGCAACCGCGATCAGATCCTGCAGCCGCATGATCTTGGACACGGCCGCCACCATTTCAGGGGTCAGCCCCCATGTCAGGGCCTGAAGTTGATCGTGCTGCACCGCAGGGTCAAGCAGCCATTCGCGGAATTCGCCCACCGTCATCGACGCAATCGGCGCGAAGGCGCGCGCATCATGGCGGGCGGCGATCAGCGCGGTTACCTCGTCGTCATCGACCTGCATCAGGTCGTGGCGCAGGAACTCTGACAGTGGCAGGTCGGCCAGCGCCATCTGCGCCGCCAGCCGTTCGACCGGGCCGCTGGCGGCAATCCCTGCCAGCTCATCCCCGCTGCGCTGCGGGGTGGCCCGGGCCATCAGTGTTTTCAGATCGGGAAATACGAACCGCGTCTGTTCCAGCGTGATCCGATACGCCATGCCGTTTCTCCGTGCTGCGCCTGCCGCCTATCGGGCCATCATTCGGGCGCGGGCGCAAGGGTGCCGGGGTTGAAGGCCCCGCCGAAGGGCGACGGATTGCTGGGCGCCGCCGGTTCTGGCGCCGCGCTCTCCGGCGCAAGCCCGCCGGTGAACGCCCCGCCGAAGGGCGATGGGTTCCCGGCCCCGCCTTCCGCCGGGGTTTGCGTCTGGCCGCCGGCCTTTTTCTGTGCGTCGATCCGGCTGCGCTGCTCTTCCTGAAGCTGGCGCTGGATGGCGCGTTTTTCTTCCAGAATGCCGGCTTCGCAGACCGAACTGTCATGCTTGCTGCCCAGCCAGACCAGCCCGCCGGCGATGCAGAGCAAAAGCGCGAGCACCGCGCCCGGGTGGGTCAGCAGCCGCAGCACCGGGTTGCCGAAAATCGCCGATTGCTCTGCCTTGCCGCTGTCCAGCAGCGTTTTGCGCCGGATATACGCCTCATGCGTCAGCGCGCCGATCAGGGTGATCGAGATGATGATCACCGCCAGCGCCGAAAGCGACGGATCGGTGCCGTGCCGCACTTTCGAGGCCAGCGCGGTGGTAAAGGTGTTGCCCGACAGGATGGTGAAGACGGTGGTGTTGTAATTCTCGAACGACGCCAGCAGCGTGATGAAAGCCGCCGATCCGATCGCGGGGGCCAGAAACGGCAGCAGGATCTTGCGGAACGCCTGCCCGGGGCTGGCGCCGAGATCCAGCGCGGCCTCGGTCTGGGTGGCGTCGAACCGTTGCAGCCGCGCGATGAAGACCAGCATCGCATAGGCCGAGATAAAGGTGACCTGACCGGCGATCGTCAGAAAATAGCCGTTGTAGAAAAACGCCTGCGCCGGGCCGCCCAGCGTGCGCCCGATCTGCCCCCAGAACACGATTGTCGAAATGCCCAGCACCACGCCGGGGATCAGGATCGGCACGATCAGCACGGTGTACAGCGTCGCGCGCAGCCGCGCGCTCAGCTCCGACAGGGCCAGCGCGCCGGCCAGCCCCACGGGCACCGCCACCACGATCACGCCGATGCCGATGAACAGGCTCGACAGCAGCCCGCTCATCAGCCGGTCATTGGTGATCAGCACGTTGAACCAGCCGGTGGTGAAACATTCCCACGGCGTGACCCGCGGAAAGCGCGACGAGTTGAAGGCGGTGATCACCATAATGATCAGCGGGCCGAACAGGAAGGTGAAGAAGGCCAGCGCATAGGCCGCGCTGAAGACCGATCCGCGCGGGTTCATTTGCCGATCTCCCCGACCGAAACCTTGAAGACGCGCATCATCAGCGTCACGAAGGCGATGCAGACCAGCAAAAGGATGACCGCATAGGCCGATCCGCGCTGCCAGTTCGACGACTGGTTGAACCACTGATAGATCACCTGCGTGAACCACAGGCTGCTGGGCCCGCCCAGGATTTGCGGCGCGGCCAGCGCGCCCGAGGTCAGCATGAACACCATCGTCGCGCCCGAGGCGATACCGGGCTTGGCAATCGGCAGCACGATCCGCCAATGCACCCGCCACCAGGGCGCGCCCATGTCGCGCGCGGCCTCGATCTGGGCGCGGTCCAGCGCCTCGACGGCGTTGTAGATCGGGAAGATCATCAGCAGGATATAGGCATAGGCGAGGCCCGAATAGAGCGCGACATCGGCCCGGATGAAATCGACCGGCGCATCCCACAGCCCCATGCCCAGCCCGACCGAATTGATCAGCCCGGTCGCCCCGAACAGCACCCGGAAGGCAAAGGCGCGCAGGATCTCGTTGACCCAGAACGGAATGATCAGCCCGATCACCATCAGCCGCGCCGATACCCCGCTGGCCGAATGCGCAAGGATGAAGGCGATAGGATAGCAGATCATCACGTCCAGAATGGTCACGAATACCGCCGCGATCAGCGTGCGCAGCAGGATGCCGATATCGAGCGTGTTCAGCCCGTCGTCATTGCCGAACATGAAATAGCGATAGTTTTCCAGCGTATAGGTGTCATCCGGTCCGCCGATCTGACTGGCCGGAAGGTTGTGACGGAACGAATAATCCAGCATCGAAAGCTGCGGCAGGACGATCAGCAAGATCACCCAGGCGGCAACGGCGATGGCCACGAACAGGGCCACGCCCATGCCGTGGCGGCCTGCAAAGCTGTTGAACGCGGTGCGAAAATTTCCCATGGGTTATTCCGATGCCATCGGACCGGCGGGCAGCACGGTGGCATGCTCCGGGGCAAAGGCCAGCGTCAGCGCGGCGCCGGGGGCAAGCGGCGCCGCCGCAGCCCCGGTGTTGATCTGGCTCAGCCGCAGACGGGTGCCGGCACAATCGGCAAGCAGATGGGTGCTGGCGCCTTCGAACGCCTGGCTGCGCAACGTGGCGCTGATCGTGTTCGGCCCGGCCTCGCCGGTCAGGGTCAACTGCTCGGGGCGGATGAACAGGCTGCATTGCTCGCCCGGCTTGTACTTGCGCCCGCCCGCGGCGCGGCCGCTGACCGGGCCGACGGGCGTGTTCAGCGTGACCATCCCTTCGGTCTGGCCCGCGACCTTGCCGGAGATGGCGTTGTTTTCGCCGACGAAGGACGCGACGAAGGCCGTGCGCGGGGCGTTGTAGATCACATTCGGCGCGCCGACCTGTTCGATCACGCCGCTGTTCATCACCGCCACGCGGTCCGACATCGTCAGCGCCTCGCCCTGATCATGGGTGATATAGATGAAGGTGACGCCGACGCGCTGCTGAATCGCGCGCAGCTCGGCGCGCATGTGCTGGCGCAGTTTCAGGTCCAGCGCCGAGAGCGGTTCGTCCAGCAACAGGATGTCGGGCTCCACCGCCAAGGCGCGGGCGATGGCCACGCGCTGTTTCTGCCCGCCCGACAGTTCCGACACTTTCTTGTCGCCGATGCCGGGCAGCGCGATCATGTCCAGCAATTCATCTGCCCGCTTGCGGCGGTCTTTTTTGGATGCGCCGCGTACCTCCAGCGGGAAGGCGATGTTTTCTGCCACGCTCATCAGCGGGAACAGCGCCAGATGCTGAAAGATCAGCGCCGTGGGCCGCTTGTTGGGGCCGACGCCCTTCATGTCCTTGCCGCCGATCAGCACCTTGCCTTCGGTCGGATCGGAAAACCCCGAGATGCAGCGCAACAGCGTGGTCTTGCCGCAACCCGACGGGCCGAGGAACGAAAAGAACTCGCCACTGTCGATCTTGAGGTTGGCATTGTCCACGGCGGTGAAATCGCCAAAGCGGATGGAGACGTGATCGAGAAGGACGGTTCTGTTGCGCATGTCGGGCTTGGGTCCGCTGGGAAGGGCCGCGCCGGGGGCGGCGGCTCGGGAAAGGAAAAGGGCGGGGGTGGTCCCCCGCCCGTGGCCGGGCGCGAGGCCCGGTTTGCCCGTGTCAGGCCGACAGGAACTTGTTGGTGAATTCCGTGCGCATCTCGGAATACCACGGCCCTTCGGCCGGCCAGGCGTTCAGGTTGGCCAGTGCCTCGCCGGGGTAGGCATCGGCGAAGTTCTGGGCGTAGATCTCGCCGCCAAAGGCATCGGCGCCCAGCACCGGGCTGTTATAGCCATGGGTCTGGATCGCCGTGCCGGCCCATTCGGGGTTATAGCAGGCGTCGATGAAGGCGTAGACCTGCTCGATGTTCTTGGCGCCGGTGGGCAGCGCCATGCCGTCGACCCAGGCCATCGCCCCTTCGACCGGCGCGCGGTACATCACCGGCTCGCCTGCGGTTTTCAGCGCGATCGGCGGGCCATCCCATGTCTGGCCCACGATGACGCCTTCGTTCAGCAGCCCGTTCTTCTGGGTGTCGGCGTCGTTCCAGATCAGCTTGATGTTGCCCTTCTTGGCGATGGCGTGATCGACGACCTTGGTCCAGACCTCGGTCATCTTTTCGGGGGTGGTATAGGCCGCCCACATCGAACCCGGCTCCAGCTCGCCGATCCGCTCCAGCCCCAGGCCGAGGCCCAGCAGCATGGAATGGCCGCGGCCCATGGTCTTGCCGGCATTCGCGTCATCCCAGATGTCGTAGTAGGAGGGGAACTCGCCCGCCGGGGTGAACAGATCGGTGCGCCACGCCACGCCTTCGGTGCCCCAGATATGCGGCACCCAGTGGCTGCCCTTGCCGTCGAAATTCCAGTGGGCATCGCCCAGCGCCATCGCCGGGTTGACCTTTTCGATGGCGATCTTGCTCATGTCGAAGGGCTGCAGCAGGCCCAGTTCGGCCCAGAGCAGGTTGCGGTTCACGGTGGGCGACACGATGTCGAACCCTTCGCCGCCGGTGGCCTTCAGCTTGTTGATGATCTCTTCGTTCGAGCCGATGCCGGTGAAGTTGATCTTGATGCCGGTGCTGCCCTCGAACGCCTCGACAAAGCTGGGCGGCAGATAGTCGGACCACATCATGATGTTGATCTCGCCCGACGAGGCCAGCGCCTGTCGGCTGACGATCGCGGGTGCGGCAAGGCCGGCGGTGACAGCCGCCGAGCTTTGCAGAAAGCGCCGCCGGTTCAGGTTGCGGAGCGTTTTGGAAGGTGTGGTCATGAAGTTCCCCATTGGATTTATTCGTAACTCGTTTTTTGGGCGCAGGACCGGCACTTCGCGACGATCCGAAAGCAGAGGGGCAAGAGCGATCGCCCACAGTTTCTGCGCTTGCAAAAAGGTTAGGATAGGGTTTTGCTGAGAGCTTAGAGCCAGATAGTGAAAACTATGGTGCCAGGGCGGTTTTCGCGCGATGACGGTATTGGAGTGCCTATGTCTTTGGCACCACGCTGTGCCTTGCCGTGAAATCCAGGAAGGAAGCGGGCATCGCATGCTAGAGCGCATATTCGAAACGCCGTTCCGCGCGGATCAGACCCTGCAGCAGCAGATACAGGAACGCCTGATAGAGGCGATCCTTGCCGGCAAGGTGTCGCCCTATGATCCGCTGCCGGCAACCCGCGTGCTGTCCGAGCAGATCGGCGTGTCGCGCAACACGGTGATGCTGGTCTATGAGCGGCTGGCGCAGGACGGTTATATCCGCACCGTCAACCGCCGGGGTTATTTCGTCGACGAAAGCGTTCTGCGCGACAAGCTGAATGTCGATGTAGGTGGTCTGGTCCGGCCGGGTGAGCCGGTGGAAGCGGTTGATTTCACCGCACATATGACCGGCCGCTATTCGCGCCAGCCCAATATCGTCAAGCGGGGCGACTGGAAGGGTTATGCCTATCCGTTCATCTACGGTCAGGTCGCGGCGGACGAAACCTCGATCGCGCGCTGGCGCGATTGCGTGCGGATGGCGGGCACGCGCCGGCATGCCCATGCCTGGGTCGGCGATCTGGTGGATGGCGACGACCCGATGCTGATCGAACAGATCCAGCGCCGCATGCTGCCGCATCGCGGGTTTCGCGCGGGCCCCGAGGAATTGCTGGTAACAGTGGGGGCGCAGAACGCGCTGTTTCTGGCCGGGGGGCTGTTTTGCAGGCCCGGCGCGCAGGTGCATCTGGAAGATCCGTGCTATGTGGACGCGCGCAACATCTTTGCCGCGCAGGGCGGGCAGCTCGTGCCGCATGCGGTGGACAGCAACGGCATGCGCATGGGCGATTTTTCAGGCGCTGCGCTGGTCTATGTCACGCCGGGGCATCAGGCCCCCACCAACGTCACCATGAGTATGGAGCGCCGCCTTGCCTTGCTGGAAGCCGCCCGGCGCGACGACTTTCTGATCATCGAGGATGATTACGAACATGAGCTGAACTTCATCGGTGCCCAGCACCCGACGCTGAAAAGCCTGGATGTGTCGGGGCGGGTCATCCACATCGGCAGCCTGACCAAGCCGCTGTTTCCGGGGCTGCGGCTGGGCTTTGTCGCCGCCGCCGCCCCGGTGATCCGCGAGCTTCGGGCGCTGCGGCGGCTGATGTACCGCCACCCCTCGGCGCTGGCGCAGCGGGCGATGGCGCTGTTTCTGGCCGAAGGGCATTACGACACCCATATCCGGCGCCACCGCAAAGAGCTTGCCGCCAGGTGGAAGCTGATGATGCGCGAGCTTGACCGCCAGCTGCCCGATTGCGCGGTCACCATGACGACCGGCGGCTCCGGCATCTGGCTGGCGCTGCCCGAGGGCGTCAGCGCGCGCGCGGTGCAGCGCCGGGCCGAACAGCAGGGCCTGCTGGTCGAGGCCGGGGATGTGCATTACCACGGTACGAACGCGCCGAAAAACCGCCTGCGGCTGGGGTTCGGCGCGATCGAGGCGCGCAAGATCGCAGAGGGTATCACGCTGCTCGGGCAGGTGATCGCCCAGGAGCGGGCTCAGCCGCCACGGTAGATCTGGAACGGCGCCCAGCTTTGGCTGACGGGCATCACCTCCAGGCTGTTGATATTCACATGCGGCGGCTGGCTGGCGACCCAGTAGATGGTGTTGGCGATATCCTGCGGCTGAATCGGGTTGGCACCACCATACAGCGCATCATGGGCCGCCTGATCGCCCTTGGTGCGGACCAGCGTGAATTCGCTTTCGCACAGGCCCGGCTCGATCGAGGTGACGCGCACCCCGGTGCCGTGCAGATCCGACCGCAGACCAAGCGAGAATTGCCGCAGGAACGCTTTCGTCCCGCCATAGACATTGCCGCCCGGATAGGGGTAATGCGCCGCGACCGACGACAGGTTGACGATCATCCCCTTGCGCTCGATCAGGCCGGGCAGCATCAGATCGGTAATCGTGACCAGCCCGGTGATATTGGTGTCGATCATCCGTTTCCAGTCCGACAGGCTGGTGTTCGGGGCGGGCGCGGTGCCGAGTGCGAGGCCGGCATTGTTCACCAGAACGTCGATCCCGGCGAAATCGTCGGGCAGCGCGGCCAGCGCGGCGCGTGTGCCGGCTTCGTCGGTGATGTCGAAGGCCGCGCCGTGAAAGCTGTTGCCCAGCTCGTCGGCCAGTTCCCGCAGCCGCTCGGCCCGGCGCCCGGTGCCGACCACTTTCCAGCCTTCGGCGACGAAACGGCGGCTGGTCGCTGCGCCGAAACCGGCGGTGGCGCCGGTGATCAAAACGGTTCGGGTCATGTCTGGGCCTTTCTGCTGCTTTAACGCGCCAAGTTGAACGCCGGGGCGCGGGGCAATGCAACCCCGACGCCGGCATTGGCACCTAGGTTTATATGCTGTGGCTCTAATCCTTCGGGGTCTGATTTGGCTAGCCTGCAATCACCGCTTTATAGGAGTTGCGCGCCATGAACATGAACACGCAGGCGATGGCGATGGATCACCACTGGCTGCCCTTTACCAACAATCGCGCGTTCCGGCAGAACCCGCAGGTTTTCGCGAAGGCCAAGGGTGTGCGTTACTGGACGCCCGAAGGCGATGAACTGCTGGATGGCTCGTCGGGCCTGTTTTGCAGTGCGGCGGGCCACGGGCGCCCGGAAATCGCCGAGGCCGTCAGCCGCCAGTTGATGGAGCTGGACTACACGCCGCATTTCCAGCGCGCCGCGCCGGTTTCGTTCGAACTGGCCGAGCGGCTGGCCGCGCTGCTGCCCGAGGGGATCGACCGTGTGTTCTTCGGCGCGTCCGGGTCCGAGGCCGTGGACAGCGCCATGAAGATCGCGCTGGCCTATCACCGGGCCAGGGGGCAGGGCCAGCGCACCCGCTTCGTTTCGCGCGCCTGGGCCTATCACGGCGTCAACCTAGGCGGCACCGCCCTGGCCGGGATGGTCGGGAACCGGCGCGACTTTTCGGGCGCCACCTGCGACGTCGTGCACATGCGCCACACCTGGAGCGAGGATCAGCGCTTTACCCGGGGCCAGCCCGATGACGGCGCGCATCTGGCCGACGATCTGGAAGAGATCTGCAAGACCTACGGGCCTGAAACAATCGCGGCGGTGTTCGTGGAACCGATCGCCGGCTCGATCGGCACCATCGTGCCGCCCAAGGGCTATCTGGCACGGCTGCGCGAGATTGCCGACCGGCATGGCATCCTGCTCGTGTTCGACGAGGTGATCACCGGCTTCGGGCGCACCGGATCGGCCTTTGCCGCGCAGGAATTCGGGGTCACGCCCGACATCATCACCATGGCCAAGGCCCTGACCAACGGCGCCGTTCCGATGAGTGCCGTGGGCGTGAAAACCGAGATTCAGGATGCGGTGTTCGCCGCCGCCGAGGGCGCGGATCGGCCGGAGCTCATGCACGGCTATACCTATTCGGCGCATCCGGTGGCCTGTGCTGCGGCGCTGGCGGCGTTGAACATCTATCGCGACGACGGCCTGTTCGAGCGGTCCAGGGCGCTGTCGCCGGTGTTTCTGGATGCGGTGTTTGGCCTGCGCAACCTGCCGCAGGTCAGTGATCTGCGCGGCTATGGCATGGTGGCGGGGGTGCAGCTTGCACCGGGCGATCAGCCGGGTGCGAAAGGCATGGCGGTGCAGCGCAGGCTGTTCGACGCGGGCCTGCATGTGAAGGCCACGGGCGACGCGCTGATCCTCGCGCCCGCCTTTGTTGCCAGCGAAAGCGAAATCGGGCAGATGGCCGATATCCTGCGCGGCGTGCTGGGGCAGGCGTTCTGACCGGCAGCGCGCGCCGGAGCATCCTCAGCGCTGCCGCGTCTGCCAGTCTGGAGGTACCCAGGGCGCATCGTTCAACGGTGCAAGGGGGCGGCGGCCAAGAATATGGTCGGCCGCCTTTTCGCCTACCATTACCGAGGGTGCGTTCAGGTTGCCGTTGGTGATGCGCGGAAACACCGAACTGTCGGCAAGCCGCAGCGCATCCACCCCGATCACGCGGGCCTGGTTGTCGACCACGGCCATCGGATCGTCCCGCCGCCCCATCCGGGCGGTGCCGCAGGGGTGATAGGCGCTTTCGGCGTGGTCGCGGATGAAGGCGTTGAGCTCTTCGTCGGTCTGCGCCCCGGCGCCGGGCTGAATTTCATCGCGCACATAGGGGCGGAAAGCCTCTTGCGCGAAAATCTCGCGGGTCAGGCGGATGCAGGTGCGGAAATCCGCCCAATCCTGCGGATCGGACATGTAGTTGAAGCGGATGCACGGGTCCTCTCCCGGATCGGCCGAGCGCAGGGTCACCGCGCCACGGCTGGCCGAGCGCATCGGGCCGACATGGGCCTGAAACCCGTGCCCCTCGGCGGCGGCCTTGCCATCATAGCGCACCGCGATCGGCAGGAAGTGATACTGGATGTCGGGATATTCGACGCCGGGCCGCGAGCGGATGAAGGCCGCGCTTTCAAACTGGTTCGACGCGCCCAGCCCCCGCTTCGACAGCAGCCATTGCGCCCCGATCAGCGCCTTGGACAGGATGTTCCAGTGTTTATACAGCGTCACCGGCTGTTTGGAGGCCATCTGGATGTAAAGCTCCAGATGATCCTGCAGGTTCTGCCCGACGCCGGCACGGTCGGCCACGATGCCGATCCCGTGCTCGGCCAGATGCGCGGCGGGGCCGATGCCCGACAGCATCAGCAGTTTCGGCGAATTCAGCGATGACGCGGCAAGGATGACCTCGCGCCGGGCGTGGATGGTCTCGATGCCGCTGCCGCGTGCCACCTCGACGCCGGTGGCGCGGCCCTCCTCGATCACCACCTTGCGGGCGAAAGCGCGCACGAGGCCACAGTTTTCACGTCGCAGCGCCGGGCGCAGATAGGCATTGGCGGCAGACCAGCGGCGGCCTTTCCAGACCGTCTGTTCCATCGGGCCAAAGCCTTCCTGCCGGGCGCCGTTGTAGTCATCGGTCAGTTGGTATCCGGCTTGCCGCCCGGCCTCGACGAATGCCCGGTGCAGCGGGTTGTCGCGCGGCCCGCGCGTGACATGCAGCGGCCCGTCGGTGCCGCGCCAGGCCGCGTCGCCACCATGCCCGCCCGAATGCCAGTTTTCCATCCGTTTGAAATAGGGCAGCACATCGGCATAGGCCCAGCCCTCGGCGCCGCTTTCGGCCCAATGATCAAAATCGCGCGCGTGCCCCCGTACATAGACCATGCCGTTGATCGAGGATGATCCGCCGATCACCTTGCCGCGCGGCGTGGCCAGGCGGCGGCCGCCCAGATGCGGTTCCGGCTCCGAACGATAGCCCCAGTCGTAAAGCGGCATGTTCATCGGATAGGACAGGGCGGCCGGCATCTGAATGAACGGGCCGGCATCGCTGCCGCCATGCTCGATCACCAGCACCGATGCGCCCGCTTCCGACAGCCGGTAGGCCATGGCGCAGCCCGCGCTGCCGGCCCCGACGATGATGAAATCCGCTTCCATGTCCTGCCCTTTTCCTTGCCCGTCGCCCGCCGGTGCCCCGCCCGATCAGAACGGCGCGTCGACCTTGCCCATCGCGACATAGACGGATTTGAGCTGCGAATAGTGCTCTATCGCTGCCCTGGAGTTTTCGCGCCCCACGCCCGATTGCTTGACGCCGCCGAACGGGGCCTCGACCGGGGCGAGGTTGTAGGTGTTGATCCAGCAGCTTCCCGCCTGCAGCCGCCCGATCACCCGGTGGGCGCGGGTCAGATCGCGGGTGAACACCCCGGCCGACAGCCCATAGACGGTGTCATTGGCGCGGGCGATCACCTCGTCCTCCTCCTCGAAATCCAGCACCGACATCACCGGCCCGAAAATCTCTTCGCGGGCGATGGTCATGTCGTCGGTGACATCGGCAAAGACGGTGGGCTCCAGAAAATACCCCGGTCTGTCGATCTGGCGCCCGCCGGTAATCAGCCGTGCGCCTTCGCCGGTGCCGCTGGCGATGAAGCCTTTCACGATCTCCATCTGACGGGCGCTGACCATGGGGCCGAAGCTGGTGGCCTCGTCCATCGGGTCACCGATCACCGCATCGGCCAGCCGTTCGGTCAGCCGGTTCAGGAACGCCTCCTTGATCCGGCGGTGCACGAAAACCCGCGTGCCGTTGGAACAGACCTGCCCCGAGGAATAGAAGTTCCCCAGAATCGCGCCGCCGACGGCATCGTCCAGATCGGCGTCGTCAAAGACGATCAGGGGGGATTTTCCGCCCAGCTCCATCGTCACATGTTTCAGCCCGGCGGCTGCGGCGGCGTAAACCTTGCGCCCGGTCGGCACAGATCCTGTCAGCGACACCTTGTCGACACCGGGATCGGTGGCCAGCGCTGCGCCGACATCGCCCAGCCCCTGCACCACGTTGAACAGCCCGGCGGGCGCCCCGGCCTCGATCAGGATCTCGGCGATCCAGAGCGCGCAAAGCGGGGTCGTCTCAGAGGGTTTGAACACCATCGCATTGCCGCAGGCCAGCGCCGGCGCGGCCTTCCAGCAGGCAATCTGCGTGGGGTAGTTCCACGCCCCGATCCCGACGCAAACCCCCAGCGGTTCGCGCACCGTATAAACAAAGTCGGCGCCGAGCGGGATATGTTCGCCCGTGAGGCTTCCGGCCAGCCCGCCGAAATATTCGAGCGCGTCGGCGCCGCTGGTGGCATCCGCGACCAGCGTTTCCTGCAGCGGTTTGCCGGTGTCGAAGGTCTCTAGAATGCTCAGTTCGCGATTGCGCACACGTATGATGTCGGCCGCGCGGCGCAGCACCCGGCCGCGTTCGGTGCCGGTGCGCGCGGCCCAGGCGGCCTGCGCGGCGCGGGCACTTTCCAGCGCGGCGCGGATCACGGCGGGCGTGGCCGAATGCAGCCGGGCGATCACCTCGCCGGTGGCGGGGTAGATCACGTCGAACGGGGCGCCGGCCTCATCCTCGAAAGGGGTGCCGTTCACGAAATGGCTTGCGGTCGGTTGGCAGCGTAGGGTCACGGGGTTCTGTGCCTCCGGCGGTTTGGGGTCTGGCTATTCCCCGCGGGGAAAGCGCTGGTTCTCTTCGACCTGGTTCAGGTCCATGTGGTTGCGCATGTAGCGCTCGGATGCTTTCTGAAGCGGCTGGTAATCCCACGGATAGTAACCGCCCTTGCGCAGGGCCTCGTACACCACCCAGCGGCGGGCCTGGCTTTCGCGCACGGCGGCATCGAAAGCGGCCAGATCCCAGCGCGCCTCGGATTTCGCGCGCAGGCTGTGCAGGGTGCCCTGATGGGCCGGATCATCCGCCAGGTTCGTCAACTCGTGCGGGTCCGCCGCCAGATCGAACAGTTGATCCGGGTCCAGCAGGCAGCGGTTGTATTTCCACCGGCCATAGCGCAGCGACACCAGCGGCGCATAGGAGCCTTCGGCGGCATATTCCATCGCCACCGGGGTGTCGCGGCGCCCGCCCCGGCCCAGCGGCACAAGGCTTTCGCCATCTGTCCAGGGCATCACCTCGTCCATCGGGACGCCGGCCAGATCGCAGAGCGTGGGGGCCACATCGAGGTTGGAGACCGGGGTTTGCACAAGGCCCGGCGCCATCGACGGGGCAGCGATCATCATCGGAACCCGCGCCGCGCCTTCGTAGAAGCACATCTTGAACCACAGCCCGCGTTCGCCCAGCATGTCGCCGTGGTCGGACGCGAACACCACGATCGCCTCCTGCCGCGTCGCCGCCAGCGCGTCCAGTATCTCGCCGATCTTGTCGTCGAGGTAGGAGATATTGGCGAAATAGGCGCGGCGGGAGCGGCGGATGTCCTGCTCGGAAATGTCGAAACTGCGCCAGTCGTTCGCGTCGAAGATGCGCCGGGCGTGGGGGTCGTGATCGGCATAGGCCATGGCGGGCACCTGCGGCAGAAGGTGTTCGCAATCCGCATAGAGATCCCAGTATTTCCGGCGCGCGACATAAGGATCATGCGGGTGGGTGAAGCTGACCGTCAGCGCCCAGGGCCGTGGATCGTGCCCGCGGGCCAGATCATGGATCTTGCGGGTCGCGTGAAAGGCGACCTCGTCGTCATATTCCATCTGATTGGTGATTTCCGCCACCCCGGCGCCGGTGACGGAACCCATGTTGTGATACCACCAGTCGATGCGCTCACCCGGTTTGCGATAGTCCGGGGTCCAGCCGAAATCGGCCGGGTAGACATCGGTGGTCAGCCGTTCCTCGAACCCGTGCAGCTGATCGGGGCCGACGAAATGCATCTTGCCCGACAGGCAGGTCTGATAGCCCGCGCGGCGCAGGTGGTGGGCATAGGTCGGGATGTCAGACGCGAATTCGGCGGCATTGTCATAGACCCGCGTCCGGCTGGGCAGTTGCCCCGACATGAAGCTCGCCCTTCCGGGCGCGCAGAGCGGCGAGGCGGTATAGCAATTGGCGAACCGGGTCGAACGGGCGGCCAGCGCCCTGAGGTTCGGCACGTGAAGAAACTCTGCCGGGCCGTCGGGAAACAGGGTGCCGGCCAGTTGATCGACCATTACGATGAGGATGTTGGGCCGGGTCATGCGCCCCCCTTCAGCCGAAGCGACATGTCGAGATAGTCGATCACATAACCTTCGGTCGCCTGCGGATCGAGCGCTTCGTCGCGCAGCGCCTGACGGATGTAGAGACCGTCGATCATGGCGGCCAGCCCCTGTGCGATGGCGGGGGCCTGCGCACCGGCCAGCGGGCGCAGGTGAAACACCAGATTCGATCTCAGCCGCCGCTGATAGACCCGGAGCAAGCGCCCGGCATCGCCTGATGTTTGGGCAAGGACGTAAAAATTTAGCCATGCGCTCACGACCTCAGCCCGGAAATTGATCGGCGAGAAGCTTGCCCTGATGATCGCCTCGACGCTGGCGCGGGGCGTGTCGGCCATCGACATCGCGCCGCGCACCTCTGCCGCGTAGAGCGTGAGGATATGGCGCATGGCGGCAAGGAAGATGTTGTCTTTGCTGCCGAAATAGTGATGCGCAAGGGCGCTGGACATGCCCGCGCGCCGCGCGATCTGGCTGACGGTCACATCAAGCGATCCGGTGCGGCCGATCTCGGCGATCGTCGCCTCGACCAAGGCGCTCTTGCGTATGGGTTCCATCCCGATCCTGGGCATAAAGTCCTCGTTTCCTGTTGCCGTCTGGCGTAGTGTAGACTTAATTAACCCGTCAATCAAAATAACAGGGAGCCAGAAATGACGTACAAATCAACCGTATCTGCTGCGGCACTTTTGTTTGTCGCGGGTCAGGCGATGGCGGATTGCGGCACCGTCGTCTTTTCCGACGTCGGCTGGACCGACATAACCACGACCACATCGGCCACCAAACAGGTGCTCGAGGCGCTGGGCTATGATGTCGATGTCAAGGTTCTGTCGGTGCCGGTGACCTTTGCCTCGCTGGAAAGCGACGATGTGGATGTTTTCCTCGGCAACTGGATGCCCGCGCAGGCCGGCGCGATCGGCCCCTATATCGACAGCGGAGAGATCGAGGCCGTGGCGGTGAACCTCGAGGGCACCAAATACACCCTTGCCGTGCCGGCCTATACCTATGAGGCGGGCCTGAAGGACTATGCCGATATCGCCAAGTTCGGCGACTCGCTGGATGAAAAGATCTATGGCATCGAGCCGGGCAACGAGGGCAACGCCTATCTTGTCAGCCTGATCGAAGAGAACAAGTTCGGCCTCGAGGGGTTCGAGGTTGTCGAAAGCTCCGAACAGGGGATGCTGGCCCAGGTCGGCCGCGCCGTTGCCAAGAACGAGGATGTCGTGTTCCTGGGTTGGGAGCCGCACCCGATGAACGCGAGCTTTCCGCTGAAATACCTGACCGGCGGCGAAGAGTTCTTTGGCGGGGCGGGCGTTGTGCACACGGTCACGCGCAAGGGATATGTCGCCGAATGCCCGAATGTCGGCAAGCTTCTGACCAATCTGGAATTCAGCCTGCCGATGGAAAACGAGATCATGGGCGCGATCCTGAACGACGGCGAAGAGGCGGATGACGCGACCATGGCCTGGATGAAGGCCAATCCCGCCGTTCTCGACGGCTGGCTCGACGGGGTGACGACGCTGGATGGTGGCGAGGGCCTGACGGCCGTGAAAGCCGCGTTCGGCCTCTAACCCGGCGCACCCGCCGCTTGTCCGGCGGATGCCCCTACCTGCGCGCTACTCACCGGAGACGGAATGGACTGGCTGACAGAGGCGAAGATACCGGTCGGCAAGACCGCCAAGACCGTGTTCGACTGGTTGCAGAGCCACGGCGCGGTGTTTTTCGACGGGCTTGCCGCAGTCATGGAAGCGCTGATCGATGGCATTCTGTGGCTCATGCAAACCCCGCATCCGCTGATCGTGATCGGCTTTTTCGTGGGGCTGACATGGTTTCTTCAGCGCAGCTGGAAAACCGTGGCTCTGGTCACGCTGGGGTTCTTGTTCATCCTCAATCAGGATTATTGGGAAGAAACCACCGAAAGCCTGACGCTGGTCCTGTCGGCCTGTGTTGTCTGCATGGCCGTCGGCACCCCGATCGGGATCGCGACGGCGCATCGGCCAAGGCTGTTTCAGGCCATGCGCCCGATCCTTGATCTGATGCAGACCCTGCCGACCTTCGTGTATCTGATCCCCGCCATCGTGTTCTTCGGCATCGGCATGGTGCCCGGCCTGATCGCGACGGTGATCTTCGTTCTGCCCGCGCCGATCCGCCTGACCCATCTGGGCATCAGCTCCACCCCCACGCCGCTGCTCGAGGCGGCGCGGGCCTTTGGCGCCACTCCGCGCCAGACCCTGTGGAAGGTGGAGCTGCCCTTTGCCCTGCCGCAGATCATGGCGGGGCTGAACCAGACGATCATGCTTTCGCTTTCGATGGTGGTTGTCGCGGCCCTTGTCGGGGCTGACGGGCTGGGCGTGCCGGTGGTGCGCGCGCTCAATCAGGTGAACACGGCGCTGGGGTTCGAAAGCGGCTTCATCATCGTTGTGGTGGCGATCATTCTGGACCGCATGCTGAGGATGGAGCGCAAGTGACCAGGGCCGTGGAATTCGACAATGTGTCCATCGTGTTCGGCGAGCAGCCGGCAAAGGCCCTGCCGTTGATGGATGCCGGCCAGAGCCGCGCCGAGGTTCAGGAGGCGACGGCACAGGTGCTTGGCGTTCACAACTGCTCGCTCAGCGTGGGCGAGGGCGAGATTCTGGTGCTGATGGGGCTGTCGGGATCGGGCAAATCCACGCTGCTGCGCGCGGTCAACGGGCTGAACCCGGTGGTGCGGGGCGAGGTGCGTGTCAATGACGGCGACCGGATGGTCAGCGTCACCCATGCCGCCCCGGCCGAGCTGCGCCGGATGCGGCAGACCCGCATCGCGATGGTGTTTCAGCAATTCGGCCTTCTGCCTTGGCGCACGGTGCGCGAAAACGCCGGCCTGGGGCTGGAGCTTGCCGGGCTGGGCCGCCGCGACGTTGCCAGACAGGTTGACCGGCAACTGGCGCTGGTCGGGCTGTCGGACTGGGCGGATCGCCGCGTCGGCGATCTGTCGGGAGGGATGCAGCAGCGGGTGGGCCTTGCCCGCGCCTTTGCCACCGATGCGCCGATCCTGCTGATGGACGAGCCTTTCTCGGCGCTCGATCCGCTGATCCGCACCCGGCTTCAGGACGAACTGATCGACCTTCAGAAAGAGCTGAAGCGCACGATCATTTTCGTCAGCCACGATCTGGACGAAGCGTTCAAGCTGGGCGACCGGATCGCGATCATGGAAGGCGGGCGCATTGTTCAATGCGGCACCCCGCGCGAGATCTTCTCGGCCCCCGCCGACGAATATGTGGCCGAATTCGTCGCCCATATGAACCCGCTGGGCGTGCTTTGCGCGCGCGACGTGCTGCAGCCGTTGACGGGCGCGCGGCCGGTCACCGTGCGGGCCGACGACAGGATTCAGAAGGTGGTACGGCTGCTGGACGAGACGGGCGCGCCCGTCGGTGTGACCGAGCATGGCAAACTGATCGGTGAGGCCACGAAAGACACCATCCTGGCGGGTCTGTTCAAGTAGGGCCGGGCCGGCGTCTGAGTCAGGTTTCCACGAGCCGCTGCCGGGGTTGTTCGACCCGGCGCCATGCCAACGCTGCGCGGATCAGCGATGCCGCGACCACGCCAGCCCGCGCAGCCCGACAATGATGGCATGGGGCAGGTGGATCTAAAAGGACATGTCGCCCAGCCATGTCAGGTTGTCCGGCCGGGCAGTGGGGGCTGACCCTTCGGTCCGGGGGGCGGCGCGGAGGCGGGCGGAAAGCCGAGGTTATAGCCGAAGAAGCGCAGCAGCAGGATGCCGATATAGCCGCAGCCGATCGCGAGCATCACGTAAAATATACCGGCGAGAAAGAACCCGGACCATGCCGAATAGAGGGCCAGCCCCGCCCCGAGCGCACCAAGGCCCAGCGTGCCGATCACATAGCCCGGCAGCCGCCGGGATTTGATCAGGGCATGATGCCCGGGCGAATTCGCGGTCGTGCCGCTTTTGGGGGTCACCTCCCACACCGGCTTTTGCCAGAACCCTTCGAATGTCGCCTGGGTGAGAGGCCATAGCGTGCCCATGCTGAACAGCAGGTAGTTGAGCGGAAGGAATTTCAGAAGCGGATGCAGGGCGATCGGGGCGCGGGCGTTCGGATCTTCGATCAGCGTCTTTTGCTCGAAATGGCGCGTGACGAGCGAGATCACGAGGCCGGACGTGTAAAGAAGGGTCGCGGGCAGCGACAGGCCGTATTTCGCGGCGATCGAAAAATAGGGCAGAACGCTGAGGATCATGATCAGCGCGCCGATCGGCCCCCAGGTCAGGTGAATCCGCAGCAGCAGGTCAAGCTTGTTGCGCCAGGGGATATCGCCCCGCAGGATAAGCCCGGAGTAATGAGCCGTGACCCTGCTCCAGCCCCGCCGCCAGCGCATCTGCTGCCGCAAGAAGCCGTTGATGGTTTCGGGCAGTTCCGACAGCAGCCGAAAGTTGTCCAGATAGACCACCCGCCAGCCGGCAAGCGTGGCGCGGACCGTGATCTCCACATCCTCGACCTCGCTCATGCAATCCCAGCCACCGGCCTCGGCCAGTGCGGAGGCGCGCCAGACGCCTGCGGTGCCGTGAAAGATCACCGGACGGCCCGAACGGGCGCGCGCGGTCTGTTCGAACATCTGGTGGGCATCCAGCTTGTTCGCCTGCAGCCGAGTGAACAGCGATTTGCCTTCGTTCACATAGTCCCACCGGGCCTGTACCGCACCGACGCCCGGATCGGTGAAGAAGTGGATCGTCTTGCGCAGGAAATCCGGCGGGATGATGAAATCGGCATCGAATATCGCCATGTATTCGCCGGTGGCGCGCTCGGTGCCGTAAAGCAGCGCCCCGGCCTTGAACCCGTGCCGGTTGCCGCGCCGGAGATACTGGAAGGTGATATCGGGATATTCCTTGCGCAGCTTCTCGACAGCGGCCTTGCCGATTTCCGAAGTGGTTTCGTCATCGGAATCGTCCAGATACTGGATCTCGAGCTTGTCTCCGGGATAATCCAGCGCTGCAGCAAGGCGCAGGCATTGTTCGGCCAGCGTGCCTTCGTTGTAGACCGGAAGCTGCACCGTCACCTTTGGCAGATCGGCATCCGAAAACAGGGCGGCGGGCTCGGGGTCGGGCCCGCGCTTGGCGCGGTAGGTCAGGACCAGCGCGATATTGTACAGCGCCATCGTCAGCAGGAAGACAATGGCGACCGTCACGACAATCATGAAAAAAACTTCGAGAAAAACCACCACTATACCCCCTGGCCGCAGAAGATCGAAAGAACGGCCGAATCCATACTTTCAACTAACCCTTTCAACATAAACAGAATTGATCCCGTTTTGCCAAAAAAATGCGGTAGCTGTGCGGGGCGGAAACGGCTGCCGCACTCTTCATAGGATGGCGGTATATAAACCCCGCAACCGCAGATTGTTTTGTGCGCGGGGTTTTGCTGCACTGCCGCAAAACGGCCCAATATATTCCCAAGTTTTTCGGAAATTCAGGTCCACAACCCTTACGCAGGGTCACACAGTGCGCGCGGCTATTTCCGTTACCGCTGTTGACCTTCGTTCCGGTGCACACATGCGCATTATTCCGGAAGTCATTTTATATGCGAGGACGACGGTGGAAAATTACCGGATTTCATTCTTGTTTATCTATCTTCGGATTGCCTTTGTTGTTTTTCTGTCGGGGGCGATGACGATGGCGGCGGTGCCGCTTCTGGTGCCCTCTTTCAATCAGTTCGCGGCCGGCCAGCCCTGGGTGCTTGCGACGATCCTCGCCGCGCTTGTCGCGATCCTTTCCAGCCCGGCCCTGTATTACTGGACGGTGCGGCCGCTGAGCCTGCTGCGCGATCAGGCGATCGTGGAGGCGCGCAAGACTGTGGGCTACCTCAATGAAACCCAGAGCATCGGCAAGATCGGCTGTTGGGAAATGTCCATCGCGGAGGGTACGATCCATTGGTCGGATGAAATCTACCGGATCTTCGAGGTCGACCCGGACGGTTTCGACGGATCCTACGAAAGCTTTCTGGAACTGGTGCATCCCGACGATCGCGCCGCCAACGACAGGGACTACAAGGCGTCGCTTTCCGACGGCACGCCTTATGATGCGATTTACCGGATCGTGGTGCCCAGCGGGCGCGTCAAGTGGATACATGAGCGCTGCAACACCGCGTTCAATGACGAGGGGCAGCCGGTTTCATCCTTCGGCATCGCGCAGGACATCACCCAGATCAAGCTGGCGGAAAAGGCGAAATCCGATTTCGTGGCCACGGTCAGCCACGAGCTTCGCACGCCCCTGACATCCATCAAGAGCGCGCTGAGCATGATCCGCTCGGGCGTGACGGGTGATCTGCCCGAAAAGGCGCATGCGCTGTGCGAGATTGCCTACAAGAACAGTGATCGCCTGAGCCGGCTGGTGAACGACATTCTGGATTTCGAGAAGATCGGGGCCGGAAAGATGCGGTTCCATATGGTCGAGCTTGATCTTGTCGAGCTTATCGAAAACGCGATCGAGGCGAACAAGGCCTACGGCGATCAATACGGTATCCGGTTCGAGGCCATCGAGATCGACGAACCGGTGCGGGTGACGGGCGACCCGGACCGGCTGATGCAGGTCATGGCCAACCTGATGTCGAACGCCGCGAAATATTCGCACAGGGGCGATAAGGTCGAGGTTTCGCTGGGCAAGGGCACCTCGGGGGCCCGCATCGCCGTGCGGGATTTCGGCCATGGCATTCCCGAATCCGCCCAGGCCACCATCTTCGAACAGTTCACCCAGGCGGAGTCCGCATGGCAGCACCAGGTGGGCGGAACGGGGCTTGGCCTGAGCATCGCGAAGTCGATTGTCGAAGGCCATGGCGGCACCATCGGGTTTGCCAGCGAGGTCGGCAAAGGCACGATGTTCTTCTTCGACCTTCCGGCCTGACTCCGCTTTGGATCATCGGCCCGCGGGGCCTCATACGGTGAGGCGCAGCACGACCTCGGCCTCCTGCGCCTCCATGAGAGCCTGGGCGGTTTGCATATGCGCGACCATCGTCGTCCGGGCGGCATCGCTGTCGCCCGCGCGCAGGGCCCGCAACAGATCGCCCTGATAGGTCTTGCCCTCGGCCCAGAGCGCGTGGTTGGGCGGGTCATAGAGCTTGCGGTAGACGGTGAGATCGCTGAGCGTTCTGGTGACGAAGGCGATGATGAACGACAGCAGCGGGTTGTCCGACATCTCCGCCAGCGTGGCATGAAAGCTGAGCGACGCGATATGCTGTTCGCGTTCCTCTTCGGCGGTGCGGGCGGGGGCGTTGTAGCCGGCCATGATGTCTTCGAGCTGCTGAAGCTGGCTGTCGCTCAGCTTGCCGGCCAGGCTGGCGGCGACCTCGGGTTCCAGCGCGCGGCGGACCTGATAGATGTCGGCCAGCGACAGATCGCGGAAATAGAAATAGCTCGACAACAGCGCCCGCGCCCTGTCCGACGACATTTCATGCACAAACGTGCCGCCGCCCGGCCCCGAGCGTGTACGCACCAGCCCCTGAGCCTCGAGAATGCGGGTGGCTTCACGGATGGTGCCCTTGGACATGCCGAACCGTTCGATCAACTCGGCCTCGCCCGGCAGGCGGTCGCCGGATTTCAGCCCTTGCTCCATGACCCAGGCCTTGATCGCCTCGGCCACCATCGTGGGGCGGCTCTGGCGGGGCGCGGGCTCATCGGGTGATCGGGTGGTGGCAGGCGGCAAGCTGGGTCTCTCCCATCGGGGTCAGGGGTGGTTCGGTCGTTCTGCAAAGATCCGTCGCGTATGGACAACGCGCCGCGAAAGAGCAACCCGGCGGCGGGTTCAGCGGGTCGGGCAGCTCGGTCTCGCGGCCCTCGGGCGGGCGCAGCGGGCGGCCCACCACCGGTGCGCTGTCGGCCAGCAGCCGGGTGTAGGGATGGCGTGGCTGGCGGAAGATATCCCCGGCCCTGCCGATCTCGACCACCGCGCCGAAGTAAAGCACCGCGACACGGTCGCTCACCGCCTCTACCACCGCCAGATCGTGGCTGATGAACAGATAGGTCAGCCCGAGTTCGGCCTTCAGATCGGCCAGCAGGTTCAGAACCTGCGCCTGCACCGAAACATCCAGCGCCGAGACCGGTTCATCAAGGATCAGAATGCGCGCATTGGCAGCCAGCGCACGGGCGATGCCGATCCGCTGGGCCTGTCCGCCGGAAAACTCATGCGGATAGCGTGTCAGGAAATCTTCGCGCAGGTTCACGGCCGCAAGGATCTCGCGGAGGCGCGTATCGCGTTCGGCGCGGCCCATGCCGTGCAACAGCTTCAGCGGCGCCTCGATGATCTGGCGGATGGTCTTGCGCGGGTTCAGGCTGCTGATCGGATCCTGGAACACATATTGGATGCGCCTGCCGAAGGCGGCGGGATCGGTGGTATCCTGCGCTTCGCCCTCGATCTCGATCGAGCCGGTGCTGGCCGGCAAAAGCCCCACCAGCATCCGCGCCAGCGTGGACTTGCCGCACCCGCTTTCGCCGACAATGCCCAGCGTCTCGCCGGTTTCCACGCGCAGCGACACGGGCCGGACGGCGCGGACAATGGCCTTCGGTTTGCCGAACAGCGGTTTGCCCACCGGAAAGCTTTTCGACAGTTCGGTCAGTTTCAGCGCGTCGGTCATGGCTCCTCCACCTCGGGATAAAGGCAGCGGACGCGGCGCGCGCCGCTGCCCTCCAGGCCGATCTCTCCCGCTTCGCAAGCGGGCTGTTTCCGGCCGCAGCGTGGCGCGAAGGCACAGCCGGGCGGCAACTGGTCAACCGCCGGCGGCAGGCCGGGGATGGCGGCCAGCCGGCGCCGCCCCGCGCCCAGTTCGGGCACACAGTCGATCAGCCGCCGGGTATAGGGATGGGCCGGGCTTTCAAGCAGGACGCCGGTGGGCCCTTCCTCGACGATCCGCCCGGCATACATCACTGCCACCCGATCGCAAAGCTGCGCCACCACACCGAAATCATGGGTGATGAAAATGATCGCCAGCCCGCGCGCACGGCGCAGTTCATCCAGCAGGCTCAGGATCTGCGCCTGCACCGTCACGTCCAGCGCGGTGGTAGGCTCGTCGGCGATGATCACATCGGGATCATTGGCGAGAGCCATGGCGATGCCTACGCGCTGCCGCATCCCGCCAGACATCTCGTGCGGATAGGCTTTTGCCCGGCTCTCGGGGTTGGGAATGCGCACCGAATGCAGCAGCGCCACCGCCCGCGCCCAGGCCTCGGCCCTGCCGAGCGGGTGATGCACGCGGATCGCCTCGGCCAGCTGGTCCCCGACACGGTAGAGCGGATGCAATGTCGCCAGCGGATCCTGAAAGATATAGGCGATGCGGTCGCCGCGCAGGCTGCGCAGCGTCTCGTAGGGCGCGCCGATCAGATCGTCGCCGCGATAGCGCGCCGCGCCGCCGGTGATCACCCCCGGGGGCGAGGCGACCAGCCCCATCACGCTCAGCGCCGTCACCGACTTTCCCGATCCGCTTTCGCCGATGATGCCCAGGCATTCGCCCGGATGCACCGACAGGCTGACCTTGTTGACCGCCCTGTAAACCCGCCCGCCCACGTGAAACTGCGTCTCCAGCGCCTGCAACGTCAGGATGCCATCGCCCTGCGGCTCCGGCACGGTATCGCGCGCCACACGTGTCGCCGCCATCGGCCGGCTCAGCGCGCCAGAGCGCAGCCGGGGGTCCAGCGCATCGCGCACCCCGTCGCCCAGCAGGTTGATGCTCATGACGATGATCAGAATCATCACCCCCGGCACCACCGAGGTATGCGGCGCGGTGATCAGTGCTGCCCGCGCCTCGCCCAGCATCGATCCCAGATCGGCCTGCGGCGGCTGGCTGCCCAGCCCCAGAAACGAGAGACCGGCGGTTTCCAGGATCATCCAGCCGATGGTGGTCGACATGGCGATCACGATCACGGGCACCACATTGGGCAGGATTTCCGACCAGATGATGCGCCAATGCCCCATCCCCGCAAGCCGCGCCGCATCCACGAATTCCCGGTTGGCGATGCCCACGGTTATCCCGCGGATGTTGCGCGCGAAGAACGGCACGTTCACCGCCGCCACCGCGATCAGCGCATTCAACAGCCCCGGACCCAGCGCCGCGACAATCGCCAGCGCCAGCAGAATATAGGGAAACGCCATCAGCATATCGACGCCGCGCATGATCAGGTTATCCGTGCGCCCGCCGAAATACCCGGCCACGATGCCCAGCGCGGCACCGATCACGGCGGCAATCACCGCCGCCGCAAAGCCGACCGCCAATGACAGCCGCGTGCCCCACAGCAGCCGCGACAGCAGATCCCGCCCCAGGTGATCCGTGCCCAGCAGATGCCCCTCCGACAAGGGGCGCAGATAGCGCGCGGCTGTGTCCGTTACATTCGGCGCCCGCACCGGCAACACCGGCACCAGCAGCGCCAGAACCGCGACCGCCGCCAGAACCACCGCCCCGACCAGCGCCAGGCGGTTGCGGGCCAGCAGACCGGCAAACAGCCTCATGTCTTGATCCTCGGGTCCAGCAGGCTCTGCGCCACATCGACCACGATGTTGAACAACACATAGCACGCCGCCACGAACACCACGCCGCCCTGCACCAGCAGGATGTCGCGTTTCAGAATCGCATCAACCAGCATCCGGCCGACGCCGGGCCACTGGAACACCATCTCGATATACACCGCGCCCGACAGCACGAACCCCGCCTGGATGCCCAGCACCGGGATGATCCCCACCATCGCCGCGCGCAGCGCATGGCCCTGGATCACGCGGCGTTCGGGCACGCCCTTGGCGCGGGCGGTGCGGATGAAATCCTGCCGCAGCACCTCCAGCATGGCGCCGCGCGACAGCCGGGCGATCACGCCGGTGGCCACCACCGCCAGTGCCGAGGCCGGCATCACCAGATGGCGCAGCAAGTCCTGCAAATCGCCACCGCCATAGATCGCATACATCCCCGATACCGGCAGCCAGCGCAGCTTCACCGCGAACAGCAGGATCATCATCATGCCCAGAAAGAACGACGGGATCGAAATCCCCAGCAGCACCACGAATGTAATCGCCCTGTCGGCCGGCCCGTATTGCCGCGCCGCCGATACCACCCCGGCCAGAACACCCAGGCCCGAGCACAGCACAAAGGCAACGCCGGCCAGGATCAGCGTGGCGCCGAACCGCTCCAGTACCTCATCCAGCACCGGCCGGTTCAGCGCATAGCTCTGCCCGAAATCGCCGGTCAGCATATTGCCCAGCCAGATGAAATAGCGCTGCACCGCAGGCTTGTCGAGGCCCAGCTCCCGGTTCAGCTTCTCCACATTCTCGGGCGTCGCGTAAGACCCCAGAATGGCGGTCGCCGGATCGCCGGGTATCATCTCCATGATGGCAAACACGATCACCGTGATCCCCAGCAACACCGGGATCGCGGATATCAGCCGCCGGAGTATATAGGCGCCCATCGCCGGCCCCTTTCATCTTTCCGAAAATATCCCCGCCGGAGGCATGAAAATGCCGCGCAGCGGCGGATCGGGCCGGGCAAGCCCGGCCCGAAACCCGATCAGTTCTTGACCACATCCTTCAGCAGCAAAAAGAATGACGGTTCCAGCGCGAAATGTTCCACCTTGTCGCTCGTCACCGCATTCTGCTTCCAGTTGGCGACAAAAACCCAGGGCGCATCCTCCTGCACGATCACCTGCATCTTCTTGTAAAGCGCGGCCCGCTCTGCCTGATCGGTGGCCACCCGGGCCTCCTCCAGCAGCGTGTCCACCTCCGGGTTCGAATAATAGCCGGAGTTGAAGCCGCCCTTGTCAGGCCAGGCCTCGGTGCGCAGCGCAAGAAAGGGCAGGGTGTCCGGATCGTTGGTCATCCAGGCCATCTCGGCCATATCGGCCTTGCCCTCCAGGCCGGGGTTCACGTTGCCCAGGAAAGTGTTCCATTCATAGGTCTCGATCTTCACGTCGAATCCGACGGCCTCCAGATCGGCCTGAATGGCGGTGCCCATCGCCACCGGGTCCAGCATCCCCGAGCCGCCCTCGGTCACGTAGAAGGTCAGCGAAAGATCCTCCTCGCCCGCCTCGGCCAGCAGCGCCCTGGCCTTTTCCGGATCATAGGGATAGGGTTCCAGCGCGTCGTTATACGCCCAGGCAAAGGCCGGCGGTGTGGGGCCTGCGGCCACCTCGGCGGTGCCTTCCAGAACATCGTTCACAAGTGCCCCCTTGTTTACCGCGTAATTCGCCGCCTGGCGCACCAGCTTGTTGGCGAAGGGGCCTTCCTTGGCGTTCAGGATCAGGAACCAGACATGCGGCCCGGCCTGTTCGACCACGCTGAACGCATCGCCCTGAAACTGCGACAGGGCCACCGGCGGCACCTCGACCATCAGATCGATCCCGCCCGCCAGCATCTCCGCGGTGCGGGTGTTGGCATCGGTGATCGGGCGAAAGACGACCGCCTCGAGAGACGGCGCGCCATCCCAGTAATCGGGATTGCGCTCCACCACCACCGCTTCGTTGCTGCGCCATTCGGCGAATTTGAACGGCCCGGTGCCCGAAGGGTTGCGCCCGAAATCGGCGCCAAACTTCTCCACCGCCGCCTGGCTGACGATCAGGCCCGTAGGATAGGCCAGGTTCGACAGGAAAGGCGCGTAGGGCGCGCTGAGGGTGAACTTCACGGTCAGCGGGTCCACCACCTCGGTCGCGTCGATCGACGAAAAGAAGAAGGACAGCGGGAACGGCCCGGTATCGTGATAGGGGTGATCGTCCTGCAGCATCCGGTCGAAGTTGAACTTGACCACATCGGCGGTCAGCGCACTGCCGTCATGGAAGGTGACGCCCTCGCGCAGTTTGAAGGTGTATTCGGTGCCATCCTCGCTGATGGTCCAGCTTGTCGCCAGCGCCGGTTCCACCTCCAGCGTGCCGGATTTATAACGCACCAGCCCGTCATAGACGTTCATCAGGATGCGGAAATCGTTGACGGCCGTCACCGCCGCCGGATCCAGCGCCTTGGGCTCTGCGATCTGCCCGACGATCAGAACGCCCGGCGGCGTCTGCGCCTGCAGCGCGGGGGCAAGGCCCGACAGCGCCGCCGCGCCAAGCACCGCGATAAACCCGCGCCGCGTCCAGTCAAAGAGTTGCATTTCGGTTCCCTCTCTGTTGTGTGTTGATCTGTTATTTATCATGATAAATCGACGTCCCCGGATTTATCATGATAAATTTGGCCAAAACGAAGAAGACCACGGTGAATGACCTTTTCAATCCTCGCGTTCGATGAAGAAACAGGCATCTGTGGCGGCGCTGCCGCCACGGGCAGCCTTTGTGTGGGCGGCTGGGTGCTGCGCGGTGATTCCCGCAGCGGCATGTCTGCCTCGCAGGGCACCTCGCCGTCGACCCTGTGGGGCGAGGATGTTCTGGAGCATATGAGGAACGGCAAAAGCGCCCGCGCGGCGGTGGATGCGGTCGTCGGCCCCGACGGCGGGCGCGCGCACCGCCAGCTTGCCGCGCTGGATCTGGCCGGAACCACAGCGGTGTTCACCGGCTGTGACAGTATCGCCGAGGCCGGCCAGCGGCAGGGGCCCAAGGTGGTCGTGTCGGGGAACATGCTCAAAACCCCTGCGGTGCTCGACGCGATGCTGGATGGGTATCTGTCCGCCACCGGCGCCTTTGCAACACGTCTGCTGCGGGCGCTGGAGGCCGGTCATGCCGCCGGCAGTGACAGCCGCGGCCTGCTGTCGGCCGCGCTGCTTGTCGTTGGCCGTGACATGGCGCCGCTATCGCTCAGGATCGATTGGTCCGAGACGCCCGTTCCCGCGCTCTGGCAGCTTTACCACAAAAGCCAGGCCTCGCCCTATGCCGACTGGCTGCAGGCGGTGCCCACCCGGAATGATCCGCATCGCTCTGAAATGTAAAGCGGCACCTCGGGTGCGGTGGCCCAAGGCCGCGGCCAGATGGCTGGCCCGGGCATTGCGGCATGGTTTGCGGGGGCGGCTCAGGCCGCAGGCACGATCATGGTTTTGGGCAGATCGGCAGAGTCGAAGGCCTGCATCTGATCTTCGGCCCAGAACCGAACATCCTGTTTCCGGATGATCTCGCGCATCAGCTTCATCCGCTCCCGGCGCTCTTCCTCGGGCATTTCGAGCGCCAGGGAAATCGCGCTGTCCATGGATTTGTGCGAGAACGGGTTGGTGATGACGGCGGAATACAGTTCGACCGCCGCGCCGGCGAATTCAGACAGCACCAGCACGCCGTCGCCATCAGCCCGCGCGGCGCCATACTCCTTGCACACAAGGTTCATCCCGTCCGCCAAAGGCGTGATCCAGGCAACATCGGCGGCGCGGTAATAAGCCACGAGCTGATCAAACGGCACCGCCCGCGAAAGCAGCGCAAGCGGCTGCCAGTCGAGGCTGCCAAACCGGCCATTGATCCGCCCCGCGATATGCTCCAGCTCGCTCTGGATCTCCTCATAGGCAACCATGTTGCTGTTGGCGGCCACCGAGACATGCATCAGCCGCAGCTTGCCGCGCAGATCGGGGCGCGTTTCCAGCAGACGCTCATAGCTGTGGAGCTGTTCGATACCGCCCTTGGTGTAATCGGTGCGCCCGACCGACAGGATCAACTGCGCATCGCCCAGCTCCTGCTTGATCTGCTTAACCTTCGCGGCGGTTTCCTCGCGGGCCACGAGCTGTTCGATATAGTCCACGTCAACCCCCACGGGCGAGGCCTGAAGGTTGATCGTGCGGCCGTCGAACGTGATCTGGGTGGGCACGCTTTGCTCGGACAGGGCCGAGGTTTGCGAGGCGAGTTCCGGTTTCACCTTCTCGCGGGTCTTCGTATCGACCTCAAGCAGCGAGCGCGCGGCGGAGACGAAGTTGTTCACGTAGCGCGGAATGTGAAAACCCACGAGGTCGCAGGCCAGAAGGCTTTCGAGGATTTCATTGCGCCAGGGCAGCACGTTGAACATATCCGCGCCGGGAAAGGGGGTGTGGTGGAAGAAGCTTATCTTCACGTCCGGGCGCAGTTTGCGCAGATACCCCGGTACCAGCCACAGGTTGTAGTCATGAATCCAGACCACGGCGCCGTCTGCAGCCTCGGCCGCGGCGGCCTCGGCGAAGGCCCAGTTCACCTCGCGAAAGGTCGGCCAGTCCACCGGGTCATAGTTGTAGCGCTCCTTGAACCCGTGCAGGATCGGCCAGAATGCTTCCTTGGAACTGACGTGGTAGAAGCTCGTGATCTGTTCGGCGGTCAGGGGCAGGCGCGAGACGGTGTATTTTCCATATTGGTCGTCGATCTCGATCACCCGCTCGAAATCCGGGTGTGCGGGGTCTTCGGCCTGTTTCCAGGCAACCCAGGCGCCTTTTTCAAAGCGGCCGAAAAAGCTTTTGAGCGTGGGGACGATGCCGTTCGGGCTTTTGTTTTCCCGATATTCGATGCGGCCGTCCACCTCGACCTCCTCATAGGGCTGGCGGTGGTAAACGATGACAAGATTGGAGGACATGTCAGTCTCCTTTCGGAATGTCGTGAAGTTCAAAAGCGTCAATCGCCTCGAGAATGCCGGCAGCCCCGTGGGCGCGGGCGTGATGGACCTTGGGCAGATCCGCGAGCCGGGCCGAAAGCGCGGGTTCGGAATTTCCCACCGCCACGGCCTGCAGCCCGGAGGCGAGCATCGACAGATCGTTGAGCGTGTCCCCGGCCGTCAGCACCCGCGTCTCGTCAATCCGCAGATGGTCGATCAGCCGCCTGAGCGAGGGCCCCTTGGACACGCCCCTGGGCAGGACATCGAAATAGCGGTCGGCGGAAATGAGCCAGTCGAGCCCCATCGCGGCCACCCGATCTTCCGCGGCCGCGTCATAGGCCGCGGGGGCCAGATCATAGCTTACCCGATAGCGAAACAGGGTCGGCTGCAGGCGCAGCCCGGGATGCCCGTCAAGCATGGCGCGCACCGCTTGTCCCTTGTCGCCCCAGCGCGCGGCGATGTCTTGCTCCAGCGGTTCGATGGGCGCGATCGCGCCATCCGGGCGCACTTCGGCGATCGTAGTGCCGACATCACCGACCACATATTCGGGCCAGGGCAGATCACGCTCGGCGCACATCTCGATGATGAATTCGGGGTCGCGCCCGGTGACGAAGATCAGCCCGATCGTGTCGCGATTTGACTCGATCCAGCGGTAGAGCCGCTGCTTGTCATGCTCGGCGCCGCCGAGAAACGTGCCGTCGAGATCGGTGGCGAGGATCAGGCGCCTGTCTGCGATCGCGGGGCGGGGGGAGGTCTGCAGGTTCATGTCAGTTGCCCTCGAATTGCAGCGGCAGATCAGGCGCGGGATGATCGAGCAGCAGCTCCATGGCGCGCGGCTCGGCCTCGATGGGGCGTGCCCAGAGCGCCGAGAAACTGTCCTGAAGATTGGCGCCCCTGTGCAGGATCGCATTCACCGTTTCGCAGATCGGCATGGGCACGGCGATGCGATGGGCAAGATCGGTGACAGAAACCGCGTTGACCTCGCCCTCGACCACCACGGGGCGTCCCCCGAAACAATCCGCGCGCGCGATGCCCTGACCCAGTTGATGGCCCAGCGACATGTTGCGCGAGGTGGTGGAAGAGCATGTGAGTGTCAGATCTCCGGCCCCGGCGAGCCCTGTCACGGTTTCGCGCCGGCCGCCGAGGGCTTCGGCGAGCTGCTTCATCTCTTCGATGCCGCGGGTGATCAGCGCCGCGCGGGTGTTTTCGGCAAAGCCCGCGCCGGACATCATCCCGCAGGCGATGGCGACCACGTTCTTGACCGCGCCGCCCACTTCGACGCCGACAAGATCGTCCGAGACATAGGGCCGAAACCCGCCCCCCGAAAGCGACATGGCCAGGCGTACGGCGGGGCTTTGATGCGGCTCCAGCCGGTCGAGATAGCGAAAGGGGAAGGCCACGGTCGCCGCCGTGGGATAGTCCAGCGCCGTTTCCAGCGCGAATGTCGGCCCCGAGACGGCGCCGACCGGATGCCCCGGCAGTTCTTCGGCGACGACCTCGGACAAAAGGAAACCGGTCTGGCGTTCGACACCCTTGCAGGCGAGCGCGATGGCGGTGCCTTGCGGAAGATGCGGCGCAATGCTTCGGCACACGTCGCGCAGCGAGGAAGACGGCGTGGCGATCACAACCGCCTCGGCGCCTGCGAGCGCGGTGGCCAGATCCGAGGTCGCGCAAAGCCCGGGCGGAAGATCCAGGTCGGGCAGAAAATCGCTGTTGCGGCCCGTGGTGTTGATGGCCTCGGCCAGTGCCGGCCTGCGTGCCCAGAGCATGACGTCGCCGCCGTTGCGCGCCAGAACGGTGGCAAGGGCCGTGCCCCAGGCGCCGGCGCCCAGCACGGTGATCTTGTGAAATGGACGTGATTGCGGTTGTGCGGTTGAATCCTTGATGGAGAGCCCCTTTGGCCTGCTCGGTTTTATGTGTTTCTCGGCTTTTAACATGGATCCCAAGTGATCGTTTCGGCACCGGAGCACAAAGCCACGGGCGGGAGCCATCGCTGTCAGGCACCGCGGCGCATGGCCATCGTTCTATCCAGCTTGGTGAACACGATAGTCTTGTTGGCCAAGGATTCAAGGCAAAATGCCGCATTGCGGCACCTGGCGCGCCAGGGCGCCAGGGATTTCGCGGAAGGCGCGCGCGGTGTTTTCAGTCGCTGGCGGGATCGGTCAGCCGGAAATGCGCCATGATCTGGCCGTGGTCCGACGCCAGCTTGTTATAGGGCGCTTCGGGGTGGGAGCCATCGGTCAGATGGTCGTTGAACACACTGAAATATTCCATCTCGCCGATCCGGCGGGCGTAATCCGGGTGAAAGTGCCGCGACATCAGGATCTGGTCGATGGATTCGAACACCCCGCCGAAGGCCGAGGTATAGACCATGTCGCGCAACGATTTGCGCACAAACAGTTTTTCGGCGGAATGCAGGCGCACCCGTTCCACACTTTCAAGGATGCGCGCGGCCTCTTCCTTGGTGTAGCGGTCATTGGCGGTTTCTGCGTCGTGGCGGCGCATCCAGGCATAGTTGCGGAAGGGCCGCTCGCCGCTGATGATCTCTGACGACACGGCGTGTTCGCCATCGTTGAAATCGCCCAGAACCATCACCGGATGGCCGTGGTCCAGCTCTTCCAGGATCAGCTTGCGCAGCACCCAGGCCTCGGCCATCCGCCGCAGCCCGGCGCGCAGAAAACCCATGGCGCGGCCCTCGGCACGATAGTGCAGCAGGTCCAGTTCTGGCGAATGGCGCGCGCCGTGCGGGCGGATATATTCGCCCAGCTTCGATTTCATGTGGCAGTTGAACACGGTGATCACGCGCCCGCCCACCGGTACCCGCGCCTTCAGAATCGGGCGTGACAGGCGGTTGACGCGGTAGCTGCCCGCGTCGCCGCCGCCCAGATGGTGGAACGGGATCTCCAGTGGCGGGTCGAGCTGTTGCACCACCTCCGGTTCGGCGGCAAAGCCGAAGCGCGACAGAATGGCGATGCCCGGCCGCCGCTCTCCGGCGCCGCTGTCCGACAGGTTGGGGGCAAAAGCCAGCGCGGCGCCGTCATAGGGATCATAGGCCAGCTTGCGGAAGATCGCCTTGCGCGCATAGCGCTTGGACCGGTCGGGCAGGCTGGCGGCGTTCGAGGCCATGCCGCGCGCGTCGGTTTCGGCGATCACGGCGCGCAGGGGCGGTTCTTCGAAAATCTCCTGAAAGCCCACGATGTCGGCGTTCATCGTCATCAGCTGATCGGCCAGCCAATCCTCTTTCCAGGCGTATTCCTCGGGCGTGTATTGCTCGAACCGGTAATATTCCTTTTCGGCGCCGATCAGGTTCTTGACGTTGAAACTGGCGATGGTGAATCCGGTCACGACCCGTCTCCGAAGCGGGTGAGCGCGTCGCAGAACAGCTCGGCATCCACGTTGCCGCCAGAGGCGACAGCGATCACCGCGTCGCCGCCGATCCGGTCGCCATGATATAGGGCGGCGGCCAGCGCCACGGCGCCGCCGGGTTCCAGCACAATCTTCAGCCGGGTAAAGGCGGCGGCCATGGCGCGGCGGGCCTCATCCTCTGTCACCACGAGGCCGGGGCCGCAAAGCCGCGACAGGATCGGAAAGGTGATCTGGCCGGGCGACGGCGTGATGATCGCGTCGCAGATCGAGCCGGTGGTGCGCGGGTTGCGTTCGATCCGCCCCGACAGCAGCGAGCGGGCGGTGTCGTCGAACCCTTCGGGCTCTACCGGGCGGGCGCGCAGGCCGGGGGCCGTGGCCTCCAGCGCCAGGGCGATGCCAGAGGTCAGCCCGCCGCCGCCGCAGGGCACCAGAACATCGGCCTCGCGCACCCCCTGATCGGCGGCCTGGGTGGCGATCTCCAGCCCGGTGGTGCCCTGGCCGGCGATCACCTGGGGTTCGTCAAAGGGTTTGATCAGCGTCAGGCCGCGCTCTTGCGCCAGTCGGGCGCCGATCGCGTCGCGGTCTTCGGTGGCGCGGTCGAAATGCACCACCTCGGCCCCCAGCGCCCTGGTGTTCGCGATCTTCAGGCGCGGCGCGTCGGCGGGCATCAGGATCACGGCCGGAACCCCGTGTTCGCGCGCGGCAAAGGCCACGCCCTGCGCGTGGTTGCCCGACGAAAAGGCGATGACACCCTCGCGGCGCTGTTCCGCCGGCAGCGCGGAAAGCGCCGACCAGCCGCCGCGAAACTTGAACGATCCGGTGTGTTGCAGGCATTCCGCCTTGACCAGCACCCGCCGCCCGGCGAGTTCGTCAAGAAACGGCGACGACAAAAGCGGGGTGCGGCGGGCGTGGCCGCGCAGCCTTTCGGCGGCGGCGTTGATCATGTCGATATTCATTGGACCTCCGCCAGAAAGGCCCGGATCGCGGCCAGCGCCTCGGGTTCGTCAAGGAAGGGCACATGGGCGCGGTCGGGCACTTCGGCATGGATCATGCCGGGGTGGCGTCTTGCCATCTCTTCGACAACGCGGGGCGACAGAAGATCCGAATTGGCACCGCGGATCAGCGCCACCGGCTTGGCGGCCAGCAGATCGTAGAGCGGCCAGATATCGGGCTGCTCGACCTCATAGGCCGCCAGGAACGCGTCGCGCAGCGCCGGGTCGTAGTTGATTTTCAGCCCCTCGGGCGTTTCGGTATAGTGCCGCCGGGCCTCTTGCAGCCAGCGGTTTTCGGGCACATTGGCGAACCCTGTCATCGAATGGGCCAGCGCGGCGGCGGCCTCGGCATGGGTCTTGGCGCGGGGATTGCGGCCGATGTAATCGGAGATCCGGCCAAGGCCGATGCTTTCGACCTCGGGGCCGATGTCGTTGAAACAGACCCCGGCCACCCGGTCGGCCGCCATCGCCGCCAGCATAAGCGCCACCAGCCCCCCGCGAGAGGTGCCAAGGATCGGCGCGCTGGCAAGGCCCAGATGGGTGTAGAGCCCGATCACATCCTGCGCCTCGCGCAGCACCGTATAGCTGGCCGCGCCGGACCAGTCCGACGCGCCACGCCCGCGATAATCCATGCAGATCATCCGCACCCCATCGAGATGCGGGGCCAGATAATCGAAATCGGCGCTGTTGCGGGTCAGGCCCGAAAGGCAGATCAGCGGCTGGCCGCTGCCTGTATCGCGATAGGCGATCCGGGCGCCGTCATCGGCGGTGAAATACTCCATCAAAGTCTTCCTGCTAGTTCGGGGATGGGGGTCAGGTCGCTCAGGATATGGGCCGGAACCCAAGGCAGCCGGTCCACCGGTTCGTCCGCGCGGTTGACCCAGGCGGTGGTGAATCCGTAGCCGGCGGCCGCGGCCGCGTCCCAGCCGTTGGAGGAGATGAACAGCACCTGTTCCGGCGCACAGCCAAAGCGCCGGCCGACAAGATCATAGACCGATCTGTGCGGCTTGAAGACGCCGACACTCTCGACCGACAGCAGATCGTCCAGCATGTCGCCGATGCCGGCAGAGGTCACGGCATCGGTCAGCATCGCGGGCGATCCGTTCGACAGGATCGCGGTGTTCAGGCCCATGCCCTTCAGCCGGGACAGCATGGCGGGCACTTCGGGAAAGGCCGAAAGGGTGCGGTAAAGCGCCAGCAGCCGGTCGCGCAGGGCCGGGTCGGCCAGCCCCGCCGCCGCCATCGCCCAATCCAGCCCGTTCTGCGTGACCTCCCAGAAATCGGCATGGTCGCCGGTGACGGCGCGCAGCCATGTGTATTGCAACTGCTTTTGCCGCCAGTCCCGCGCCAGCGCGGGCCAGATATCGGCCAGTGCCGCGTTTTCGGGTTCCGCCGCGGCCTCGCGCGCGGCGGCACTGACATCGAACAGCGTGCCATACGCGTCGAAGATACAGGTTGTGAGTGTCATGGCTCCTCCCTTCCGCGCGGAGAGTGGCACAGGGCCCGGCAGGGGGAAAGACCCGATGTCTGCCACATCGGGCGGGCGCGAATCCGCGTGGATCGGCGGCGTCACGGCGCGGTTCCCGCCGATCCGGGCCGGCGGGGTTTACATCCCGGTCAGGTTTCCTAGTATCGTGGCGCACCCGGAGAACCTGCGCCCCTTGCGTGGCCTCTGCAAACCCATCCCAAGACATCAGAGAGAGACGCGATGACCCAGGTAAAAGCGGGCGACAAAGTTCGCATTCATTACACCGGCACCCTGGCCGACGGCACCACGTTCGACAGCTCGCAAGGCCGCGATCCGCTGGAATTCACCGTCGGCGCGGGCGAGATCATCCCCGGCCTCGACAAGGCGATCCCCGGCATGGCCGCGGGCGACACCAAGACCGTCGAAATCCCCTGTTCCGAAGCCTATGGCGACCACAACCCGGATGCCCGCCAGTCGGTGCCGCGCGCCCAGGTGCCCGCGGATATTCCGCTGGAACTCGGCACCCAGCTTCAGCTTCAGACACCGCAGGGGCAGGTGATGCCCGTGGTGGTGGCCGAGGTGACCGAGCAGGAGGTGGTGCTGGACGCCAACCACCCGCTGGCCGGCAAGGATCTGACCTTCGCGATCGAGCTGGTCGAGATCGCCTGACGGTTCGCCATGGCCCCGATGCCGCTTGTGTGTTGTTATGACCCGACGCCGCATGCACGAAAGGGCCGGGGCCATGGAAACCCAGATCGACAAGCTGCGCGCCCGAATCCGAGAGATGCAGGAGGCGCTGCAGGATGAGTTCGACGCCCGGCGCGAACGGTTCCGCTATCGCGTGACCCGCCGGCGGGTGATCTTCGAAGACGACGCCCGCCGCGCCCACCGCGCCGAGCGTGAAAGCCTGCGCAGTTTCCTCAGCCGGGCCCAGTTTCTGGTCATCGTGACCGCGCCGGTAATCTATGCGCTGATCATCCCCTTTGTACTGCTCGACCTTTTCGTGACCGTCTATCAGACGATCTGCTTTCCCGTTTACGGCATCGAAAAAGTACGGCGGCGCGATTACATCGCCATCGACCGGCAGCATCTGGCCTATCTGAACTGGCTGCAAAAGGTGAACTGCATCTATTGCGGCTATTGCAACGGGCTGATCGAGTTCGTGCGCGAAGTGGCGGGCCGGACCGAACAGCGCTGGTGCCCGATCAAACACGCCCGCCGTCTGGCCAGCACCCACGCCAGATATGACGGTTTCACCGATTACGGCGATGCCGCGGCGTTTCAGGCGCATGTCCGGCAGCGGGCGGGCAAGTCGGGCCCGCCCGAGCCGTGACTACAGGTTTTCCGGCTGCGGCATGCCCAGAACGTGCACGCCGCCATCCACGGTGATGATCTCGCCCGTGGTGCAGGCGCCCTGATCCGAGGCCAGATAAACCGCGGTGCCGCCGATCGCCTCCAGCGTGGCGTTGTCGCGCAGGGGCGCGTTGGCGGCGGTATAGCGGAAGGTCTTGCGCGCGCCGCCGATGGCCGCGCCGGCCAGCGTTTTCATCGGGCCGGGCGAGATCGCGTTCACGCGGATGCCGTCGGGGCCCAGATCGTTTGCCAGATAGCGCACCGCCGATTCCAGCGCCGCCTTGGCCACGCCCATCACGTTGTAGAAGGGCGTCACCCGGTTGCTGCCCTGATAGGTCAGGGTCATGATGCTGCCGCCCTCGGCCATCAGCGGGGCGGCGCGGCGGGCCACGTCGATCAGCGAATAGCACGAGATCACCAGCGAGGTCTTGAAGTTCTCGCGGGTGGTGTTGATGAACCGGCCGGTCAGTTCGTGCTTGTCGGAATAGGCGATGGCGTGCACCACGAAATCGAGCTTGCCCCAGCGGTTCTGCAACTCGGCAAAGGCGGCGTCCAGCGATGCGTCGTCGGTGACGTCGACATCGACCAGAATGTCCGAGCCCAGGCTTTCTGCCAGCGGTGCCACGCGTTTGCCGAACGCCTCGCCCTGATAGCTGAAGGCAAGTTCCGCGCCCTCTGCGTGCAGCGCCTTGGCGATGCCCCAGGCGATCGAGCGTTCGTTGGCGACGCCCATGATCAGGCCGCGTTTCCCGTTCATCAGTTCAGGCATCAGCGTTCATCCGTGATATTTGCTCAGCAGCATCGAGCCGTTGGTGCCGCCAAAGCCGAAACTGTTGGTCATCACCGTGTCCAGCCCGGCGGCATCCACGCGGGTGGTGGCGATCTCGGCCGGATTCAGCGCCGGATCCAGCGTTTCGACGTTGATCGAAGGTGCGATGAAATCATGCTCCAGCATCAGCAGGCAGTAAACCGCTTCCTGCGCGCCGGTGGCGCCCTGGCTGTGGCCCGTCATCGACTTGGTGGAGCTGATCGGGGGCGTGCTGCCCTCGCCGAAGACGCGGCGCACGGCCTCGACCTCGCCCACATCACCGACCGGGGTCGAGGTGCCGTGGGCGTTGATATAGCCGACCTTGCGATCGGGGCCCAGCGACTGCAGCGCCAGCCGCATCGCCCGCTCGCCGCCTTCGCCCGAAGGGGCGACCATGTCATGCCCGTCGGACGTGGCGGCGTATCCGGTAACCTCGGCATAGATCTTGGCGCCGCGGGCCAGCGCGTGGTTCAGGTCTTCCAGAACCACGATGCCGCCGCCGCCCGAAATCACGAACCCGTCGCGATTGGCGTCGAACGCGCGCGAGGCTTTTTCCGGCGTGTCGTTGAACTTGCTGCTCATCGCGCCCATCGCGTCGAACAGGCAGGACAGGGTCCAGTCCAGTTCTTCGCCGCCGCCGGCGAACATCACGTCCTGCTTGCCCATCATGATCTGCTCGGCCGCGTTGCCGATGCAATGCAGGCTGGTCGAACAGGCCGAGGTGATGGAATAGTTGATGCCCTTGATCCTGAACGCCGTCGACAGGTTGGCCGAGATCGTGGATGACATACACTTGGGCACGGCGAAGGGGCCGATCCGCTTGGGGCTGCCCTTTTCCAGCACGGTCTGATGCGCCGCCAGCATGGCCGAGGTCGACGGCCCGCCGGAGCCGGCCACGAGGCCGGTGCGCGGGTTGACGATATCGGCCTCTTCCAGCCCGGAATCGGCGATTGCCTGGCTCATCGCGATATGGGCATAGGCCGCACCCGGCCCCATGAAGCGCAGGGTGCGCTTGTCCACATGCTCGGTCACGTCGATCGAAAGAGCCCCGGCGACCTGGCTGCGGAACCCGTGTTCGATCATCGCGGCATTGGCGGTGATACCCGATTTCCCGGCCTTCAGCGCGGCCAGAACCTCGGCGGCATTATTCCCGATCGAGGAGACAACCCCCAGACCTGTGACGACGACACGGCGCATTGGCGTGCTCCCTCCCTGATGGTGGCTTAGCCTTCGGCTGCGGCCAGCCCGACCTTCATGTCCTTGACCTGATAAATCACTTCGCCATCCGCCTCAACACGGCCGTCGGCGACACCCATCTTCAGCCGGCGGTCGATCACGCGGGTGAAATCGACGTAATAGGTGATCATCGTGCGGTCGGGGCGGACCATTCCGGACAGCTTGACCTCGCCCACACCCAGGGCAAAGCCCTGGCCCTGCCAGCCGCGCCAGCCCAGGTTGAACCCGGTCAGCTGCCACAGCCCGTCAAGGCCCAGGCAGCCCGGCATCACCGGGTTGCCGGGAAAATGGCATTCGAAGAACCACAGATCGGGGGTGATGTCGAATTCGGCCACGACATGGCCCTTGCCATGCGCGCCGCCGTCGGCGCTGATGTCGGTGATACGGTCCATCATCAGCATCGGCGGCAGGGGAAGCTGGGCATTTCCGGGGCCGAAAAGCTCGCCCCGGGCGCATTTCAAAAGCGCGTCCTTGTCAAAACTGGTCGGATAATCGGCCATTCAGCCCTGCCCCTTTTTGGTCGGTACTCGTTGTCCCAACCCCTCTAACATCGCCCTTTGCGGGCTTGCAATAGGGCGCCGCCGCCAGTGGTGCCCCGCCCCGGGCCAGAAATTCAATTGAAAACGGTCTCTGAAAACGACTATATACAGGCCCCAAGGGAAGTGTGGATGCAAAAGATGGCACCAGAGGCGATTGATCGGGGAACCGAATGGCTGGCCGGCGCGGGTTTGCGCCCGACACGGCAGCGGCTGGCGCTTGCGGCGCTTCTGGTCGGAGACGGGCAGCACCGCCACGTGACAGCCGAAAGCCTGTTCGACGCGTCCTGCGCCGCGGGCGAACGTGTGTCGCTGGCCACCGTGTACAACACGCTCAAGGCATTCTGCGATGCCGGGCTGCTGCAGGAGGTGATGGTGGACGGGTCGAAAAGCTATTTCGACACCAATACCAGCAATCACCCGCATTTCTTCTGGGAAGACGACAGCGAACTGACCGACGCGCCCGCCGACAATCTGAAGATCGCCGGCCTGCCCGATGCGCCCAACGGGGCGGAGATCGTGAAGGTCGATGTGGTGATCCGGCTGCGCCGGGCCTGAGCGGGCCGCTTATTGCGCGCCCTGCCTGCGGTTGATCATGGCGATCAGGATCATGGCGATCACCGCCCCGCTTGCGTTGAACACCAGATCCAGGGCCGTATTGTAATACCCGCCGACATTCGTATCGGGTATCACCAGAACGGCGATGAATTCGATGATCTCGTTCACCGTGCCAAGCCCCATCGCGCCAAGCGCCGGATAGACATAGATCGAGCGCGAGTTGCGCAGCGGCGGGAAATGTGTTGCCAGAATGTGCCACAGCATCCAGGCCGTCACGCCAAATCCATAGGCGTGGACGAGCTGATCATATTTCAGCACCGTCAGCTCGCCATTGACCGCGACCGGAAGCACGACCAGCGAATAGAGCACGCCCTCGCCGACCTGAACCCCGCCGCCCGCCATATGCGCCAGCCCCCACAGGCTGAGCGACCACAGGAGTGCGGGCGAAAACTCTGCGACCCGCAGGTTGCGCGCGACCAGGGCGATGATGCCGACCATGGTGATGACGTACCAGATGAACTCGAAATTCCCCTGGGCAAAGAACCAGGCGGTGAACACGCCGACATAGGCGATCGTGAACCAGAAGACGGCCCATTCGCCGCGGTTGATGTTCATGCCGGTGCCTTTCGCAGTTTCAGAACCATTGCCCCGGTTCCATCAGCCCCAGATCCAGCAATTGCTGCGAGGTCCATTCGAACTCGGTCGAGTTGTGCCATTTGAAGGTCGGGATGTCGAAGGTCGAGCCCGCATTCGTCTTGAGCGCCTTGGCGGTGCGGAACGAACAGATGGCGGCGGTCAGGTTGTGGTGCCAGGGGCAGGAATAGGTGTTGTATTCCTCGTCGTTGAAGGTGTTGTCGCGCCGCAGCTCAAGCCCCGGTTTGGCCCGGAACAGCGCGATCCGGTCGATCTTGCGCCGGGGCTTTGGCACATGCTCTTCGAACCGCCAGCGCAGCCCGCCGAAAAAGTCGAGCTGGCGTTCCTTCGGATTACCCTCGGCATCCGCCCGCGCCAGCGCGTAATAGCCCGACTTGTCCAGCAGCGCGGTTTCCAGCGAGACCGCATCGGGAAACCTGTCCACGTCGGCGGCGTAAAGATCGATGACATAGGTCAGCATCGCGTCGCGCCGCTCTTCGCCGTGAAAGGCCAGCATCTCGCCCACCGTGCGGGTTTCGCAGAAGGGGAAGAACAGGAATTCGGCGTTGTAGCAAAAATACATCCACTGCCCGTCCGCCGCCGCGATGACCCGGTTCAGCGCGTTCTGAAACGCCTTGTCCTGAAACACGTCGATCGCCACCCGGTGCACCTTGCCGGCGATGTCGGCGGGCAGGCGCAGCTCTTCGGGGGCGAAGACGATGACGGTACGAAACCCCAGGTTCAGATGATGGCGGATCGTGGTATCGACCTCGACCAGATCCTCGACAAGGATCACGGCAATCGGCCCCTTGGCCAGCGCGTCGCCGGCTTTTGCCAGAAAATCGCTTGTCCCGTCGTAGTTCATTCCGCGCCTCGCCGCCCTGATCCCCGGGCCTTTTCCGAAACTCCTGTAAATCGGGTATCATTGCAAGCGTTGCGGCTTTTGCCGGCATTGTGTAGGAGGGCGCCTTGAATTGGCGGGGTGCGGATCATGGCGGACCAGAAGAAACTGTTCATCAAGACCTATGGCTGTCAGATGAATGTCTATGACAGCGAGCGCATGGCCGAGGCGCTGGGCGGGGCGGGTTATATTGCCACCGACACGCCCGATGATGCCGACATGATCCTGCTCAATACCTGCCACATCCGCGAAAAGGCGGCCGAAAAGGTTTATTCCGAGCTTGGCCGCTTCAAGGGGCTGAAGGCCGCCAAGCCGGAGCTGAAGATCGGCGTAGCCGGCTGTGTCGCCCAGGCCGAAGGCGCCGAAATCATGCGTCGTCAGCCGATGGTCGATCTGGTGGTGGGGCCGCAAAGCTATCACCGGCTGCCCGCGATGGAGGCGAAGGCCGGGAACGGGCAAAAGGCGCTCGACACCGATTTCCCCGAGGAAGACAAGTTCGCGCATCTGGCCGCCCGCCCCAAGGCGCAGCGCGGCCCGTCCGCGTTTCTGACCGTGCAGGAAGGCTGCGACAAGTTCTGCGCCTTTTGCGTGGTGCCCTATACCCGCGGCGCCGAGGTCAGCCGCCCGGTGGACCGCGTGCTGGACGAGGCGCGCGACCTGGTGGAGCGCGGCGTGCGCGAGATCACGCTGCTGGGCCAGAACGTCAATGCCTATCACGGCGCGGGCGCGGGGGGCGACTGGTCGCTGGCGCGGCTGATCCGCGAACTGGCCAGGATCGACGGGCTGGCGCGGATCCGGTTCACCACCTCGCACCCGAATGACATGGACGACGACCTGATCGCGGCTCATGGCGATTGCGACAAGCTGATGCCCTATCTGCATCTGCCGGTGCAGTCGGGCTCTGACCGTATCCTGAAACGGATGAACCGCAGCCATACCGCCGAGCAATATCTGCGGCTGATCGAGCGTATCCGGGCCGCGCGGCCCGATATCCTGCTGTCGGGCGATTTCATCGTCGGCTTCCCCGAAGAGACGGAAGCGGATTTCGCCGCCACCCTGGCGCTGGTGGAGCAGGTGCGCTACGGCCAGTGCTATTCGTTCAAATACTCCACCCGTCCCGGCACTCCCGCCGCCGAGCGCGCGCAGGTGGATGAGGATGTGAAAGCAGACCGGCTGCAGCGGCTGCAGGCGTTGCTGTCGCGCCAGCAGGCGGAAATCCAGGATGCGATGGTCGGGCGCGAGGTGGGCGTGCTGTTCGAAAAGCCGGGGCGCGAGGCCGGGCAGCTTGTGGGCAAGTCCGATCACCTGCATGCCGTGCATGCGCAGGCGGGCGCCGAGCGGATCGGGCAGGTCGCGCGGGTGCGGATCACCGGATCGGGGGCCAATTCCCTTGCCGGGCAGGTGGTGGAGGTTTGAGGCAACTCGCCCCTGGCGCGAGTTGGCCTGAAACGTCGGGCGGATTTCCTTTGTTTTGGCGGATAATTGCCAGATTTCGCGGCGATTGTATCGGCAACGGGGCGGTCCTTGGGATTAACCTTTCACAGAATCGGGGGAAAACGGTAATGTCTTCAGGTGTTTCAGAGTGATTGAACAATGGTAGAGATTTCAAGTTTTCCGAAATACCGGCATTGGCCTGACGGGCTTTCCTGCGGGGCGTTCCACGCGTTGCGCGGCATCGCGCTTGCGGGGCTGGCGGTTGCCGCCCTGATGCTGTCCGGCATGGCTGGCTGGGCGCAGCAGGATGTGATTCAGGGCGAACGCTATATCCCCACGATCTGGGTCGATCCCGATGGCTGTGAGCATTGGGTCATGGATGACGGCTGGGAGGGGTACATGTCTCCGCATGTCGATCGCCAGGGCCTGCCCGTGTGCAATCGCGCGCCGACCTGCGGCACGCTGAATTCCGATCAGCTTTTCGCGACCAACCAGTCCACGATCAGCGCCGACGGTCGCCGCCGTCTTGTTGAATTCTTCCGCTCCTCCACCGCGACCTCTTTTGCCATCGCTGGGCATACCGACAGCCGCGCCTCGGACGAGTACAACATGTCGCTTTCGCTGCGCCGCGCGAATGCGGTGGCCGCCGTGGCCAAAAGCGTCGGCGCGCGGATCACCGATGTGCGCGGATACGGCGAGCGGGACCCGATCGACACAAACGCGACAGCCGCGGGCCGGGCCCGGAACCGGCGCGTCGAAATCATCTGTTTCCGTTAAGGGGTCGGGCATGACATTCTTCAAGGCTTTCACGCTTCTGCCCATCGTCGCCCTGGTGGCGGCCTGCGAAACCAATCACGGCGACAAGACCATCGACGGCGGTGTTCTGGACAACAAGCGCCTGAGCGAGATGCGCGCCGGTATCTGGGTGGATCCCAACGGGTGTGACCACTGGATGATCGATGACGGCGCCGAGGGCTATATGGACATCCGGCGCGACAAATACGGCCGGCCTGTCTGTTCGGGCATCGCCCCGCCGGGCTCTGTCGTCGGGCCGTTCAAGGCCGGCTCGCCGGTCGAGGATCCGGTCTGACGGCATCGCGAGCGCATCGCAAATGGCCGCAGGGCAATGCCCGGCGGCCTTTTTTGTTGCAATTCCGTGAAACCTGTCACCCAACGCTTGCGTATCGGGCCAGAGAGCGCCACCATATCTATGCAGGCTTTAACAAACGGAGTCGTTTTTGGGCATCAGCGCTCTGACCCCCCCGCCAAACACGGAAGACGTTCACGAAACGCTTCTGGAGTTCCCTGACAACCGCCTTCTGATCGACCTTTGCGGAGAGTTCGACCGCAATCTCGCGCAGATCGAGCATAAGCTCGGGGTGCATATCCTGCGACGGGGCAACCAGATTGCCGTTGTCGGAGAGGGGGATGCGCGCGGCCGGGCCGCGATGGTGCTGCAGCAGCTTTACGGGCGGCTCGAGGCCGGAAAGACGCTGGATGCCGGCGATATCGACGGCGCGATCCGTCTGGGCGATTCCGGAGAGGGCACCGGCGCCCGCCAGGGCGACCAGCTGGAGATGTTCCAGGGCGGCCATGTCGAGATCAAGACCCGCAAGAAACTGGTCGAGCCGCGCACCGAGGCGCAGAAAGCCTATGTGCGGGCGCTGTTCTCGCACGAGCTGGCCTTCGGCATCGGCCCGGCGGGCACCGGCAAGACGTATCTGGCGGTGGCGGCGGCGGTGAACATGTTCATCGGCGGCCATGTCGACAGGATCATTCTGTCGCGCCCGGCCGTCGAGGCGGGCGAGCGGCTGGGCTTTCTGCCCGGCGACATGAAGGAAAAAGTCGATCCCTACATGCAGCCGCTCTACGATGCGCTGAACGATTTCCTGCCCAGCAAGCAGGTCGCCAAGCTGATCGAGGAAAAGCGGATCGAGATCGCGCCGCTGGCCTTCATGCGCGGGCGCACGCTGGCCAATGCCTTCGTGGTGCTGGACGAGGCGCAGAACGCCACCACGATGCAGATGAAGATGTTCCTGACCCGGCTCGGCGAAGGCTCGCGCATGGTCATCACCGGCGACCGCACGCAGGTGGACCTGCCGCGCGGCACGTCCTCGGGGCTGGCGGATGCCGAAAACCTGCTCAAGGACATCGACAAGATCTCGTTCAACTATTTCACCGCCAAGGACGTGGTGCGCCACCCGCTTGTCGCCAGGATCATCGAGGCCTACGACAAGGCCGATGCCTGATCTGGTCGAAACGCTGATCGAGGATGATCGGTGGCAACGGGAGGGGCTGGAGGCGCTGGCCGAAACCGCCTGCCGCGCCACGCTGGCCCGGCTGGGGCTTGCCCCCGACGCCTATGAGATCAGCCTGCTGGGCTGTGACGATGCCCGCATCGCCGTGCTCAACGCCGATTTCCGCGGCAAACCGTCGCCCACCAATGTGCTGTCCTGGCCCGCCGAAGACCTTGCCGCGCCGGGGGACGGCGATGCGCCGGGCCTTCCCGCCCCGGGCCCGGCCGGCATGGCCGCAGAGCTGGGGGATATCGCCATCGCCCATGAAACCTGCGCCCGCGAGGCGGCGGAGCAGGGCAAGAGCATGGCCGACCATGTGACCCATCTTCTGGTTCACGGCTGCCTGCACCTGTTGGGTTATGACCACATAAGACCAAAGGATGCGGCCGTGATGGAAGGTTTGGAGGTGGAAATACTTGCAACCTTGGGTCTTGCTGACCCATATGGCTGATACGGGCGTGCACGTCCGGCTTAACTGGTAAGGACTGATGGGCGACGAGACCGACGGGTCTTCTATGGCAGCGCAAGGCGCGCCGGACATTGAAGAGAACAACAAGGGTGGCCTGCTGGGCCGGCTTATCGGGGCTTTTCGTGCCCCCGACCCGATAGACGAACAGGACCAACGCGCGGAAATTTCTGCCACAGGCACCACGGGTGCCCTGTCTCCGCTTGGCATGGCCAACCTGCGCCGGATGCGGGTCGAGGATGTGGCGGTTCCGAAGGTCGAGATCGTGGCGGTGCCGCTGGACATTTCCAAGGACGATCTGGTCAAGGTTTTCCGTGACAGCGGCATGACCCGCCTGCCGGTGTTCGACGGCACGCTGGACACGCCCGTCGGCCTGATCCACCTGAAGGATTTCGCGCTGGAGCACGGGTTCAACGGCCCCAGCACCGATTTCGCGCTGCGCCCGATGGTGCGGCCGCTGCTCTATGCGCCGCCGTCGATGCCGATCGGCGTGCTGTTGCAGAAGATGCAGAACGACCGGATGCACATGGCGCTGGTGATTGACGAATACGGCGGGGTCGACGGGCTGGTCACGATCGAGGATCTGATCGAACAGGTCATCGGCGAGATCGAGGATGAGCATGACATCGCCGAGGGCAGCCCCTGGGTCGAGGAAAAGCCGGGCATCTACCTGGTACAGGCCCGCGCGCCGCTGGACGAGTTCGAGGCCAAGATCGGCATCAAGCTGGCCGACGAGGAAGACGAGGAAGAGATCGACACGATGGGCGGTCTTGTCTTCATGATGACAGGCCGGGTGCCCACGCGGGGCGAGGTCGTGCCGCATGACAGCGGCGCCGAGTTCGAAGTGGTGGATGCCGATCCGCGCCGAATCAAGCGGCTGCGCGTGCGCCTGCCCGAGGCGAAGGACGGCTGAGCCGATGCGCATGCGCCAGGCCGCGCTGACCGGTGAAAAGGCGCGCGGCGGGGCGGCGGCCTTCGGTCTTGGCATTGTCGCCGCGGCGGGGCAGGCCCCGCTGGGCCTGTGGCCGCTGGCCCTGCTGGGGTTCGCCGGGCTGATTGCTCTTGTCCTGCCGGCGGCCACCCCGCAGCGGGCCGCGAAACTGGCCTGGATGGGCGGGGCGGGGTATTTCGGCGCGGCGCTGGTCTGGATCGTGCAGCCCTTTCTGGTGGATATCGCCCGCCACGGCTGGATGGCGCCCTTCGCGCTCGGCCTCATGGCCTTTGGGCTGGCGCTGTTCTGGGCGGTGGCGGGCTATGCCGCCGCGCGTTTCACGCAACGGCCTGGGCTTCGATGCGCAGCGCTGGTGCTGATGCTGACAGTCGCGGAACTGGCCCGCAGCTATGTGCTTACCGGTTTCCCCTGGGCGCTGATCGGCCATCTGTGGATCGGCACCCCGGTGATGCAGCTCGCCGCGGTGACCGGCCCGCACGGGCTGACGCTGCTGGCGCTGCTGGCGGCGGCGCTGCCGGTGGCGCTGCGCACCCGCGGGGCGGTGCTGGCGCTTGTGCTGGTGGCGGCGGCCTGGGGCTACGGCGCCTGGCAACTGACCCGGCCGATACCGCCGCGAGAGGCCGCGCCCGTCGTGCGTCTGCTGCAGCCCAACGCGGCGCAGCATCTGAAATGGCGAGACGATCTGGTACCGGTGTTCCTTCGCCGTCAACTGGCGCTGACGGCCGAATTCTCCGACCCGGCGCCGGATCTGATCGTCTGGCCCGAAACCGCCGTGCCCTACCTTTTGGGTCAGGCGGAGCCGGTGCTGAAGATGATTTCCGACGCCTCCGGCGGGCGCCCGGCCATCCTGGGCATTCAGCGGCGCGACGGGCGGCGGGTGTTCAACGCGCTGGCGGCCATCGGCGCGGGCGGCGCGGTGACCCATGTCTACGACAAGTATCACCTGGTGCCTTTCGGGGAATACATGCCGCTCAGCGGGTTTTTCGCCCGGTTCGGCATCTTCGGCCTGGCCGCGGGCGAAAGCTTTGGCTATGCCGCCGGCCCCGGCGCGCAGGTGCTGGATCTGGGCGCGCTGGGCAAGGTGCTGCCGCTGATCTGCTACGAGGCGATCTTTCCCCAGGATCTGCGCGCCGCGCCAATCCGGGCCGACTGGATCCTGCAACTGACCAATGACGCGTGGTTCGGCACATTCTCCGGCCCCTATCAGCATCTGGCCCAGGCGCGCCTGCGGGCGGTGGAACAGGGGCTGCCGGTGCTGCGCTCGGCCAATACCGGCGTGTCGGCGGTGATCGACGCGCGGGGCAGGGTACTGCGGGACCTGCCGCTGAACACGGCGGGGCAACTGACCGCGCCGGTACCGCCCGCGCTGCCGCCCACGCTTTATGTGCGTTTCGGCGACTGGCCGGCGGGCCTCGCCATTATTGTTGCGCTGGCGGCACTTATATACAGGCGCTTCTCAGTATCCCGTTGACCAGCGCCGCCCCCAAGCGTAAGCCGCACTGACCTTACCGTCACAACGGCTTCCTGGCGTGGCGGGTATTTTCACAATGGAGCACTTCCCATGGCCCGGCAGAACTACATTTTCACCTCCGAATCCGTGTCGGAGGGGCACCCCGATAAAGTGTGCGATCGTATCTCGGATGCGATCCTCGACGCATTCCTGACAGAAGAACCCAATGCGCGGGTCGCATGCGAGACATTCGCCACCTCCGGCATGGTCGTGATCGGCGGCGAGGTCGGCCTGTCGAACCAGGAGCGGCTGAAGGACTATATGGGCCGCATCGGGCAGATCGCGCGCGATTGCATCAAGGACATCGGCTATGAGCAGGAGAAGTTCCACTGGAACACCTGCCACGTGCTGAACTTCCTGCACGAGCAATCCGCCCATATCGCCCAGGGCGTCGACAAGGACGGTGCTGGCGATCAGGGTATCATGTTCGGCTATGCGGTGGATGAAACGCCGGAGTTGATGCCGGCCCCGATCCAATATGCGCATGCGATCCTGCGCCGCCTGGCCGAAGTCCGCAAATCCGGTGCCGAGCCGACCCTGCGCCCTGACGCCAAATCGCAGCTTTCGGTGCGTTACGAGGGCGGCAAGCCGGTCGAGGTGACCTCGATCGTCCTGTCCACCCAGCATGAGCGTGAAGATCAGGATTCCGCCGCGATCCGCGCCATCGTAGAACCCTATATCCGCGAGGTTCTGCCCTCGGGCTGGATCACCGACAAGACCGAATGGTGGGTGAACCCCACCGGCACCTTCGTGATCGGCGGCCCCGATGGCGACGCCGGCCTGACCGGGCGCAAGATCATCGTCGATACCTACGGCGGCGCGGCCCCGCATGGCGGCGGCGCGTTTTCCGGCAAGGATCCGACCAAGGTGGACCGTTCGGCCGCCTATGCCGCGCGCTATCTGGCGAAAAACGTGGTGGCCGCGGGGATGGCGAAACGCTGCACGCTGCAGCTCTCCTATGCCATCGGGGTGGCCAAGCCGCTGTCGATCTATGTCGATACCCACGGCACCGGAGAGGTCGACGAGACCGCGATCGAAAAGGCCGTGGCCCAGGTTATGGACCTGACCCCGCGCGGCATCCGCGAGCATCTGGACCTGAACAAGCCGATCTATCAGCGCACCGCGGCCTACGGCCATTTCGGCCGCGCCCCCGATGCCGATGGCGGGTTCAGCTGGGAAAAGACCGATCTGATCGACGCGCTGAAAAAGGCGGTGTGACAGGGCGATGGCGAAAACCGATGTATCTGGGCTGAGCCAGCTGGGCCAGGCCGTGGCCCAGCCTGCCTCGCCCGAAGAGGCGGCGCTGGAAAAGGTGCCCGCCAGCCACGCGGGCACGAAATACGTCGTGCGCTTCACCGCGCCGGAATTCACCTCGCTCTGCCCGATGACCGGCCAGCCGGATTTCGCCCATATCGTGATCGATTACATCCCGCGCGACTGGCTGGTTGAAAGCAAGTCGCTGAAGCTGTTCCTGACCTCGTTCCGCAACCACGGCGCCTTTCACGAGGATTGCACGATCGACATCGCCAAGCGGCTGGTGGCGCTGCTCGATCCCGAATGGCTGCGGATCGGGGCCTATTGGTACCCGCGCGGCGGCATCCCGATCGACGTGTTCTGGCAGACCGGCCCGGCACCCGACGGGGTATGGATCCCCGATCAGGGCGTCGCGCCCTATCGCGGCCGGGGCTGACCTGCCGGTGCGCCTGCGGCGCAAGTCCTGTATTGCGGCCCTGCGGGCCGGTTTGCCTCCGGCGGGGATATTTCGCCCAAAGCAAGGCTGAGACCTGCTTTTCCTCAGATTGCTTTGGTGCAAATATCCCGGGGTTTGGGGCGGAGCCCCAACAGGCAGAAGGCTTGCGCCGAAGGCGCGCGTTTCCTGCTCATGTCCAACTGCACGATTGCACCTTGGGGCGCGATTTCGTAGCACCCCCGCCATGAGCGAAGATACCCACCCCACCGGCGCCCCCTGGCGCAATTTCTATGGTCGCCGCCACGGCAAGACGCTGCGCGACAGTCAGCGTGCATTTCTGGATGAGGATCTGCAGGCGCTGGCGCCGCGCGGGGTGAGCTGGGAGGAAAACCCAGAGCGTCGCCCGCTCGACCTGGGCGCGCTGTTTGGGGCGCGCGATGTGTGGCTCGAGATCGGTTTTGGCGGTGGTGAGCATATGGTGCATCAGGCCGCCGCGAATCCCGGGGTCGGTATCATCGGCTGCGAGCCATTCATCAATGGTGTGGCCATGCTGCTGGGCAAGATACGCGATGCCGGGGTAAGCAACGTTTCGGTCCATCCGGGGGATGTGCGGGATATGTTCGACGTGTTGCCAGAGGCTTCGATCGCACGGGCCTTTCTGCTCTATCCCGATCCCTGGCCGAAGAAGCGCCATCACCGGCGCCGTTTCGTGACGCCCGAGCATCTGGAGCCGCTGGCGCGCGTCATGAAGCCCGGCGCGATTTTCCGGGTGGCCACGGATATTCCCGATTATGTGCGTCAGACACTGGAGCAGGTGCCGCGCCAGGGCTTCGAATGGCTGGCAGAAGGACCGCAGGACTGGCGGACGCCTTGGGAAGACTGGATTTCCACGCGCTATGAGCAAAAGGCGCTGCGCGAGGGGCGGGTGCCGCATTACCTGACGTTCCGGCGGGTGTAGCGCCGGGGACGGGAGGTTTTTGCCTCCGGCGGGGGGCTTCTGTCATGGACGCTTCGTTTGCCGTGGGCTATCACGCGCGCAACCAACGAATGAGGCAGATATGTCCGGCCATGGCGATCCTATCCCGATGACCGCCCGCAGATCCGCGCCGCTGAAGGGCGTGGCGGATGTGCCGGGAGACAAGTCGATTTCCCACCGGTCGCTGATCCTTGGCGCGCTGAGTGTGGGCGAGACCCATATCACCGGCCTGCTGGAAGGGCAGGATGTGCTGGACACGGCCCGGGCGATGCGCGCCTTCGGGGCCGAGGTGACGCATCTGGCCCATGGCGAGTGGGTTGTGAGCGGTGTGGGGGTTGGCGGGTTTGCCGAGCCCGAACAGGTGATCGACTGCGGCAATTCGGGCACCGGTGTGCGCTTGATCATGGGGGCGATGGCGACTTCGCCGATCAGCGCGACCTTTACCGGCGATGCCTCGTTGCGGTCGCGCCCGATGGGGCGGGTGACCGATCCGCTGGGGCTTTTCGGGGCGGCGGCTTACGGGCGCGCGGGCGGGCGGCTGCCGATGACGATCGTCGGTGCGGCAGAGCCGGTGCCGGTGCGCTATGTGGTGCCGGTGCCCTCGGCCCAGGTGAAATCGGCGGTCTTGCTGGCGGGGCTGAATGCGCCGGGTCAGACCGTGGTGATCGAGAAGGAGGCCACGCGCGATCATACCGAGCGGATGCTGGCGGGATTCGGCGCGGAGGTTTCGGTGGAGCAGACCGAGGAGGGGCGGGTGATCACCCTGACCGGCCAGCCGGAACTGCGGCCGCAGAGCATCGTGGTGCCGCGCGATCCGAGTTCGGCCGCGTTTCCGGTGTGTGCGGCGCTGATCGTCGAGGGGTCGGATGTGCTGGTGCCTGGGATCGGGCTGAACCCGACGCGCGCCGGGCTGTTCATCACCCTGCAGGAGATGGGCGCCGATCTGACATTCGAGAACATGCGCGAGGAGGGCGGCGAGCCGGTCGCCGATCTGCGCGCGCGTTACTCCACCGCCATGCGCGGGATCGACGTGCCGCCGGAGCGGGCGCCGTCGATGATCGACGAATATCCGGTCCTCTCGGTTGTTGCCGCCTTTGCCGCCGGCAAGACGGTGATGCGCGGGGTGAAGGAGCTTCGGGTCAAGGAAAGTGACCGGATCGACGCCATGGCGCGCGGGCTGGAGGCCTGCGGCGTGACCGTGGAGGAGGATGAGGACACGCTGATCGTGCATGGCATGGGGCCGGGCGGGATGCCGGGCGGGGCGGTTTGTGCCACCCATCTGGATCATCGGATCGCGATGTCCTTTCTTTGTGCGGGGATGGCGGCGCAAAAGCCGGTGTCGGTGGATGACGCGGGGCCGATCTCTACGTCCTTTCCGGTGTTCGAGCCGCTGATGGAAGGGTTGGGCGCGCATCTGGGGCGGAGCAACCGGTGAGCTTCACGGTGGCGATTGATGGCCCCGCCGCGGCGGGGAAGGGCACGATTTCCCGTGCTGTGGCGGCGCATTTCGGCTTTGCCCATCTGGACACCGGCTTGCTGTACCGGGCCACCGGGCGGCGGGTGCTGGACGGGCTGGAGCCGGTCGCCGCGGCCAGGGCGCTGCGACCCGAGGATCTGGCGCGTGACGATCTGCGCACGGCCGAGGTGGCACAGGCAGCTTCGAAAGTGGCGGCGATACCGGAGGTGCGCGCGGCGCTGGTGGATTTTCAGCGCGCCTTTGCCCGGCGTGCGGGCGGCGCGGTTCTGGATGGGCGCGACATCGGCACGGTGATCTGCCCCGAGGCGCAGGTGAAGCTTTATGTGACCGCAAGTGATGCGGTGCGGGCCCGGCGGCGGTTTCTGGAACTGTCGGGCAAGGGCGCCGATGTGACCCCCGACGGGGTGCTGGCCGATCTGCGCGAACGCGATGCGCGCGACAGCGAGCGGGCGGCGGCGCCGCTGGCGGCGGCGGCGGATGCGGTGGTTCTGGACACCTCCGCGCTGACGATCGATGAGGCCGTGGCAAAGGCCATCGCGGTCATTAACGCGCGGCGCGGCTGACACGGCGGCTGGACTTTTCCGTACCCCCCACCCATCTCGGAAGGATGGAGAGGGGGCACCGGACGTGGCTGGCAGATTGATCGGATGGACAGGCGCGATGGTCTTGGCGGCCATTCTGGGCATCGTGGCCGTGCTGGCCGCCCCGGCGGGCGAACCGGCATCGGGCTTGGCTCATGGTCTTTTGTGGCGCAACAGCCCGCTTGCGGCGGTGTTCCCGCTGGTCGTGCAAACGCCCGAGGGGCGCGATTTCTATCTCAGGGTGGAAGATGCCGAGACGGGCGAGGCGGTACTGGCCGCGGGCATCACCGGCGGGCAGTTCTTTCGGGTGCTGGTGCCGAACGGGCGCTTTGTGCTGGATTTCGCCTATGGCACCGATTGGCGCGGCGAGGAGGAGGGTTTTGCCCCCGCACCAAACACCGGCGCGCTGAGGATCGACAGCCCCCTGAGCTTTGGCGTGGAGGGGTTGGCACGCAAGGCCGGGCATGTGGTGACGCTGACCGAACAGGAGGGCGCGTTCACCGTGGCGGCGAAGGGGCAGGCGATCTGTCAGCGCACGCGTGTGATCCATGTGCGACCGCTGCGCCCTCTTATAAGCCCCGATGGCGATGCGTTCTATGACCCGGATCCGTTTTCCACCGACCGGCGGTCGCTCAAGTCCCGCCCGCAACCCAGCGACTTTTACACCACCTACGAATATGACAGCTGGTCCTACGTGTGCGACTGAAAGGGGCGGGTCGTCCGCAGGGCGCTTTTCTGCGGCTTTCCCTTGCCTGGCTGGGGACATGTCTGTATAGAGCCCGATGTCGACAAGGCAGTCAAAGCCATAGAACACACATATGGGCAGGGTCGGGAACAATCTCCGGCCCTCATTGTTGTTGGCGCGGCTGCAAATGACCAACCCAAAGACCGGCGGAGACAACCGCGTGGCCAGAAAAAACATTGTAAAGGAAACCGAGACCAGATGGCTCAAAACGTATCGATGGAGGATTTCGAAGCCCTCCTGCAAGAAAGCTTCGAGATTGACACGCCCAGCGAAGGGTCCGTTGTCAAAGGCCGCGTGATCGCAATTGAAGCGGGTCAGGCCATTATCGACGTCGGCTACAAGATGGAAGGCCGCGTCGAACTGAAAGAATTCGCCAATCCCGGCGAGGCCCCGGAAATCGAAGTCGGCGACGAGGTCGAGGTGTTCCTCGATCGCGTGGAAAACGCCCGTGGCGAGGCTGTCATCAGCCGCGACAAGGCGCGCCGCGAAGAAGCCTGGGACCGTCTGGAGAAAGCCTACGCTGACGAAGAGCGTGTCGAAGGCGCGATCTTCGGCCGGGTCAAGGGTGGCTTTACCGTCGATCTGGGCGGCGCCGTGGCGTTCCTGCCCGGCTCTCAGGTTGACGTGCGCCCGGTGCGCGATGCCGGCCCGCTGATGGGGCTGAAGCAGCCGTTCCAGATCCTCAAGATGGACCGTCGCCGTGGCAACATCGTCGTGTCGCGCCGCGCCATTCTGGAAGAAAGCCGCGCCGAGCAGCGCGCCGAGGTGATCGGCAACCTGACCGAAGGCCAGGCCGTGGACGGTGTTGTCAAGAACATCACCGAATATGGTGCCTTCGTCGATCTGGGCGGCGTTGACGGCCTGCTGCACGTCACCGACATGGCCTGGCGCCGTGTGAACCACCCGTCGGAAATCCTGTCGATCGGCGAGACCGTCAAGGTTCAGGTCATCAAGATCAACAAGGAAACCCACCGTATCAGCCTGGGCATGAAGCAGCTTCAGGCCGATCCGTGGGATTCGGTGGAAGCCAAATATCCGCTGGAATCGGTGCATACCGGCCGCGTCACCAACATCACCGACTACGGTGCGTTCGTTGAGCTGGAGCCGGGCGTCGAAGGCCTGGTTCACGTGTCCGAAATGTCGTGGACCAAGAAGAACGTCCATCCCGGCAAGATCGTCTCCACCTCTCAGGAAGTGGAAGTCATGGTGCTGGAAATCGACACCGCCAAGCGCCGCGTGTCGCTGGGTCTGAAACAGACCATGCGCAACCCGTGGGATGTGTTCGCCGAAACCCATCCGGTGGGTACCGAGGTCGAGGGCGAGGTCAAGAACATCACCGAATTCGGTCTGTTCATCGGTCTCGACAACGACATCGACGGCATGGTGCACCTGTCCGACCTGTCGTGGGACGAGCGCGGCGAAGATGCGATCCAGAACTACCGCAAGGGCGACACGGTCAGGGCCGTCGTCACCGAGGTGGATGTGGACAAGGAGCGTATCTCGCTTTCCGTCAAACAGCTGGGCGGCGACAAGTTCGCCGATGCCGTGGGCGGCGTGAAGCGCGGCTCGATCATCACGGTCGAAGTGACCGCGATCGAGGATGGCGGCATCGAGGTGGAATACGAAGGCATGAAATCCTTCATCCGCCGCTCCGATCTGTCCCGTGACCGTGCCGACCAGCGCCCCGAGCGTTTCCAGGTTGGTGACAAGGTTGATGTGCGCGTGACCAATATCGACAGCAAGACCCGCCGTCTGGGCCTGTCGATCAAGGCGCGCGAAATCGCCGAGGAAAAGGAAGCGGTCGAGCAGTACGGCTCGTCGGATTCCGGTGCGTCGCTCGGGGATATCCTGGGTGCCGCGCTCAAGGGCGACGACAACTAAGACACCGTGCCTTTGGCATGAAATGGACGGCCCCGCAGCGATGCGGGGCCGTTTCGCGTTTCCCGAATCAACGCCGTTTGTGACGCCCGGCAGGGCCGTCCGGCGCGTTAACCTTTCTGTGCAAGAGCCGCGCTCGCTGCCCGGAATGTGAAACTTCGCCGCTGAAATCTCTGTTTTCCAAGCTTTTCCAATGGTTTCTGTTTCTCATGGCGAAAAAGGAGATTATAGTCGTGAAGCTTAGAACATAGACAAATGCGCATTCGAAGGCGCAGGGCGGGGGGGCCGATTTTTTAATGATCAGATCAGAATTAATTCAGAAGATCGCGGACGAGAACCCACACCTTTACCAGCGCGACGTGGAGCGCATCGTGAACACGATCTTTGAAGAGATCATTGACGCCATGTCAAACGGCGATCGGGTGGAGCTGCGCGGTTTCGGGGCGTTCTCCGTGAAGAAACGCGATGCGCGCACGGGCCGGAATCCGCGCACCGGCGCATCGGTGGAGGTTGAAGAAAAATCCGTGCCGTTCTTTAAGACGGGTAAGCTTTTGCGGGATCGTCTGAACGAGAAATGAACGGAATTTTCTGATGTTTCGATATTTGCGCTATCTCTTTCTCGTCTTGCTCGGGCTGAGCCTGATCACGGTCGCGCTGGCCAACCGTGGTTTCGTTTCGCTGCGGCTTTTGCCCGAGGGTGTATCGGGCTTCATCGGCGGCGACTGGGAGATCCGCCTGCCGCTGTTCCTTGTGGTGTTCGGCGGCATTGTGGCCGGTCTTCTGATCGGCTTCATCTGGGAATGGCTGCGCGAGGCGCGCCACCGCGCCGAAGCGACCCGCGCCAAGCGCGAGGCCAAGACGCTGGAGCGCGAGGTCAAGCGGCTCAAGACCGCCACCGCCCCCAAACCGAATGACGACGTGCTCGCCCTGCTTGAGGATGGCGGCAAGGCAGGCTAAACCGCCTGTCATGGCAACCGGGGACATCAGGGTAAAGATCTGCGGACTTTCCGAAGCCGCGCATGTCGCGGCGGCGGTCGAGGCCGGTGCGGCCTATGTCGGCTTCGTATTCTTCGCCAGATCCCCGCGCAATGTAAGCATCGAACAGGCGCACGGGCTGGCGGCCGGGGTGCCGCCGGGCGTCGCCAAGGTGGCGCTGACGGTGAATGCCGACGATGCCGCGCTGGACGAGATCGTGGACCGCGTGCCGCTGGACATGCTTCAACTGCACGGCGCCGAAAGCCCCGCGCGGGTGGCGCAGGTGAAGGCGCGCTACGGGCTGCCGGTGATGAAGGCGGTGGGCGTGGCCGACGCCGACGATCTGCCTGCTCTGGCCGAATATGGCCGTGTGGCCGACCAGCTACTGGTCGATGCCAAGCCGCCGAAGGGGGCCGATTTGCCCGGTGGCAACGGTCTGGCCTTTGACTGGCGGCTGATCGCGGGCCGGCGCTGGCCGGTGCCGTGGATGCTGGCCGGGGGGCTGACGCCGGAAAACGTGGCGCTGGCCATTCAGATGACGGGCGCGCGGCAGGTGGATGTCTCCTCGGGCGTGGAAAGCGCGCCGGGGGTCAAGGATGCGGCGCTGATCGGGGCCTTTATCGAGGCGGCGCTGGCATGAGCCTGCGGTTCCGCGAAGCCCGCCGCGATGACGTGGCCGCGGTGGTCGCGCTGTTGGCTGACGACGCGCTGGGCGCCGCGCGCGAAGGGGCGGGCCTTGCGCCCTATCTGGCTGCTTTCGACACGATGCAGGCCGAGGGCGGCAACCTGTTGATCGTGGGCGAGGATGCGGGCGGCCGGATCGTCGCTACCTATCAGCTGACCCTGATTTCTGGCCTGTCACTGAAAGCGGCGCGCCGGGCACAGGTCGAAAGCGTGCGGGTGGCCGGTGATCTGCGGGGGCAGGGGCTGGGGGCCGCGATGATGGCCGATGCCGAGGCCCGCGCCCGCGCCGCCGGCTGCCGCCTGATTCAGCTGACCACCAACAAAAGCCGCAACCGCGCGCAGGCGTTTTACCAGCGGCTCGGCTTTACCGCGTCGCATATTGGCTTTAAACGCGAACTGGATTGAACGGGAGAGAGCGATGGCGTTTGTCAGATCAATCGAAAGGGATGACAAAGAAGTTCGATCTGCTCACCCGACCCAACTTGTATGTAAATACATGGTTGGCGAACGCGACGGAATGAAAGTTCTTCAGCTGAATAGTTACGGTTCTGATGATCGTGACATGCCTGGGAAACTCAGCCAGACGCTTCAGTTTAGCGAAGAATCTGCCAGACAATTGTACCAAATTCTGCACGCTGAATTTGGATTTGGAGACGTATGACCATGGCCGAAGACCTTATCAACAGCTTCATGACCGGCCCGGATGAAAACGGCCGGTTCGGCACCTTTGGCGGGCGGTTCGTCAGCGAGACGCTGATGCCGCTGATCCTGTCGCTGGAAGAGGAATATGAACGCGCCAAGACCGACCCCACGTTCTGGGCGCAGATGGACGATCTGTGGAAGAACTACGTCGGCCGCCCCAGCCCGCTCTACCATGCCGACCGGCTTTCCAAACATCTGGGCGGGGCCAAGATCTATCTCAAGCGCGACGAGCTGAACCACACCGGCGCGCATAAGATCAACAACGTGCTGGGCCAGATCATCCTCGCGATGCGCATGGGCAAGACGCGCATCATCGCTGAAACCGGGGCCGGGCAGCACGGTGTGGCCACGGCCACGGTCTGTGCCAAGTTCGGGCTGAAATGCGTGGTCTACATGGGCGCGCATGATGTGGAGCGTCAGGCGCCCAACGTGTTCCGGATGCGCCTTTTGGGGGCCGAGGTGGTGCCGGTGACATCCGGCCGCGGCACCCTGAAAGACGCGATGAACGATGCGCTGCGCGACTGGGTAACCAACGTGCGTGATACGTTCTATTGCATCGGCACGGTGGCGGGTCCGCATCCCTATCCGGCGATGGTGCGTGATTTCCAGTCGATCATCGGCAAGGAAGTGCGCTGGCAGCTGGAAGAACAGGAAGGTGAGGGCCGCCTGCCCGATACGCTGATCGCGGCCATCGGCGGCGGGTCGAACGCCATGGGGCTGTTCTTTCCGTTTCTGGATGACAAGGACGTGCGCATCATCGGGGTCGAGGCTGGCGGCAAGGGCGTGAATGCCAAGATGGAGCATTGCGCATCGCTGACCGGCGGTCGCCCCGGCGTACTGCATGGCAACCGCACCTATCTGCTGCAGGACGATGACGGGCAGATCCTCGAAGGGTTCTCGATTTCGGCCGGGCTGGATTACCCCGGCATCGGGCCTGAGCATTCCTGGCTGCACGATACCGGCCGGGCCGAATATGTGGCGATCACGGATGCCGAGGCGCTGGAGGCGTTTCAGCTTTGTTGCCTGCAGGAGGGGATCATCCCGGCGCTGGAGCCCAGCCACGCGCTGGCCCACGTGATGAAGATCGCGCCGGAGTTGCCCGCTGACCATATCATCGTGATGAATATGTGCGGGCGCGGCGACAAGGATATCTTCACCGTGGCCAAACACCTCGGGTTCGACATGAACACCGGCGACTGACGCCGGCGCGGCCCCGTCTGCACGGCGGGGCCTGCGCATACAGCGCCTAAACTTTGGTTTATGCGCGGTTTCCTGTGGTTTAGGCGGCCGGCTTTAAACCTGCGGGCAATATCCCCGGCTTCCGGGGTGGGCTTACCTCCTTTCACGAGGCGCGCATCGGCGTTGCCATGACAGTGAAAGGAAGACCCCATGAAATTCAGGAAAACCCTGGCCGTTCCGGCCATCGCCCTGTTGATGTCCACCGCCGCCCTTGCCCAGACCACCCCCGATCCGGTTGTCGAGGGGATCGTGTCCGACCTGTCCGGCAGCGGCTATTCCGGCATCGAGATCCGCCGCAGCGCGACCCGATACCGGGCCGAAGCCACCGGCGCGGCGGGCAAGCTGGAACGGACCTATAGCATCGACGGCACGTTGATGAAGGAAGAGCTGAAGGCCGGAGGCAAGGAAATCGAGCGCACGTTCGATGCCCAGGGCAATGTCGTCAAGGAAGAGATCGACGATTATGACGATGAGAGTCTCGAGGACGAGGACGAGGGTGAAGACGAAAACGAAGCTGAAGATGACGACAGCAACGATGATGACTCTGATTCTGACTCTGATGACGACGAAGGCGACGACAGCTGATCTGCGCTGACGCCCCCTTGCCACGGTGCCTTCGTTTCGGGAATGTGAAGCGAAGGCGCCATTTGGCACGCCCCGAAAGGATATCATGCAACGCAGACTGTTTCTGAGCTGTGCTTCGGCGGCCCTGATCTGGGCCGGCGGCGCCTTTGCGGCTGACCTTCAGGAGCGTATCGTCGCTCAGCTGCGCGGCCAGGGCTTTTCGGAAATCCGTGTGTCGCGCACGTTGCTGGGGCGGACCCGGATCGTCGCCCATGGCAACGGCGTCGAGCGCGAAATCATCTTCAATCCGCGGACGGGAGAGATCCTGCGCGATCTGTGGGACGACGAGGATGACGACGACGAGGACGACGCCGAGCTTTTCGATCCGCGCGACAGCCATGCCCCGGGCGGGTCTGGCGGCGGCCGGGGCGGGCCGAACGAAGACGACGAAGATGAGGATGAAGACGAAGACGAAGACGAGGATGAAGATGAAGACGGGTAAGGCGGCCATCCCCTTCGGGGGGCCACGAAACCCGCACCGGGGGGACTGAAGGCATTTGAAAGACCGGGTTTTCGTGATCGCGATATTGCTGGTTCAGGCAATCTGCGCGGTGTTCTTCGTCTCTGACATCGTTCTGAGCGTCGTCGGCCTGCGCACGACGCCGATCAGCTGGCAAACCCGCGAGCTGCTGGAGATCGGCGCGGCGGTCGGCTTGATCCTCGGGCTGGTGCTGGGGGCCGTGGCGCTGCGGCGGACGATGCAGAAAACCCAGCGCTATCAGGAACAGCTGCGCGTCGCCTCGGGCGCCTTCGCGGAATTGATGCAGGAGCGGTTCGCGCAATGGGCGTTGACCCCGGCAGAGAAGGACGTGGCGCTGTTTGCGATCAAGGGGCTGTCGACGCAGGAAATCGCCGCGCTGCGCAATACCTCCGAAGGCACGGTCAAGGCGCAGACCAACGCGATCTACCGCAAGGCAGGCGTCAGCGGCCGGCCCCAGCTTCTGAGCCTGTTCATCGACGATCTGATGGACGACGCCTTGCTGGGCAAGGCCGGCTAACCCTCAATCGGGCAGGGCGTTGAGCTGCAGGATCTCCAGCGGCACGATCTCCAGCGCGCGGGCATGGGTGGCCGAAAGGCGCACCTTCGGCGCGCAGCCTTCCTCATGCGCCTGCAGAAAGCGGGCGGCGCACAGGCACCATTGATCCCCCGGCTTCAGCCCCGGAAAGCGGAACTCGGGGCGCGGGGTGGAAAGATCGTTGCCAAGGTATTTCGACAGGGCCAGAAACTCCGCCGTCACCTCCACACAGACGGTATGACTGCCGTGATCGTCGGCGCAGGTGTTGCAATGCCCGTCGCGGAAGAACCCGGTCAGCGGGCGGGCGGAGCAGGGGGCCAACTCCTGGCCGAGGACGTTGGTCGCGGGGTCTTTCTGCATCTCATGCGGTTCCTTCTGCCGTGCCGCTTTGCCAGTCGACCCAGCGGCCATGGAAATCGACGCGTCCCATCGGCAACACCTGACCCTCGGGCCACAGCTGCAGGGTCAGGGCGGCGCCGGGCGAGGCGCCATCCGCCTCCATCGCGAAACGGGCCAGCGGGGCCTCGGCGCTGGCTCGTGCGCCGGCGGCGTCGATGATGGCGTTGCCCCTGGCCTGCGCCTGTGCGGGCAGGTATTGCCAGGCGATGGTGTGATAGATCAGGTGCAGGTGTCCGGGATATTGCCGGGCCAGATGCGGCCCCAGCCAGTCGAGCGCGTCGGCCCGGTCCACCGGCGCGCGGGCCACGGCGATGGCGGCCTCTGTGCGGGCCAGCCGGTCGGGCTGATCGGGCCAGATATAGGCGCGCAGGCGCAGGGCATCCGCCGGATTGGCGGGATCGAGCGGGTTCAGATCGACGCCGCGGCGGTCTGCGATCCGGGGGGCGGCCAGCGGCGGCAGGTCGCCGCGCCAGTCAGGGTCGAGCACGAGTGCCGCATCCCGCGGCCCGCGCCGCCCGTCGGGCAAGTCCAGCGCGAAGTGATCCCACATCAGGTTCAGGCCGGCGCTGGCACCGATTTCCGACACGATCAGCGGCAGCCCGTAGCGTGCGCTCAGCCAATGCCCGGCGGCGATCAGTGGCGCGCTTCGGCGCACCTCGTTGGTCTGTGGGGCGCTGTCCAGCCAGCGCTGCAGCCGGTCTTCCTGCGCCGTCAGCGCCCCGCTCACCGCCTGCCACAGCGCATCATCGGTGGGATCGTGCGGCGGATAGGCGGCGGCCAGGTCGGGCGCTTCGCCCGACAGCACCAGCCCGTGCAGCGCCCCGGCAAAGCGCAGTGGCACCGATTGGCCACGGGGGCCGAAATCGCCTTGCCAGGTCAGCATCCGGTCGGCGACGGGCGTGCCGGGGCGCAGCCGGTCGGCTGTCAGCCGCAGCAGCCGCGCGGTGAAGGGCGAGCCGAGCGCCGCGCAGTTCTCTGCCTGTTGCAAGAGGGCCGCGCGCAGGGTCACCGGAACCGGTCCGCGAGCTTTTGCAGAGGGCTGCGCGAATCCGCTTTCCTCTCGGGTATGGGCGGGGTTTCGGGTTTCGCCACCGGCTCGGTCTTGGACGATCGCGGCGGCGCCACCCGCAGGGCGACCGCGTTCAGAAACCGGCCCGTGTCGCCCGCGGCCAAGGCCGGGGCGCCGTCGGACAGCCCGCGCAGCAGATCGTCCAGCCAGACCTGATCGGCCTTGGCAAAATCGCTCAGCACATACCCCGCCACGCGGTCCTTGTGGCCCGGATGGCCGATGCCCAGCCGGACCCGGCCATAGGCTTCGCCGATATGCTCGTGGATCGAGCGCAGGCCGTTGTGCCCCGCGTGCCCGCCGCCCTGTTTCACCCGGCACTTGCCCGGCGCAAGGTCCAGCTCGTCATGAAATACGGTGATGTCGCCCGGCGTCAGCTTGTAGAATCGCATCGCCTCGCCCACCGACTGGCCCGAGCGGTTCATGAAGGTTTCAGGTTTCAGCAGCAGCACCTTTTCGCTGCCCAGCCGGCCTTCGGCCATCTGCCCCTGAAACTTCGCACGCCAGGGGGCAAAGCCATAGTCGGCGGCGATGCGATCCACCGCCATAAAGCCGATATTGTGCCGGTTGCCCGCATATTTCGCGCCGGGATTGCCCAGACCTACGAAAAGCCGCATCGCGCGCCTCCTGCTGTTTCCCTGCCCCTTACCTAGGGCGCGTCCGCCGGAGCGGCAAACAAAAACGCGAGGCCGGGGCCCCGCGTTTTCAAATTCTGCCAGAGGCCGGGGATCACTCCTCGGTGGTCTCTGCCTCTTCTTCGCCTTCTTCGTCATCGGCCGAACGCAGGCCCGACGGGGCCGAGATATTGGCGATGACGAAGTCACGGTCGGTGATCATCGGGCGCGTGCCCTCGGGCAGGGTGATGTCCGAGATGTGGATGGTATCGCCGATGTCGCGACCGGTCAGATCCACCGTCAGCTTTTCGGGGATGTCACCGGCGGTGACCTTCAGCTCGACCTCGGGGCGCACAACGGTCAGAACGCCACCCTTCTTGATGCCGGGTGCGATTTCCTCGTTCAGGAACTCGACCGGGATGAACAGGTTGATGCGCGAGGTGCGGCGCAGGCGCATGAAATCAACGTGGATCGGCAGATCCTTGACCACATCGCGCTGCACGCTGCGGCAGATCACGCGCACGTCTTCCTGGCCTTCGACCTTCATGTTGAACAGCGTCGACAGAAAGCGCCCGGATTTCAGCCGCTTCAGCAGCTCGTTGTATTTCAGATTGATCGCGACAGGGTTTGCCCCGCCGCCATAGATGATGCCCGGTACGAATTGCTCACGACGAGCTTGACGAGCGGCCCCCTTGCCTGTCCCCGTCCGTACCGTGGCGTGAAGATCAGGGATCTCACCAGCCATAGTCGTTCTCCAATGTTATGGGCATCCTCCAAGGGTGCATGCCCGAATGAAGCCGCGCGTATAGGCGAGAACGGCGAAGATTGGAAGGGGAAAACCGTCGCGGCCCGCGCTTTGCCGGGGTCAGGCCAGGTTCGCGGCCACGGCGCGGGCGCGCGCCCACCGCGCATCCCAGCCCCAGCCCGAAGCGCCCGCCGCGGCGGAGCCGTCGCGGTTGGTGGTCGAGGAGGGCGCGAACGGGTCGGAAAACACCGCATGTTCGACCATCCGCCCCCAGGCCTGTTCGGCCGCCGGAAGCGTCGCGGCATGGCCCTTGAACGCTTCCTGAAACTTGCGCTGCGCCAGAAGCGCCGTCGCCGAAGACGATTTTTCCCCCGCGATGGCCACCGCCAGCGCGGCGAACACCGCCGTCACCGCCTTTTCCACCGCGCTCATCGACGCTTTCAGATCGGCCGGGTCCTGTTCGGACGTGGCCAGCACGCCCGAGGCCAGCAACCCGGCGGCAACGATCACCGCCAGCAGGGCCAGAACCCAGAAGGCGCGCATTTCAAACAGAAACAGGGCGGCCACAGGCGCGCGTTTGATGGCATATCCGCCAAGAAACGGCAGCACGATGCCGATGGCCAGCATCGCGAGCAGCACCCAAAGCGCTACGGGCCAGTCAGCGGGCGCAAAAAGCGAGAACCCCGCCCAGGGCTTTTTCAGATAGAGGATCGCGCCGAAGCCGACGGAGACCAGCGAAAAGATCGCGCTGCGCACCTTGCTGTCGATCACCTCCCACAGCATGGATCAGACCTTGACGCAATGGGGCGGAACATGGGTGCAGCACCATTGCAGATCGCCATCCTCGGTGATGATCGGGCGCAGGGGGCGATAGGGCTGTTCCTGCCGGCACTCGCCCATCAGGTTCATTGAAGCCGCCGACAGGACCACCTTCGCCGCCTCGAGGTTCACGCGCAGAAGATCGTCGCTGCTTTCGTGGGAAAGCGCGGCGGTGCCGCTGCCGAAGGTGGATATGCCCGCCGGGCGCCGCGCCTCGAGAATATCGTCGATCTTCCGGATGACGGCCTTGATCTCTTCTTCCGGGTCTAACATCGGCAATCTCCTCCGTCATGCAATCGGGTCAATGAAAGGCGGATCGGCGCGCTTGAAATCCGGCGCGCACGTGCCGGATGGTGGCATGATTCGGCGTGCCGGCCAAAGGTTTCGCGGATGCCCGGGGCCCGCGAGCCCCGGGCGCTGCGGATCGTTTCAGCCCTGACCGTCAAGCGCCGGGTTCAGGATCGGGGTCACGCCGAACACCGCCGGATCATCGGGGGTCACCGTCACCTCGACCGCGTGCATGTCGGCAGAGCCGAACACTTCCAGCGCGGTCATCTTGGGGGCCGCCTTGGGGAAGGGGCGGAACACGCGGAACTTGTGGCTGTCGCCGAAGATCAGCAGAACCGGCTTGTCGAAGGCCGCGGCCTTTTCGGTCAGCACCCCGGCGAAGTTGATGAAACCCGAATGGCGCAGAAATCCTTCGGGCGCCCATGCGGGGCCGAAATCGAACTCGAACATATCGGCATGGATCGACAGAACCACGGCGGCGGCATCCGCGGCGATGGCCTGATCGAAACTGTCGGACAGCCAGGCGACATTGGCGGCGTCACGGGCAAAGAACTCCATCGCCGCTTTCTGGTCGCGGGCCTCCAGGTTGTTGTTGGAGCCGACAACATGGGCCTGGATGAAATGCACGCCTTCATGGGCAAAGCGGGTGTTTTCCACGTAGGTGGCAAAGCGGTCGGCCATCACCACCGCCTGGCTTTCCAGCGCGATCGGATCGGTGCCGAAACTTGTCGATGGATCGGTGAAATAGGTGCGGCGGATGTAGTCCAGCCGTTCCAGCGGATCGAAGCCGCCGGCCTTGGGGCGGTGGCAATCCGTCCATTCATTGTCGCCCGGCGTATAGACGGCGGCCGGCGCGAAGCTGTTCAGAAAGCCAAGCTGCGCATCCAGCATCGCGTCGTCGCAAGGGGTGGAGCCGGATTTGGTATCCCCCACATGGATGGTGAAGGCGGGCTTGCGCGCGTTGACCGTGGCGATCAGCGTTTCGAAGGGGGCGAACACCTCTTCGGGCGTGCCATAGGGCGCATCGCCAAGCGCGACGAAGGTGAAGGGCTCGGACTGGGCCGTCAGGGCGCCGGCCGTCAGGGCGACGGCGCCGAAAAGAGCGTGTTTGAACATCAGTGCACTCCGGATGCTGAGGGGAAGAACGGTGCTACACTGCGAACAAAGGGTGACAGGCCGGTGACCGGGGGGCGAAACCTCGGTTACCGTTTCATTGCCATTTTCCGGCAAACCCCTCGGGCACCAGCAGCACGTCACGGTCCAGATCGCGGGCATGCTTGCGCCCGCACAGCGCCATGCTGGTGTCCAGCTCCTTGTGGATGATCTCCAGCGCCTTTGTCACGCCGGCCTCGCCCATCGCGCCCAGCCCGTAGATATAGGCGCGGCCGATGTAGGTGCCCTTTGCACCCATCGCCAGCGCCTTCAGCACGTCCTGGCCCGACCGGATACCGCTGTCGAGGTGGACCTCGATCTTGTCGCCCACCGCATCCAGGATCGCGGGCAGGGCGCGGATCGCCGAAAGCGCACCGTCCAGCTGCCGCCCGCCGTGGTTCGATACCACGATCGCATCGGCGCCCACCTGCAGCGCCATCCTGGCGTCCTCGGCATCCAGAATCCCCTTCAGGATCAGCTTGCCGCCCCACTGCCGTTTGTAATCCTTCACTTTTTCCCAGTCGAGCCGGGGATCGAACTGCTTTGCCGTCCATGTCATCAGCGATGAGGCATCTTCCACATCTGCGGCATGGCCCACGATATTGCCGAACTGGCGCCGCTTCGTGCCCAGCATCCCCAGCCCCCAGCGCCATTTGGTGGACAGGTCCAGCATCGTCGGGATCGTCATCTTTGGCGGCGTCGTCAGCCCGTTCTTGAGATCCTTGTGCCGCTGGCCCAGGATCTGAAGATCCAGCGTCAGCACCATCGCGCCGCATTTCGCATCCTTCGCGCGCTGGATCAGCCGGGCGATGTAATCGGCATCCCGCATCACGTACAGCTGGAACCAGAACGGTGCGCTGGTGTGTTCGGCCACATCCTCGATCGAACAGATCGACATGGTGGACAGGGTGAAGGGCACTCCGAATTTCTCGGCGGCGCGGGCGGACTTGATCTCGCCATCGGCGCATTGCATGCCGGTCAGGCCGACCGGTGCCAGCGCCACCGGCATCGCGACGTCCTGCCCAATCATCCGCGACGTGGTCGAGCGGCCCTCCATATCCACCGCCACGCGCTGGCGCAGGTATATGTCTTGGAAATCACTGCTGTTTTCGCGAAAGGTCTGCTCTGTCCAACTTCCGGCCTCGGCATAGTCATAGAACATCCGGGGCGCGCGGCGCTTGTAGAGGCGGCGCAGGTCTTCGATGCTGGTGATGACGGGCATGGGGCGTCCTTCCGCATTGGTCATGTCTCGTTACCAATCGGGCGGATTTCTGGCAATCTCCCTGTGCCACAAAGCGCTTGGCCGGGGCGCGGGTTTGGCGCAAGGATGGGCCCCATGAACATTGTCACGATGGGTCTTCTGGCCAGCCTCGCCGCAGGGATGATGACGGCGGTCGGCGCGCTGCCGGTGCTGCTGGGGCAGAGCGTTTCGCGCCGCGCCAACGACGCGATGCTGGGCTTCGCGGCGGGGGTCATGCTGTCGGCCTCGTTCTTTTCTCTGATCCTTCCGGGGATCGACGCGGCCGAGGCGATGTATGGCTCTGTCGTGATCGCGGCGCTGATCTCGGGGGCGGGCATCGGGCTGGGCGCGCTGGTGGTGGCGGGGCTGAACGAAACCCTGCCGCATGAGCATTTCTTTCAGGGCCACGAAGGCGCCGATGCCGGGGCGCTGGCGAAAATCTGGCTGTTCGTGCTGGCCATCACCATCCACAATTTCCCCGAGGGCATGGCTGTCGGCGTCGGCTTCGGCGGCGGCGATGTGGCGAACGGGATTTCGCTGGCGACGGGCATCGGGCTGCAGAACGCGCCCGAGGGGCTGGCCGTGGCGGTGGCGCTGCGCGGGCAGGGCTACAGCCGGCGCCGTTCGTTTCTGGTGGCGCTGGCCACCGGGCTGGTGGAGCCGGTGGGCGGGCTGCTGGGTGCGGCGGCGGTCAGCCTGTCGGCGGTGTTGCTGCCCTGGGGGCTGGCCTTCGCGGCGGGGGCGATGATCTATATCATCAGCCACGAGATCATTCCCGAAACCCACCGCCACGGCCATCAGAATGCCGCCACGACGGGGTTGACCGTGGGGCTGATCCTGATGTTGTTGCTGGACGTCATTCTGGGCTGACGCCGCCAACAAGAGGGATGTGAATGAACGACCAACCCGCAGGCCCCGGCCCCCTGCGCATCCGCGCCGCGGCCCCCGATGATATCGCCGCCATCCTTCCGATCTGGAACGCCATCATCCGCGACACGCTGATCATCTTCAGCCCCGAGGAGCGGACGGCGCAAGGCGTGGCGCAGCTGCTGGCCGCGAAGGCGGCGGCGGGGGAACCGTTTCTGGTGGCCGAAATCGGCGGCCGGGTGCAGGGGTTTGCCACCTACGGCCCGTTCCGGGGCGGCGCCGGATATGTGCACACGATGGAACACACCATCATTCTGGCGCCGGGCGCGCGTGGCCACGGCGCGGGCCGCGCCCTCATCGCCGCGCTCGAGGATCACGGCCGCGCCGCCGGCATCCACTCGCTTTTCGCCGGCATCAGCGCCACGAACGCCGAAGGCATCGCCTTTCACGCCGCCATCGGCTTTGCCGAGGTCGCCCGCCTGCCGCAGGTCGGCCGGAAATGGGGCCAGTGGCTGGACCTCGTGTTGATGCAGAAATTTCTGTAATCGCGGCCTGACAGCCCGCGCCGCAGCCGATACTCTGCCCGCATGTCGATCTGGACCCGCATCTCTGACGCCATTGCCGCCCTTGCCAAAGGCGAAAGCCTGGCAACGGTCTTTGACCGGCTGCGCACGCCGCCAGAGCGCAGCGTTGCCTTTGCCATCGCGGTGATCGCGCTGGGGGCCAAGATGGCCAAGGCCGACGGGCATGTCACCCGTAACGAGGTCGCGGCCTTCCGCGAGGTGTTCACCATCCCCCAGGCCGAGGCGCGCAACGCCGCGCGCGTCTTCAATCTGGCGCGTCAGGACGTGGCCGGGTTCGAGGAATACGCCCACCGTATCCGCCGGATGTTCGGCGACGATGAAGGGCCGCTGGCCGATCTGCTGGAAGGCCTGTTCCACATCGCCGTGGCCGATGGCGAATATCACCCGAACGAGGATCAGTTCCTGTTTCGCGTGGCCGAGATCTTCGGCCTGTCGGGCCCGTGCTTCCGCGCGCTTCGCGCGCGTTTCGTGGCCGATACGCCGCCCGATCCCTATGACGTGCTGCGCGTGCCCCGCGAGGCCTCGCTGAACGAGATCCGCAAGGCCTGGCGCGACGCGGTGCGCGCCTCGCACCCCGACCGGATGATCGCGCGCGGGGTGCCGGAAGAGGCGGTGAAACTGGCCGAAACCCGGCTGATCGCGATCAACCGCGCCTGGGAGGAAATCGTCGAGGAGCGCGCGGCGTGAGGATCGCCACCTATAACGTCGAATGGTTCAACTCGCTGTTCGACGACGACGGGCTGCTGCTGGACGACGGCGGCTGGTCGGGCCGGCGCGATGTGCGGCGGCGCGATCAGATCGCGGCGCTGGGTATCGTGTTCACCGCGCTGGACGCGGATGCGGTGATGATCATCGAGGCGCCCGACCATAACGGCCAGCGCGCGACCGTGCCCGCGCTGCAGACCTTCGCGAAACGGATGGGGCTGCGCGCGCGCCGCGCCATCGTCGGGTTTCGCAACCATACCCAGCAGGAAATCGCGCTGCTTTACGACCCCGATGCACTGACGCCCCGGCACGATCCGCAGGGCGCGCAGACCGGCAAGAAGGGCTCTTCCGATGCGCCCCGGTTCGATTCGGTGTTCCGCTGGGACGTGGATGTGGACATGGCGCCGGAACTGATCCGGTTTTCCAAGCCGCCGCTGGAGCTGGCCGTGGAAACGCCGGGGGGGCAGCGCTTCCGCATGATCGGCGTGCACGTGAAATCCAAGGCGCCACATGGCGCGCGCACCGCCGACGAAATCATGCGCGTGTCGATCGACAACCGGCGCAAGCAGCTTGCGCAATGTATCTGGCTGCGCCAGCGGGTGGTGGACCATCTGCGCGCCGGCGATCCGCTGATCGTGCTGGGCGATTTCAACGACGGCCCCGGCCTGGACGAATATGAAAAGCTGTTCGGCCATTCCGGGGTCGAGATCGTGCTGGGCACGGCGGAAGAGGAAGAGGAAGAGGAAGAGGCGCTGCGGCTTTATGACCCACATGCGCGCGAGGCGCTTCAGGGGCGGCTGTGCGCCCAGCCCGCCACCGCGCGGTTCTTCATCGAAAGGGAAATGCGCTATCTTTCAGCGCTGCTGGACTATGTGATGATCTCGCCCGATCTGCGGGAAAGGGCACCGCGCTGGCGCATCTGGCACCCGTTCGACGACCCCAGCCTTTATGCGGTGCCGGAGTTGCGCGACGCGCTGCTGACCGCGTCGGACCATTTTCCGGTGACGCTCGACCTCGCGCTCTGATCTTCAAATGGGGTGCGCGCGCGCTTATACTCGGATCATGAAACACCTTTTCGCCCTTGCCCTTTCGGCCAGCCTGCTTGCCGCCCCCGCCCATGCGCAGGGCGATATGGAAGAGGGGCTGAAACGCCTTGAGGAGGGCGCGCGGCAGTTTTTCGAAGGGCTGGCCGACGAGATGGAGCCGGCGATGCGGGGCCTGGCCGCGCGCCTGGAGCCCACGATGCGCGCGCTGCTGCGGCTGATCGACGATTTCGATGCCTATGAGATGCCCGAGCGCCTGCCGAATGGCGATATCATCATCCGGCGCAAGCCGCCCGCGCCCGCCTTGCCCGACCCGGAGCACGGGATCGAGATCTGAGGCGCCGGAAAGTTTCATGCCTCCGGCGGGGATATTTTCGGAAAGATGAAAGGGTCAGGCCCGTTTGATCTTTACGCCGGTTTCGACGCCCAGGGATTTGGCCAGCGAGGCGAAGCGGGCCTCGGCGACCTCGCCGAACAGATCGCGGGCGGCGGGGGCGAGCCAGAGTTCGAGCCGTTTCTGCTTGGGGTGATAGTGCAGCTCGGCCATCTGGTCGAGCGCCTTGGACGAGAACATCGCGCCGAAGCGCATCGCCTTGCCCAGCACTTCGGCATCGCCGATCTGCTTTTCGCTGAGCAGGGCGAAGAGCGGGTCCAGCCGGCTGCCGGCGCGGTTGTTCTTGTAGCGGTGCAGCAGCGCCAGCCCCAGAAACACCCGGCCCTCGTGATCCAGCCCGCCCAGGTTGGCGCGGGTGGCGTTGTCGAAGCAGACCTCGTGCCGGTAATCGGGATGGGCGCGCCAGGCGGTGTCGTGCAGCAGGCAGGCGGCCTTGACCAGGCGCTTGCGCTGATCGCCCGAGGTGCTGAACAGCGGCTGCACGAAGCGGAAAAGCTGGGCGCCGAAGCCCGGCAGCCGGGCCGAGCTGGCCTCGGCGAAGCGGCAGGCCTCTATCAGCGGGTCGCGGGCGCGCAGCCGTTCGGGCATCTGCTCGTACAGCAGCCCTTCGCGGATGCCGTAGCTGGAGACGAAGATCTCCTTTGGTTTCAGCGTATAGAGAAGCTGGCGAAGCACCTGCGCCGCGACCGGCACCAGCGCCATCCTCGTGGACGAGACGCCGGTGCGGGCGCGCAGTTCGTCGGTATCATTTTCGGCGATCCAGCGGATGGTTTGCAGGATCGATTTGCGTGTCATCCGGTATTCGTGCAGCACCAGCAGCGGATAGCCGCGCCGCTCCATATCCAGGCGGGCGATGGCGCGCCATGATCCGCCGACGAGGTAGAGCCGGTCATGGCCGGTGCCCATGGTCGCGGCCAGATCGGCCATGATGCCCGAGACATAGCTGTCGAGCGCCTTGGCGCCGCCCTTCACATCGCGCAGCTTCAGCGGACCCAGCGCCGAGGTCACGCGTTTGCCCACCCGGCCTTCGTGCAGTTCGGCCAGTTCCATCGACGAGCCGCCGATATCGCAGACCAGCCCGTCGGCGCCGGGCCAGCCCAGCAGCACCCCCTGGGCCGACAGGCGGGCCTCTTCCTCGCCGTCGATGACCCAGGGTTTCAGCCCGGTCTCGCGTTCGATCTCGGCGCAGAATTCGGGGCCGTCCTCGGCCTCGCGCATGGCGGCGGTGGCGACCACGGTGAGCGGCACGGCGCCCATGCCTTCGGCCAGCAGCGCGAAGCGGCGCAGCGCCGACAGCGCCCGCCGGCGGCCTTCGGGGTTGAGCCGGCCGGTTTCGCCCAGCCCGGCGCCCAGGCCGCACATCAGCTTTTCGTTGTAGAAATAGGCCGGGCTGCGCGCGGCGCCGTCGAACACCACCAGCCGGACCGAGTTCGACCCCACATCGACCACGCCGACGCGCGACAGGGCCCGCGCCGAGGGGTCTTCGAAGAGCGGGCGGCCGAACGGCCCCCAATCGTCAGAGCGCTGGTCTGCGCTGCCATCCATGTGCTTAACCCCCGCAGGTCTGCCCGGACCTTGCCAATACCGGCCCCCCGGCGTCAATCCTTGGAATGCGCCAGTTGCGGCACATCGGCCGCGCCGGCGGTTCCCCGCCCCGAAAGCGACGGGTTTTCCATGAAGAACCGGTGGCAGTTGAACGCGCCCTCCGTGACGGGATGGCGGGTAAAGCTGTTGTCCGGGTTCATCACCCAGCTTTGCGCGGTATCGGCCAGGTTGGCGGCCATGATCTGATTGACGATCTGTTCCTTCACCGTGTCATTCCTGATCTCGACCAGGGTTTCCACCCGGCGGTTCAGGTTGCGCCCCATCCAGTCGGCCGACGAGATATAGACCTTGGCCTTTTTCGACGGCAGCCCGTGACCATTGCCGAAACAGGCGATGCGCGAATGTTCCAGAAACCGCCCGACGATGGATTTGACGCGGATGTTTTCCGACAGCCCCTTGATGCCCGGCCGCAGCCCGCAGATGCCGCGCACCACCAGGTTGATCTTCACTCCCGCCTGGCTGGCGGCATAGAAGGCGTCGATCATGTCGGGCTCGATCAGCGAGTTGACCTTGCCCCAGATCTCGGCCGGGCGGCCCAGGCGGGCGAATTCCGCTTCGCGGCGGATCCGGTCGAGCAGCGTGGATTTCAGCGAGATCGGCGAGATCGAGAGGTTTTCCAGCCCTTCGGGTTCGGCATAGCCGCCGACATAGTTGAACACCTTGGTCGCATCGCGCCCCAGCGCCGCGTCGCAGGTGAAAAAGCTGAGGTCTGTATAGATCTTCGCGGTGATCGGGTGGTAGTTGCCGGTGCCGTAATGGGTATAGGTCACGAGCTGATCGCCCTCGCGCCGGACCACGGTGCTGATCTTGGCGTGGGTCTTGTATTTGATGAACCCGTAGACGACCTGCGCGCCCGACCGCTCCAGCCGGCGGGACTGGCGGATATTGGCGGCCTCGTCAAAGCGCGCCTTCAGCTCGATCAGCGCGGTGACCGATTTGCCGTCTTCGGCGGCCTCGCAGAGCGCCGAGACGATCGGGGAATCCTTGGAGGTGCGGTAGAGCGTTTGCTTGATCGCCACCACGTCGGGATCGCTCGCCGCCTGTTGCAGGAAGCGGACCACCATGTCGAAGGTTTCGTAGGGGTGGTGCAGCAGCATGTCTTTCTGGCGGATCGCGGCGAACATGTCGCCGTCATGATCCTGCACACGCTCGGGCACCCGCGGCGTGAAGGAGGGCCACAGAAGATCTGGCCGGTCGTCCAGCACCAGCTCCCGGAGGTCGGAGACGCCGATCAGCCCGCGCACCTCGATCACCTCGGCCTCGGTGATGTGAAGCTCGTTCATGATGACCGAGCGCAGCTCTTCGGGGGCGCCGGCGGACAGTTTCATGCGCACCACCTCGCCCCGGCGGCGGCGTTTCAGGGCGACTTCGAATTCGCGCACCAGATCTTCGGCCTCTTCCTCGACCTCCAGATCGCTGTCGCGCAGCACGCGGAAGGTGCAGCTTCCCAGCGCCTTGTAGCCGGGAAAGAGCGAGTTGACGTGGATCAGCAACAGCTCTTCGAGCGGCAGCACCCGGTGTTCGCCTTCTTTCGCGGGCAGGGACACGAACCGGTCGATCTGATGCGGGATCGGCAGCAGTGCCTGCAGCGGGCGGCCGTCGCGGACCCGTTCGAGCTGCAGCGCAAGGCAAAAGCCGGTGTTGGGGATGAACGGGAAGGGATGCGCCGGGTCGATCGCCAGCGGCGACAGGACGGGGAAGACCTTGTTGAGGAAATGGGTCTCGAGCTGGACCCGGTCGCGCTTTGTCAGCTTGGAGCGGGTGAGGATGTGGATGCCTTCCTCCTCCATCTCGCGCTTGAGCTGGTTCCACACGGTCTGCTGCGCCTGCAGCAGTTTGCGCGCGTCCTTGTCGATCAGCACCAGCTGTTCGGCCGGGGTCAGCCCGTCGGCGGCGGGGGTGGTGTTGCCGGCCTTGGCCAGCTCACGCAGGCCGGCCACGCGGACGGTGTAGAATTCATCCAGATTGGTCGCAGAGATCGACAGGAACCGCACCCGCTCCAGCAGCGGCACGCGCGGGTTGCGCGATTCATCCAGCACCCGCCAGTTGAAACCCAGCCAGCTCAGTTCCCGGTTGCAGAACCGCTTGGGCCCGGTGCGATGGCTCTCGGGCACCTCGACGGGGGCGGGCAGGGGGGATTTCAGGAAATCAGCAGGTGTCATGGAAGGGTCGGATACCATTTTGGGAATATGTCGCCGTTATCACCCGCGGGTCGGGCGATTGTCCAGAACCTCGGCGGCCAGACGCTCGCCGATCTTGCGCCCGGTGGCCAGGGCGCGGGCGTCCAGCGCGGTGACCAATGCCTGTGCGGCGGCGAAAGAGCGTTCCATCCGCCCGACGAGATAGGGAATCAGGCCCGGCGGCACCGCAAGCTGGCGGTCGGTGAACAGCTTCACCAGCAGCGCCGACAACAGCATGTCGTCGGGCGGCTCCAGCGTGGCGGTGGCGGTGGCCTCCATCCGGCTTTTCAGATCGGGCAGGGCCAGCGGCCACAGGCGCGGTGCGATGCGGGCCGTCAGAAACAGGGTGCCGCCTTCGGCCAGCAGCAGGTTGTGCAAGTGGAACAGCGCCTGTTCGGCGGCGGTGTCGCCGGCGGTGCGGTCGGCATCCTCCACCGCCACGGCGCCGCAGCGCGACAGGGCGCTGATATCGGCGCCGGGCAGGGCGGAGGCGGCGATGATCGTGGCCCCGGCCAGCCCGGCCCAGACATGTGTCAGATGGGTCTTGCCCGCACCGGCCGGGCCGACCAGCACCAGCTTGCGCTGCGGCCAGTCGCCCCAGCGTTCGATCTGCGCGACCGCCAGCGCGTTGGCGGGCGAGACGAAGAAATCCTCCCGCCCCCGGGCGGCGCGCAGGGGCAGGTCGAAGACAAGCTGCTCTGCCATCAGTCGTCCTCGCGCGCCTCTAGCCCGCGATAAAGCCGGCCGGCCATGTACTGTTCGACCCCGAACCGCGCCAGCACGCCGATCGAGGCCGCCACCGGCACCGCGATCAGCATGCCGACAAAGCCGAAGACCGAGCCGAACGCCGTCAGCGCCAGGATCAGCCAGACCGGGTGCAGCCCGACGCTGTCACCCACCAGCTTGGGCGTGATGAAATTGCCCTCGACGATCTGCCCGCCGATATAGATCACGGCCACCAGCCCGATCATCAGCCAATCGCCCCAGAACTGGAAAACCGCCAGCCCGATCGCGACCACCCCGCCAAGGATGGAGCTGATATAGGGGATGAAGGCCAGCAACCCCGAGAACAGCCCGATCACCAGCCCGAACTGAAGCCCCACCAGCATCAGTGTGACGGCATAAAACCCCGCCATGATCAGGCAGACCGTGCCCTGGCCGCGCACGAAGCTGGACAGGGTGCCGTCGATCTCGTGCGCCAGCCGGCGGATGACCGGCGCGTGATCGCGCGGCAGCAGCCTGTCGATCTGGGCCACCATCTTGTCCCAGTCGAGCAGCAGGTAGAAGGCCACGATCGGAACGATGAACAGCAGCATCAGGATGCTGATCAGGCTCATCGCCGAATTGACCACCTGGTTCAGCAGCTCGCCGCCGCGCGCCTGGATCGCGTCGCCCAGGCTTTGCAGCGAACGGCGCAGCAGCGAATTGGTCTCGGTCAGGTCGGGGAACCGCTCGGCCACGAATTTCTGCAGGTTGTTCAACAGCTCCGGCGCCACCTCGATCAGCGCGGTTGCCTGATCGACCACAAGCGGGATGATCAGCAGCATCGCCAGAATGACGATCAGCGCCACGCCAAGCATGATCAGCGCGGTCGACATCGCCCGCGACAGGCCCCACGCCTCCAGCCGGTCGGCGGCGGGGTCGAGGAAATAGGCGATCGCCCCGCCCAGCACGAAGGGCAGGATCACATCGCCCAGATACCACAACAGCACAAAGAACACCGCCGCGGCGACGCCCCAGTACCTCAGCTGTTGTCTCTCCGGCAGTGCCATCATGCCTCCTGCGCTTGCCGGTTCAGTCTTCGCCCATGCACGCCCATCTTGCAAGGGGCGCGAGGTGCTTGTCTGGGGCGTGTCGATGGCATAGGAGATTGCGGACCGTTTCAGCCAAGAGGCCCGCCCGCACATGCGCCTGTCCCGCTATTTCCTGCCCGTTCTGAAAGAGACGCCCGCCGAGGCGCAGATCGTGTCGCACCGCTACATGCTGCGGGCCGGCATGATCAAACAGGCCAGCGCGGGGATCTATTCCTGGCTTCCGCTGGGCTTCAAGGTGCTTCGGAAGATCGAGCAGATCGTGCACGAAGAACAGGCCCGCGCCGGGCACATCCCGATGCTGATGCCGACGCTGCAATCGGCGGATCTGTGGCGCGAAAGCGGCCGCTACGAGGATTACGGCGAGGAAATGCTGCGGATCACCGACCGGCACGGGCGCGATATGCTCTATGGCCCCACCAACGAAGAGCTGATCACCGATATCTTCCGGTCCAATGTCAACAGCTACAAGGACCTGCCGCTGACGCTGTACCACATCCAGTGGAAATTCCGCGACGAGATCCGCCCGCGCTTCGGCGTGATGCGCGGGCGCGAATTCTACATGAAGGATGGCTATAATTTCGACCTGACCAAAGAAGACGCGCTGCACGCCTATAACCGGCATCTGGTCAGCTATCTGCGCACCTACGAGCGGATGGGGCTGCAGGCGATCCCGATGCGCGCCGACAGCGGGCCCATCGGCGGCGATGATACCCATGAATTCCTCGTGCTCGCCGACACCGGCGAAAGCGAGGTCTTCTATGACAGCGCCGTCACCGACATCCGCCTTGGTGCGCGCGAGATCGACTATGACGACAAGGCCCAGTGCCAGGCGGTGATGGAGGAGTTCACCTCGCTCTACGCCCGCACCGACGAAACCCACGAAGAGGCGGCCTTTGCCGAGGTGCCCGAAGACCGCCGCCGCAGCGCGCGCGGCATCGAGGTCGGGCAGATCTTCTATTTCGGCACCAAATATTCCGAACCGATGGGCGCCAACGTGGTCAACCACGAAGGCGCGCGGGTGCCGGTGCATATGGGCAGCCACGGCATCGGCGTCAGCCGCCTTGTGGGGGCGATCATCGAGGCCAGCCATGATGACAAGGGCATCATCTGGCCCGAAGGCGTCACGCCCTTCCACTGCGGCATCATCAACCTCAAGCAGGGCGACGCAGAGGCCGACGCGGCCTGCGAGGCGCTCTACAAGGCGCTCGAGGGCGCGGGGCTGGAGCCGCTGTACGACGATCGCAACGAGAGGGCCGGGGGCAAGTTCGCCACGATGGATCTGATCGGCCTGCCCTGGCGCATCACCGTCGGTCCGCGCGGGCTGAAGAACGGCGTGGTCGAGCTGACCAGCCGCCGCACCGGCGAAAGCGAAGAGATGCCCCCCGAGGCCGCCATCGCCCGCATCACCGAAATCTACGCCGGGGTCTGAGGCGCGGAAATTCCAAGGGTTTTCCGCGGAGAATCTTTTACCGCGCCCGCCGACGGGCGCAGCACAAGGAGCAGACTTGGCCAACCGCACCGCCCCTTTCGCAGGTTTCGAATGGATGATCGCCTGGCGCTATCTGCGCGCGCGCCGCGCCGAGGGCGGGGTCAGCGTGATGACCTGGATCAGCCTGATCGGCATCACCCTGGCCGTGTTCGCCCTGATCGCCACCCTGTCGGTGCGGGCCGGGTTCCGGGCGGAATTCGTGGATACGATCCTCGGCGCGAACGCCCATGTCACCGTCTACAATTCGCTGCGGGTGACCGAAACCGGGCAGACCACGCGCACGATCGCCGACTATGCCGAAATGGCCGGCCGCATCGCAGCGGTGCCGGGGGTTACCCGCGCCGCGCCGCTGGTCAAGGGCCAGATCATGGCGTCGTCCCTGGGGCGCAATGCCGGGGCAGAGGTTTACGGCATCGCCCTGGACGACCTGAAAACCATCCCGCGCATCGCCGCCCCCGAGGATTTCAGCGGTGATATCGACAGGCTGAACGACGGCATCGCCATCGGTTCGGGCATCGCGCAATCGCTTGGCGTGGCGGTGGGCGACCGGGTCAAGCTGATCTCGCCCGAGGGGGTCAAGACGGCCTTCGGCACCTCGCCCCGCGTCAATGCCTATGAGGTGGTCTATATCTTCACCGCCGGCCGCTATGACATCGACCGCACCCGCATCTACATGCCCTTCGACGAGGCGCAGCGCTATTTCAACCGTGAAGGCGTGGCCGACGAGATCGAGGTGATGGTGCGCGATCCCGAAAACGTTTCCGCCCTGTCCGCCGCCCTGCTGGGTGCCGCGGGCGAAGGCACGAGGCTGTGGAGCTGGCGCGATGCTTCGGGTGCCTTCCTGCGGGCGCTGGATGTCGAAGATAACGTGATGTTCGTCATCATGGCGATCCTGGTGCTGATCGCGGCGATGAACATCGTCTCCGGCCTGATCATGCTGGTCAAGAACAAGGGGCGCGATATCGGCATCCTGCGCACCATGGGCCTGACCGAAGGCTCCGTTCTGCGGGTGTTTTTCATCTGTGGCGCCTTTGTCGGGCTGATCGGAACCGCGGCGGGGGTGGCGCTGGGCTGCCTGTTCGCGCTTTATATCGACCCGATCTTTTCCTTCGTGAACTACGTCGCGGGCGGCGGCGTCTGGGATCCGTCGATCCGGGGCATCTACAACCTTCCGGCAAAGCTGCAGCCGGGCGATGTGCTGTCGGCGGTGGGTCTGTCGCTGGGCCTGTCTTTTGTCGTCACCATCTTTCCCGCCCGCCGCGCGGCGCGGATGAACCCGGTAGAGGCGCTGCGTTATGAATGATGCCGTGCTGGAGCTGAACGGGATCGCCAAGGCCTATAACAAGGGCACGCCCGGCGAGGTGATGGTGCTGCGCGATGCCGCGCTGCGGGTTCAGCCGGGCGAGGTCGTGGCGCTGGTGGCGCCGTCGGGCGCCGGAAAATCGACGCTGCTGCACATCGCGGGGCTGCTGGATACGCCCGATGCCGGAACGGTTGCGATCAACGGGCAGGACATGACGCGCCTGCCCGACCGCAAGCGTACGGCGGCCCGGCGCAACGACGTGGGGTTCGTCTATCAGTTCCACCACCTGCTGCCCGAATTCACCGCGCTGGAAAACATCGTGCTGCCGCAGCTTGCCAACGGCATCCGCCGCCGCGATGCCGAGGCCCGCGCGCGGGATCTTCTGGGCCGCGTCGGCATCGCCGCGCGGGCCGATCACCGCCCCGCCGCCCTGTCAGGGGGGGAACAACAGCGGGTGGCCTTCTGCCGGGCGCTGGCCAACGCGCCGCGCATCCTGCTGGCGGACGAGCCCACGGGCAATCTGGACCCGGCGACATCGGACACGGTGTTCGGCACGTTGATGGAACTGGTCAAGGGCACCGGCCTGTCGGCGCTGATCGCCACCCATAACATGGCGCTGGCGGCGCGGATGGATCGCACGCTGCGGCTGGAAAACGGGCGCCTTGCCTGATGCGCCGCGCTTGATCCGGGTCAAGGCATGGCGCAGACTGCGGGCCTAGCCTCGCCGCGTGACCGAATGGAGATCCAGATGCGCCTGACCCTGTCCCTGCTGTGCGGTATCGCCCTTGCGCCGCAGCCCTCCTGGGCGGATACAACCGGCTGGGGCGCATTGCTGTATCGCCAGTATTGCGCCACCTGCCACGGGCTGGACGCGCGGGGCGGCGGGCCGATGACCGCGGTGCTGACCATCGCGGCGCCGGATCTGACCGCGCTTTCGGCGCGCAACGGCGGCACCTTCCCGATGCTTGACGTGGTCGGAGTGATCGATGGCCGGGCCGAGCTGCTTGGCCATGGCGGGCCGATGCCTGTCTTCGGCGCCCTGCTCGGCGGCGAAAGTGCGGTGCTTGACGGGCCCGACGGAACGGTGGTCGAAACTTCGGCCGATATCGTCGCCCTTGCCGAATGGCTGGAGACGATCCAGAAATGAGACGCAGCGCGCTCGTGCTGTTGCTGTGCCTTCTGCCAGCCCTGTCGCTGGCGCAGGCCGTCACGGTGCGCATCGACCTGTCGGATCAGAAGATGACCGTGTTCGCGCGCGAAGAACGGCTTTACGAATGGCCCGTCTCCACCGCGCGCGAAGGCAAATGTACCCCGGTCGGCACGTTCACCCCGGTCTGGATGACGCCGTTTCACCGCTCGACGATCTACAACGGCGCGGCGATGCCCTGGTCGATCTTCTTTCTGGGCAATTACGCGATCCACGGAACCGAGGCGGTGGGTCAGCTTGGCGCGCCCGCCTCGGCCGGCTGCATCCGTCTTGCGCCCGAAAACGCCGAAACGCTGTATCACATGGTCGAAAAGGCCGGGCTGAAAGACACCCGCGTGGTGATCGCGGAATAGGTTCAGGCCCGCAAGGTCACGAACACGCCCACCGCCATTACCGCGATTCCGGTGGCGCGGGTGGGCGTCAGCGGCTGGGGCAGGGCGCCCATCAGCCCGAAATGGTCGATCGTGGCGGCCGAGACGAGCTGCCCCAGCAGCACGAAGAACACCGCGTTTCCGACACCGAAACTCGGCGCGATCCAGGTGATGGACAGCACGTAGAACGCGATCAGCCCGCCCGCCAGAAACAGGTGTTTCGGGGCCCCGGCCACTGCCTTCAGCGGGCCGGGGCCGGTGAGCAGCAGAACCACGCAGGCGCACAGCAGCGCGACGGCGAACAGGCAGGCCGCGGCGGCGGCCGGGCTGCCCAGCCGAATCCCCAGCGCCGCGTTCAGCGCCGCCAGCACCGGAATGCCCAGCCCCGCCGACAGCATGATCGCGGCGAATTTCAATGTGGTGATATCCATCTGCGGCCTCCGGGCTATGCGCGCACAGGCTAGCGAGGCCGGCGCGCCGTGCAAAGCCGCAATCGGCGGGTGGGCAATCCATCGCAGGCCGCGCGAGCGACAGGATCATTGCGCGCCGCAAATGCTCATGTCAGGCTGGGCGCAAACGAACCGGCAAAGGGGCAAGGCGATGCGGCGAAACAGGATTGTGGCTTTGATCGGGGCGGCGGCGCTGCTGGGTGGTTGCGTGCAGGAGTCACAACAGGTCGGGCGCGCCAATTTCGAGGCGTATTGCGCCGGATGCCACGGCGACAACGCGCGCGGCAACGGGCCTCTGGCCGGCGAGCTGGAGGTGGCCCCGCCCGACCTGACCCTGATCGCCCTGCGCAACGGCGGTGATTTTCCCATGACCCGGGTGATGTCGGTGATTGACGGCTACACCCGGGCCGATCAGCACGGATCGACCATGCCCGAATTCGGCGCCTTGCTCGAAGGGCCGACGGTGATGGTGGAATACGAGGGCGGGGTGATGACCCCGACCCCGGCCACGCTGGTGGCGCTGGCGAATTATCTGGAGAGCGTGCAGCGATAGGGCGGTGCGGGCCACGCAGTCGGCGGCCCGCTAGATATCCAGCTCTTCCACGAATTGCGCGTTCGCCTGGATGTACTGAAACCGCATCTCCGGCTTCTTGCCCATCAGCCGTTCCACAAGATCGGCTGTCTCTCCCGGCTCGTCCTCGTCGATGCTGACCCGGATCAGCTTGCGCGTCTCGGGGTTCATCGTCGTGTCCTTCAGATCCTTGGCGTCCATCTCGCCCAGACCCTTGAAGCGGCTCACGTCGATCTTGCCCTTGCCGCCCAGCCCCTTGGCCAGCCATTCGTCGCGCTCCGCCTCGTCCAGGCAATAGACGCGGCGCGCGCCCTGGGTCAGCCGGAACAGCGGCGGGCAGGCGAGGTAGAGATGCCCGCGGTCGATCATCGGGCGCATCTGGGTGAAGAAGAAGGTCATCAGAAGGCTGGCGATATGCGCGCCGTCCACATCGGCATCGGTCATGATGATGACCTTGTCATAGCGCAGGTCATCGACGTTGAACTTGGTGCCCATGCCCACCCCCAGCGCCTGGCACAGGTCGCTGATTTCGGCATTGGTGCCCAGTTTGGAGCTGGCCGCCCCCAGCACGTTCAGGATCTTGCCGCGCAGCGGCAGCAGCGCCTGGTTCTTGCGCTCGCGCGCCATCTTGGCCGAGCCGCCGGCCGAGTCGCCCTCGACGATGAAAAGCTCGGTACCCTCGCGGTTGGCGCTAGAACAATCGACCAGCTTGCCGGGCAGGCGCAGCTTCTTGGTGGCGGTCTTGCGCGCGGTTTCCTTTTCGGCCCGGCGGCGCAGGCGTTCCTCGGCCTTCAGCACCAGATAATCGAGGATGGCGCCGGCGGCCTTGGTGTCAGCGGCCAGCCAGTTGTCGAAATGGTCACGCACCGCGCCTTCGACAAGGCGTGCGGCCTCGGTCGTGGCCAGGCGGTCTTTGGTCTGTCCGACGAATTCGGGCTCGCGGATAAAGCATGACACCAGCGCGCAGCCACCCGTGACCAGATCGTCGCGGGTGATGTCCTTGGCCTTGCGGTTGTTCACCAGCTCGCCGTAAGCGCGGATACCCTTCAGCACGGCGGCCCAGAACCCGGCCTCATGGGTGCCGCCCTCGGGCGTGGGCACGGTATTGCAGTAAGACTGGATGAAGCCGTCGCGCGAAGGCGTCCAGTTGATCGCCCATTCCACCGAACCGGGCTGGTTGAACTTTTCCTGAAAGCTGACCTTGCCGGCAAAGGGCCGGTCGGCATAGGTGGCGGCCTTGCCCAGCGTTTCGGTCAGGTAGTCGGCCAGCCCGCCGGGAAAGTGAAACGTGGCTTCGGTGGGGGTTTCGCCATCGTCGATCGCCGATTTCCAGCGGATCTCCACCCCCGAAAACAGATAGGCCTTGGAGCGGATGGATTTGAACAGCCGCGCGGGCTTGAACCGGTGCTTGCCGAAGATCTGCTCGTCGGCATGGAAGGTGACGGTCGTGCCGCGCCGGTTCGGGGCCGGGCCGACCTTGGCCACCGGGCCTTGCGGGATGCCGCGCGAAAACTCCTGCGCGAACAGTTCGCGGTTGCGCGCCACCTCGACCCGCATGTGATCGGACAGCGCGTTGACGACCGACGCGCCCACCCCGTGCAGCCCGCCCGATGTCTGATAGGCCTTGCCGCTGAACTTGCCGCCCGCGTGCAGGGTGCACAGGATCACCTCCAGCGCGGATTTTCCGGGGAACTTGGGATGCGGGTCGATCGGGATGCCGCGGCCGTTGTCGCGGATCGTGACCGAGTAATCGGCGTGCAGCTCCACCTCGATGCGGTTGGCATGGCCGGCCACGGCCTCGTCCATCGAGTTGTCCAGCACCTCGGCCACCAGATGGTGCAGCGCGCGTTCGTCGGTGCCGCCGATATACATGCCGGGCCGTTTGCGGACAGGCTCCAGCCCTTCCAGAACTTCGATGGAGGAGGCATCGTATTGGTCGGGATCGGCCCCGGAGAGGAGGTCGTTGGCCATGGGGTGCTGCTCTTTATTGGTGCTTTGCTTGGGGTCGTATTAGAGCAGGAGAGGGGGGGCGGGGCAATGGGGATTGGCGGGGATTGGCGCCGGGCGCGCAACCGCGCCGGGGGCCGTTGTTGTGTAACATTTATTTGACACCCATCAAGGCGCCGCGGCGCCGCATCGGATACCATACCGGAAATTTTTCAACGGAGATGCTTATGACCGATGCCGCCCCCGCCCTGAACGCCGCCCTGCCGAAATCCGCCGCCAAGCCTGCGGCGGCAAAGCCCACGCCGGCCACGATCGCCCATGCGTTCGAAACCGGCGAATACCCCTATGACACGCGGCTGTCGCGCCGGTCCTACGAGGTGCAGAAGGCCAGGCTTCAGGCGGAATTGCTGAAAGTGCAGATCTGGGCGCAAGAGACCGAGCAGAAATTCGTGATCCTGTTCGAAGGGCGCGACGCGGCCGGCAAGGGCGGCACGATCAAGCGGTTCATGGAGCATCTGAACCCGCGCCAGGCCCGGGTGGTGGCGCTGAACAAGCCGACATGGGAAGAAAAGGGCCAGTGGTTCTTTCAGCGCTATATCTCCGAACTGCCCACGGTGGGCGAAATGGTGTTCTACGACCGCTCGTGGTACAACCGCGCCGGGGTCGAGCGGGTGATGGGCTTTTGCTCGCCCAACGAATATCTGGAATTCATGCGCCAGACGCCCGAGTTGGAGCAGATGCTGGTGCGCTCGGGCATCCGGCTTTACAAATACTGGTTCTCGGTCACGCAAGACGAACAGCGCGCCCGCTTCAAGGCGCGCGAGACCGACCCGCTGAAACGCTGGAAACTGTCGCCGATCGACAAGGCCAGCCTGGACAAGTGGGACGATTACACCGAGGCGAAAGAGGCGATGTTCTTCTACACCGACACTGCCGACGCGCCCTGGACTGTCATCAAGTCGAACGACAAGAAACGCGCGCGGCTGGAATGCATGCGCCATTTCCTCAGCTCGCTTGATTATCCCGGCAAGAATCCCAAGATCGCCCATGCGCCGGACCCGCTGATCGTCAACGGGGCGCAGCATGTCATTCACAAGTCGGACCATATTCTGGGCGCCTCGATGCATCCCGAATTGCGCAAGGGGCGTGCGGAGGAGGAGGAGGGCAACGCGGTTTGAACGCGCCCCCGCGCCGCGCTATCCTGCCGCCAGAGGGGGCACCGGACCGGAAAGGGGGATGCCATGTGGAATGACCGTTTCGCGGACGAGGGCTATCTGTTCGGCAAGGAGCCTTCCGCATTCCTGCTGCGGGCCAGGCCCTGGCTGCGGCGGGGGCAGAGCGCCCTGTCCGTCGCCGATGGCGAGGGGCGCAATTCGGTGTGGCTGGCGCAGCAGGGGCTGCGGGTCACGGCGATGGACAGCGCGCCCAACGCCATCACGAAGGCCCGCGCCCTGGCGGCGGAGCGCGGGGTGGCCGTGGATTTCCGCCTGGGTGACATCACCACATGGGATTGGGGCGCGGCACAGTATGATGTCGTGGTGGCGATCTTCATCCAGTTCGCGGGCCCGGCGCTGCGCGAGCGGATCTTCGACGGGCTGAACCGGGCGCTGAAGCCGGGCGGGCTGTTGCTGCTGCACGGCTATGCGCCGCGACAGGTGGGCTATGGCACCGGTGGCCCGCCGCGGCGCGAGAACATGTACACCACCGACATGCTGCGCAGGGCGTTCGGTGGCTATGAGTTTCACCGGCTGGCGGATTTCGACGCCGAGGTTTCCGAAGGGCAGGGACATTCCGGCCTGTCGGCGCTGATCGACCTGATTGCGACAAAACCCGCCTGAGCCTGCTGCCCCTCTTGCCGTGCAAGGATGGCTCGCCTAAGGGGGCGGCATGAGCCCGCCTTTGACATATGCCCAACATGCGCGCGCGACGCTGGCGCTTGGCCTGCCGCTGATCGGCAGCCATCTGGCGCAGTTTGCCATCAACCTGACGGATGCGGCGATGCTGGGCTGGTACGACGTGGAAGCGCTGGCCGCCCAGGTGCTGGGCGGCACGCTGTTTTTCGTGCTGCTCATCATGGGATCGGGCTTTGCCTGGGCGCTGGTGCCACTGGTGGCCACCGCCGCCGCTTCGGGCGAGGAACGGCAGGTGCGGCGCGTGACCCGGATGGGGCTGTGGATGTCGATGGCCTTTGCCCTGCTGACCCTGCCGGTGTTCGCGTTCGCCGGCCCGATTCTGCTTGCCGCCGGGCAGGCGCCGGGGGTGGCCGGGCTGGCGCATCAGTATCTGGCGATCACCGGGTGGGCGATCGTGCCGGCGCTGCTGGTCATGGTTCTGAAAAGCTATCTGGCCGCGCTGGAGCGGACCCGGGTCGTGCTGTGGGTCACGCTGGGGGCGGTCGCGGTGAATGCGCTGGTCAATTACATGCTGATCTTCGGCAACTGGGGCGCGCCCGAGCTGGGCATTCGCGGGGCGGCCTGTGCCTCGCTCGCGGTGCAGATCGTTTCCGCGCTCGCGCTGATCGTCTACACCGCCCGGGCAACGCCGGAACATGCGCTGTTCCACCGGCTCTGGCGCCCCGACTGGGAGGCATTCGGGCAGGTGTTCCGCCTGGGATGGCCGATCGGGCTGACCAGCCTGGCCGAGGTGGGCCTGTTCTCGGCCTCGTCGGTGATGATGGGCTGGCTCGGCACGCTGCAACTGGCGGCGCACGGGATCGCGCTGCAGATCGCCTCGGTGGTGTTCATGGTGCATCTGGGCCTGTCGAGCGCGGCGACGATCCGTGCCGGGCGGGCGCGCGGGCAGGGTGACACGCTGGGCCTGCGCCGGGGAGCGACGGTTGCCATCGCCCTGTCGCTGCTGGTGGCTGTACTGACCGTTATCGCGTTTCTTGCCGTTCCGGTGCCGTTGCTGGGCCTGTTCGTGGCGCCGGACGATCCGGCCCGGGCCGAGGTGCTTGCCATCGGCACGGTGCTTCTGGCCGCCGCGGCGCTGTTTCAGCTGGGCGATGCGGCGCAGGTGATGGCGCTGGGGCTGCTGCGCGGGGTGCAGGATACCCGCGTGCCGATGGTGATGGCCGGTATCAGCTATTGGCTGGTCGGGATGCCGGTAAGCTATGTGCTGGGATTCGTGCTGGGCTGGGGCGGGGCGGGGATCTGGCTGGGGCTCGCCTCCGGGCTGGCGCTGGCGGCGGTGCTGATGATGACCCGGTTCTGGCGCCATGCGGTTCGGCCCGCGTGAAGAGATTTCTTGCCTCCGGCGGGGATATTTGGGGAAAGATGAAGGGGCCGGTCAGCCCTTGTCGGCACTCATGATCCGTTCGGCCTTTTTGCGCACCAGCACCGAGCGCAGATCGTGCATGGCCAGCAGCAGCGCGTCGGTCACCATGTCGAGCTGATCGGCGGTGGCGCGCGACTGGGCCCATTGGGTGGTGAGGTTCAGGTGATCGACCGCGCGCAGGATATCGTCGATGTCCCGTTCGGCGAGCACCGCGCGGCGGTCGACGATCCAGCCTTCGATGACCGCGATATCGGCGGCCGACAACACCCGGTCGCCATGCGGCCGGATCTCGCCGCTGCGGATATTGACCACCGCGATCTGATCCATGTCGATGCGGCGCTGGCGGTTCTCGGTGTCGATCCGGAACACCAGCGCGCCGTTTTCACGGATGCGGAAGTAATAGTCTGGCAGTTCGCCGGCCATGCGGGGGCCCTTTGTCAGGTCAGGGTGGCGCAGAAATCCCGGATGCGGGTGCAGGCTTCTTTCAGCGCGTCGTCGGATGTGGCGTAGCTGACGCGGAAATTGGGGGACAGCCCGAACGCCGCGCCGAAGACCACGGCCACGCCCTTTTCCTCGAGCAGCGCTTTCGCGAAGGTTTCGTCATTGTCGATCTTCACGCCGCCGGCCGAGGTCTTGCCGATGCAGCCCGCGACCGACGGGTAGACATAGAACGCGCCTTCCGGCACCGGGCAGGAAATCCCCTCTGCGGCATTCAGCATCTCGACCACCATGTCGCGGCGGCGCTGGAACACCTTGTTGTTCTCGGCGATGAAATCCTGCGGGCCGTTCAGCGCCTCGACCGCCGCCCATTGGCTGATCGAGCAGGGGTTGGAGGTGCTTTGCGACTGGATCTTGCGCATCGCGGCGATCAGTTTTTCCGGGCCCGCGGCATAGCCGATGCGCCAGCCTGTCATGGCATAGGCCTTGGACACGCCGTTGCAGGTGAGTGTGCGGTCATAGAGCCCCGGTTCGACCTGCGCCGGGGTGCAGAATTCGAAATCGCCGTAGGTCAGGTGTTCGTACATGTCATCGGTCATCACCCAGACATGGGGGTGGCGCATCAGAACGTCGGTCAGCTCTTTCAGCTCGGCGCGCGTGTAGCCCGCCCCGGTCGGGTTGGAGGGCGAGTTGAAGATGAACCATTTGGTCTTTGGCGTGATCGCCGCCTCGAGCTGATCGGCCGTCAACTTGAAGCCGGTCTGGATGGATGCCTCGGCGATCACCGGTTCGCCGCCGGCCAGCAGCACCATGTCGGGGTAGCTGACCCAGTAGGGCGCGGGGATGATCACCTCGTCTCCGGGGTTCATCGTGGCCACCAGAGCGTTGTAGAGGATCTGCTTGCCGCCGGTGCCCACGGACACCTGCGCGGGGGTATACTCCAGCCCGTTGTCGCGCTTGAGCTTGGCGCAGATCGCCTCTTTCAGTTCGGGGATACCGTCGACGGCGGTGTATTTCGTCTTGCCGGCGTCGATGGCGGCCTTCGCGGCCTGCTTGATATTGTCGGGCGTGTCGAAATCCGGCTCTCCGGCGCCGAGGCCGATGACGTCCTTGCCCGCGGCCTTCAGCTCGCGCGCCATGTTGGAGACGGCGATGGTCGGCGAGGGTTTCACCCGGTCAAGTGTCGCGGAAAGAAAGGGCATGGTCGCCTCCGGTTTGAAAACGCATGACTTCTCTCATAGGGTGCGCGCGAAGGCCGTTCAAGCAGGTTCGGCGGAAAGGCGGAAGCGATGCAGAGCGAAACAGACGGCGAGAACGACTGGTATTCGGACGAGGCCGCGACATTCGGCGACCGGATGGCCGGCGCGCGCGAGGCGCTGGGGCTGACACAGGCGGAGCTGGCCAGGCGCATGGGGGTCAAGCTGAAAACCGTGCGCGCCTGGGAAGAGGATCTGAACGAGCCGCGCGCCAACAAGCTCCAGATGTTGGCGGGGGTGCTGAACGTATCGATCATGTGGCTGCTGAACGGCGAGGGCGACGGGCTCGACGCGCCCGAGCAGGAGGTGCCGGTCTCGCCGGACATGCGCGATCTTCTGACCGAGATACGCGGAGTCAAATCGGAGATGGGCCTGTTGGCCGACAAGCTGGGGCGGCTGGAAAAGAAGCTGCGCGCAACGCTGAAAGAGGGGATGTGATGCAGGAAACGCATGAAAACCGGCTCAAACGGATGGTGATGCGCGCCGGGCATCGCGGGATGAAGGAGATGGATATCATCCTGGGCAATTTCGCCCGGTCCGAGCTGGCGGCCATGGCCACGGTCGAGCTGGATGCGCTGGACGCGCTGATGGAGGAGAACGATCAGGATCTCTATCGGTGGGTCACCGGGCAGGCGCAGCCGCCCGCCGCCTTTGCCGGTCTGATCGAACGGATCGCCGTGCATGCCGGTGCCCGCTGAGCGCGCGCAGGCGTGATGCGGCCTTAACCAAATCTTCTGACCTTGGCGTTTATCCCTGTTCCCACGCAGTGACGGACGGAGTGACAGATGAGTATCCAAGGCCCTATTTCGGCGCCGGCGCGCCCCGGATTCATGTCGGGGTATCTGGAGGCGCTTGCATTGGTGGAGCGGCTGCACCGTCTGCTGCTTGATGTCATCAAGGATGAGTTCGAACGGGTCGGCGTGCCCGAGATCAACCCGGTTCAGGCGCTTCTTCTGTTCAACGTCGGCGACAACGAGGTGACGGCGGGCGAGCTGAAAAGCCGTGGCTACTATCAGGGGTCGAACGTGTCCTACAACCTCAAGAAACTGGTCGAGATGGGCTATATGCACCACCAGCGGAGCGAGGTTGACCGCCGTTCGGTGCGTGTCCGGCTGACCGCCCGTGGGCGGGAGGTGCGCGATCTGGTGGGCGATCTGTTCGCCCGCCACGCCGAGGGGCTGCAGGAACGGGGTGTCATCGGCATGGACGGGCTGGAGAATATCACGGCCTCGCTGCGCCGGATGGAACGTTACTGGACCGATCAGATCCGTTATATCTACTGATCCGGGGCCAGCCGGGCCACGCTGAGGCCCATGAGTTCCTTCAGCAGTTTGCGCACCATCGCATCCTCGAATTCCCTGAACCCGTGCGCCGGCTCGACAAAGGCGCCGGGCCCCTGAATGACCTCGGCCCGGAAATAGGCCGTCAGTTCCGCGGCCGCATCGCCGGTCTCTTCGCCGATGACGAGCGCGTTGATCGTGAGGCCGCGCAGCAGGGTATCGGGCCGGACCTCGCGCGGGCGCGGCCCGTCGTTCGATTCGCCGTCGCCTGTCAGATCCAGCGTGCGGGTCCAGCATCCGGCCTGATCGCGCAGCAAACGGCCCCCGGTCAGAAGCGCGGCGCCGATGGCGGTGGCCTGGCCGGCAAGCTGGCGCCGGGCCCCGGTGATGGCCGCCGCCGCCTCTGTCAGCGTTTGCGCGCTGTCCACTTGCGTCCAGGGCAGAAGGACCGCCTGATCCTCTATGCTGCTCCATTCGTAGACGGCCAGCATCACCGGCGCCTCGGGCATGGCCAGCAGCGCCTGCTGCACCTCGGGGTGAAGCAGCGCCGCCGCCAGCCCGTCGAGCTGAAGCCGGTATTCATGCACATCGACCGAACCCGACACATCAAGCCCGATCGCCAGCGCCTGCCGACAGGCCGCGCCCGCCATCGCGGGCATGACAAGGCCGAGACCAACGGCCATGCCCAGCAGGGCAGGGCGCAGATCTGCATGGGGCGTCTTCAGCGTATTACCTTTCCGCCCCATGTGGAGGGGCTACCAATGGCCGGTGTTTTCCATGCTGGCCCAGGGTTCGGCCGGCTCCTTGGCGCCGCCCGCCTGCAACAGCTCGATCGAGATATTGTCGGGGCTGCGCACAAAGGCCATGTACCCGTCGCGCGGCGGGCGGTTGATGGTCACGCCATTGTCCATCAGATGCTGGCACATCGCGTAGATATCCTCGACCTCATAGGCCAGATGCCCGAAATGACGGCTGTCCGATGGCAACCCGTCGTCGCCGTCCCAGTTCCACGTCAGCTCGACCGGGCATTCCTCCTGCCCGGGCGCGGCCAGATAGACGAGGGTAAAGCGCCCGCCTTCGCTGTCGATGCGCCGCGTCTCCTTCAGGCCGAGAAGTTCATAAAATGCCATGGATTTTTCCAGATCCAGAACCCGGACCATGGTGTGAAGGTATTTTACCTGCATGGGATGTCTCCTGCTACCGGTCGAAAACCTAGCACATCGCGGGGGGCGGTAAAGGCCGCCGGACCATTCCGTCAAAAGGCCGAGCGCACGCCGATGCTGATGCCGTATTCCTCGTTCTCATAGAGCGATACGTTGGACAGGTTGCGGCTGGCCTTCAGCGCGATTTCCGGGGCGAACCCGTAATAATCACGCTCGGCGAAGAAGGCGGTCAGCCGCAGCGTCGTCTTGTCGTCGGCGCGGGCCGAGGTGCCGTAAAGCGGCTGGTCATACTGCCGCGCCTCATAGCTCAGCGAAACGCCCAGCCATGCCCCGATAACGGGCTTGCCGTGGTTGTAGGTCACGGTGGCGATGCGCGCGTCATGGGCGATGGCCGGCCCGTCGGATTGCGCATCGCGCAGGCCAAGCCCAAGCTGCAACCCGCCACCCCCCGGCAGGCGCCGTGACCACGCCGCCTCGGCCGTCCAGGTGGTCGAGTCGTTGATGCTGTAATCCTTGCGCCACTGCTCTTCGGCCGACAGCGAAAAGCGCAGCCTGCCCGTCTGCCCCAGCCGGACGCCCTGCTGCGCCTGAAGCCGCAGGTAATCGGCCAGATGCGCGCCGCCCGACCACGCCTTGCCAAAGGTGGTCGACAGGGTGGTTGGCCCGGTTGCCCGCGACACGAAGGTGGTGCCGCCGAATGTCAGCTGCGCCTCCTGATAGGCCAGATCGCCACTGTCGACGTCGGGCGCCTGGGCCCGTGCCTCGGATGACAGGCTATAGGATTTGGTGTCGAGCGCGCCGGAAACGAACAGCCACGTGCGCTCTTGCACCCGGCGCCGGTATTCCGACTGCAGGCCGAACCGGTACTCGATCCCCGAAAGCGCCCGCGCATCGCCGCTGAGGATGAAGGAAAGCCCCCCGATATCAATGGTGTCTGATTTGGAGCCGTTGTTGACGTTGGACGAGGGCGTGATGCCGAAGGACAGCTGGGTAGACCATGGGTTGCGGCCGCGCACATAGCGGAAATCGCGAACGGCCAGCGCCCGTGCGGTATCGCTCGGCGCGACCTGCGCGGCGCGGCGCAGCCAAAGCTGGGCACGGGTCCGCGCCCCGGCCGAAGACAGCGCCTGCGCCACTGAAAGAGCCGCAAAGTAACGGTCGTTCTCGGTTTCCGCCAGTTGCCAGGCCGCGCGCCCCGCGGCGCGTGCCGTATCGTACTGCCCCAGATTCCGTGCCGCGCGCGATTTGGCGATCAGGGCGAACACGTCCTGCGGGTCGCGCTGCAGCAGCGCCTCTGCCAGGCGCAGGGCTGTCGCGTCGTCCCGCTGTTCCAGCGCCAGGCCGACGGCGGCGCGCATTTGATCCGGGCGCAGGGTGACCGCCGTCTGGGCAACGGCGGGCAACGCGGTCAGCAGCAGGCCGGCGCAGAGCCAGGCCAGCCGCAGGGGCCGGGCGAAACGCATCGCCTCAGGGCCGGTACAGGATGAACCCGCCGGTTTCGCGCACCGTGACGTTGTCATAACGTGGATCTTCAGCCTCGGCCGTCAGCACGCCGACGATTTCATCCGCGTTGTCGCCGGAGATGACGGCATAGTATTTGCCGGTTTCGAACCCCTGCAGCGCGCCGGTCGCGTCGGTGACATTGCTGCTCACGCCGCCCAGAATCTCTCCATTCGTATCGAGAACGCCAGGGCCGACCACGAAGTTAATCTGCGGTAGCGCGGTATAACTTCTGCCGTATTGCGTTCCCAGGGCGCTGATAATCGACTCGGTTATATCGCTGCCGTTCACATCGTAAACACGGCGGTTGGTCACTTTGCCCTTTACCGCGTCGCCGGCGTTGAAATCGTTGAAGTCGATGGCCGCGGTCATGTCGCCGGTGGCATATTCCAGCCCGCCCTTGCCGTTGAAGTCGCGCAGCGCGGCATATTGGCCGGAATAGGCCGCCTGACCGGTGGTGGGCAGGGTCACGCCGCCGTCGCGCTGATAGACGAAACCGCCGAAGCCGTAGCCTACATAGGCGCCGGTGCGCACGATGGCGAATTGCGTGGTGGCCAGCCCGTTGGCATCGGTATTGGTGCTGACGCCGTAGATCGCCTTGTGCTCGAACTGAGAGATCGGAACGCCGGTGACCGGATCGTTGAACACGCCGTCACCCTCATAAACCGCGTAGGGGCCGAGGCTGCCGACTATATCGTCGCGCTGATAGGTGTTGGCGCCGTCGAAGGCCAGGTTATCAACCGAAAACGTATCGGTGGCGGCATCATAGCTGACCGATTGTGCATAGCCGTCGCCGGTGTCGGTGGGCGGCTCGTAGCGATAGATACCCAGATCGGCGGTGGGGCTGGCCGTGCCGGGGGGCACGGTGCGGTCACTGTCGATGCCGGTGCCCGGATCGGTCGTCGGGTCGGTGGTCGGATCCGTGGTGGGATCCTCGGTGTCATCGGTCGGGCCGCCGGTGATCGGGTTGGTGCCATCGCCGCCGGAACAGGCGGCAACCGCAAGACAGGCCGCCGAGGCAAGGAAAATGCGTTTCATGATGCTGCTCTTTGTTTATTCGTTTTGCGCGAAGCGTCTTGTTTGCGGGGCCAAAAGTCAATTCCCGGCGGGTGGCTTTTGCCGATGCGTTGCGTAAAATCCCGCCTTGCCGGGGTCGCGCGAAATTCACCGCATATCGTGGTTCCGCAAAGGTGCCGCCATAGATATAGTGGCCTCCGACTCGTTTGAAGAACAACAAGGATCGCCCCCATGCCGCTGAGCCCCGAGCAACAGGCCGAGATTGACACCCTGCGCGCCACGCCGAAACCCACGCTGCGGGCGGTGTCCGAAGGGATGGAGGCGCATCTTTACAAGGCGATCCCGGTGCTGGATCACGGGTTTGTCCGGGTTATCGACTATATGGGCGACGATGCCGCCATCTGTCAGGCGGCGCGCGTGTCCTATGGAAAGGGCACCAAATCTGTCAGCAACGATGCCGGGCTGATCCGCTATCTGATGCGGCACTGGCATTCGACCCCGTTCGAGATGTGCGAGATCAAGCTGCATGTCAAACTGCCGGTCTTCGTTGCGCGGCAGTGGATCCGCCACCGCACCGCCAACGTCAACGAATATTCGGCCCGCTACTCGATCCTCGACCGAGAGTTCTACATCCCCGAGCCGGGCGCGCTGGCGGCGCAGTCGGTTGTGAACAACCAGGGCCGCGGCGCGGTTCTGGAAGGGGCAGAGGCCGCCCGCGTGCTGGAGATTCTCAAGGCCGACAGCAACCGCGCCTATGACAATTATGAGGCGATGATTTCCGACGAGGGCCAGCAGGGCCTCGCGCGAGAGCTGGCCCGGATGAACCTGCCCGCGAATATCTACACGCAATGGTACTGGAAGGTTGATCTGCACAACCTGTTCCACTTTCTGCGTCTGCGCGCCGACGTCCATGCGCAATACGAGATCCGGGTTTACGCCGACGCGATCTGTTCGGTCGTGGCCGACTGGGTGCCCGCCGCCTTCGCCGCGTTCGAGGATTACCGGATGGGCGGCGTCACACTTTCCTCAAAGGCGCTCGACTGTCTGCGCCGGATGCTGAAGGGTGAAGAGGTGACGCAGGAAAATTCCGGCATGAGCAAGGGCGAATGGCGGGAGTTCGAGGGCGTGTTGGGGGAGTGAGGCTCTGAGCCTCATGTCTTTCGTACATAACCGGGGGGCGTTTCGTGCGGAAGGTGCGATCAACCGGCGATTGAAGCCCCGCCGCGTGTCAGCGCAAACATCCCGCGAGGCCGCGCCGCCGCGCGCCCGACTCGATTGACTCCGCCCCCCAAGAGATTAACGTTTCGTTAATAAAAAGATTTTCGAGCAGTAAAACATTTATTGGTGGGGGTACCATGTTGAACACGACCTATGCGGCCGCCTTGTGCGGCTCTCTTGTGCTGTCTGCGGTTTCGGCGCTGGCCGGAACCGATACCGCACCGAACAATCCGAACTCCACGCCGGTGCGGTCTTATCCGTATACGGTCAACAACTGCCCGCTTCAGTTGGCGCCGGTCCAGGCGCCCTCGGGCGTGTCTTGCGATGGAACGCCGGTGTTCCCGTTCCAGCAGGTGGCAGAGGTTCCGCAGCATTATAACGGCCGCGTCTTCATCCTGAACGTGAAGGACTCGGGCTATCAGGAACTGGGCTGGTAAGGGGGCGGATAAGCTTATCCGTAAATTTGATCCACGGGTCGTCATATTCCTGTTACACTTGGTTCAGAGCCAAGAACAAGAAGGACCGACTCACCCGTGCCCTCTCTCCGCATCGCTGTTCTGACAGCCGCCTTGCTGGGCGGGTCGGCGGTTGCCGCCTCGCCCATTGCCGAAATCATCTGCGCCCCGCGCGATGAGATGACCCAAAAGCTGACCCGGCAGCTTGGTGAAACCCGCGTGGCCACCGGCATACGAGATATCGAACGGATCATGGAAGTCTGGCGCTCGGAATCATCCGGCGACTGGACCCTTGTGATGACCTATGCCGATGGCAAAAGCTGTATCGTCGCCATGGGCGAAGACTGGAGCGATCTGTCGCCCAGGCCGGAAAAAGATCCGGCCTGACAGGGGCTTGGCCTAACCGTCGATCAGTTTCAGCGCCCCGGCCTGTCGCAGATGCCGGACGGTGCCGGGATGGTCGGTTTCCCACGCCTTGAACCGAAGGTACCCGTCGCGCAGCCCCGCCGCCCGCGTGGCCATGGGGGCACCGGCAAGGGCGGCCAGTTCCTCTTCGGTCAGGAAATGCGCTTTGACCCGGCTGTAGGCCACGGCGCAGATCTGCGCTTCGGCGGGGGGCAGAAATGTGCTCTGCGCGGCCAGATCGCAACTGTAGTAGATGGCCAGAATGGTCAGAAAATCAGGCATGTCACCCTCCTTCGCTGGGGAAGGTGAGCGTGCGCAGGAAGAGGGATCAGCCCTTGCGGCCGCTCACCTCCCATTTTTCGTTCGCGTCGTGGGGTCAGGATAGATGCGGCGTGCTGTCGCGCCTAATCACGATTGCCGCGTCGCGGCGCGCTCCGGACGGGCGCGAACCGAATGAGCGAAATAGCAGCGTTTGCCGAAAAACAAAGCGCCGCCCGGAGGGATCGCGCGGCGCAGATGTGAAAGTGAATCGTCGGTCAGAGCGCCTTGAGATCGCCGGCGGACTGGCGGCCATCCCGGCCTTCGATCATTTCAAAGGCGACCTTCTGATTGTCGGCCAGCCCGGTCATTCCGGCGCGTTCAACGGCCGAAATATGCACGAAAATATCCTTGCCGCCATCATCGGGCGCAATGAAGCCGTAGCCTTTGGTGGTGTTGAACCATTTCACGGTGCCGGTGGGCATTCCGTTTCTCCTTTCGTCAAGGCCCGTCCGCGGTATTGCTTCGGGCAGGTCACAGCCAGGGTCTTCCAAGTCTTCCGGCTGCCCCTGAAGGAGGAGCGGTCGTCATAGAAACTCTGTCGTCACGTCAAAATCATGGGGGGCGAATCGCGTGAAAATCAAGGGTGAAGTCTCGCCTTCCGCGCCGCCCGGCTATAGTCTGCGCAAAACGAGGGCGAAATGCAGGTTTATGGGCTGAAGAACTGTGACACCTGCCGCAAAGCCATGAAATCATTGGCTGCGGCAGGGCATGAGGTGACGTTTGTCGACGTCCGGGCCGATGGTTTGCCGGAGGCGGAGGTGCAGCGGTTTCTGACCGAATTCGGGGATGACCTGCTCAATCGCCGCTCAACGACGTGGCGCGGCCTGAGCGAGGAGGAGCGCGCGGGCGACCCTCTGACGCTCCTGCGGGCGCATCCGGCACTGATGAAACGACCGGTCATAGACCAGGGTGGGCAGCTCTGGCTTGGTTGGGGCAAAGACGTTCAGGCGGCGCTGCTGTCATAGGGCGCGTGGCGCCGCAGCAGCCGGTCGAGCGAGAGCGGGCCGGCCCCGCGGATCACCAGCACCATCAGGACGGTAATCCAGAACAGCCGCTGATCCAGGATCGGGCTGTCGGGCACCCGGTCGAACCACGCGCCCAGCGTTTCGGGCTGGCTGATCGCGCCATGGCCGAACAGATCGGTCAGCGATTGCACCGCGATGAAGCCGATCATGCCAAGCGCCGACAGACGGGTGGCAAGGCCGAGCAGCAAAAGCAGCGGCAGCAGGAACTCGGCATAGGTACCGGCCAGAACCACCAGCCGGTGAAACAGGCCGAGCTGACCGACATCATAGCCGACGGCCTCCATCGCCTTGGGGAAGATCTGCGCATAGGCGCCCAGCGACGGGGCAAACAGCCCGCCGATGCCGCCGCCGAGTTTGGTCAGGCCCGAATTCCAGAAGTAAAGCAGCAGCGTCGCGGCGAAGGTGAAGCGCGCCAGCGTCGGCAGAAGCCAAGGGGCGGCGGCGTTTTCCAGCCGGTCGAACGTGGCGTCATGAATGGAAATCAGGGTGTTCACAGCAATACCTTCTCTTCGATGGCGATGATCGCCTGGCCGCTGATCAGCAGGCCTAGTGTTTCTGTCAGGTCGAAATCGGGGGTCTCTGCCTCGGCCATGGCCAGGGCGGGGGCCAGCGGTTGACCCGAGAGCAGGCCGGCGACGAAGGCGCCGCCGCCCGGGGGCAGCGCGCTGACCACCGGGTCAAAGCCGGGGCGGGTGATCAGCGCGGCTTCCGGGCGCATCGCGGGCTTGGGCGCATCCGCCTGCCTGTGGGCCAGCCAGATCGACGCCACCGGAAAGGGCGCCTGCAGAAGGCGCAGGGCAGGCGCGAGGCGCAGCCGCGCCTGCATCAGCCGGTCGGGCGGCAGCGCCAGCAGCACCTCGGGGGCGACGGGGGTGGCGTCTTTGGCGTGATAGCTTTCGCGCAGGGCAAGCTCCAGCCGCGCGATGTCTGGCAGGTAGGCCAGATGCCGGACGGGGGCGAAACCGGCCAGAAAGCCGGGCATCTGCGCGCCATAATGCATCATCAGCGGTGATTCCGGCGGGTTGTCGCGCAGGAACACGCCGGCCATCGCCTCGAAGAACGCGTCGCCCACCAGCGCGCGCAAAACCGGGAAGGCGGTTTTCAACGCTTCGGTCAGGCTGACCGCCACATTGTTGCGATACACGTTGAAACGCTTGCCCGCCGGGCGCCCCGCGGGCCCGGTGAGGCCGTGCGGGACAGGCGCCGCCGGGTTCAGCAGCGCGGTGGTGAAATCATGCTGGCGCACCGTCATGCCGGCACCCGGTCAAGCACGGCCGCCGCGCGCGCCGCCTCGGCGGCCAGAACCGGCCAGTCGGGCACGTCATTGTCCCATTCGATCAGGGTGGGGCGGGGCCCGGTGCGCGCGATCGTATAGGCATAGAGCGCCCAGACAGGATCCACCACCGTGGCGCCGTGGCTGTCGATCAGCAGGGGCGCGCCGTGGTCGTCGGCATCCTCGTCATGGCCGCCGAGGTGGATCTCACCGACGAGATGCAGCGGGAAGGCGTCGATATAGGCGCGCGGGTCGGTCTGCTGATTGGTGGCGGACACGAAGACGTTGTTGACATCCAGCAGCAGGCCGCAGCCGGTGCGGCGGGCGATCTCGGCCAGAAACGCGGTTTCAGGCATATCGCTTTCGGCGAAGGCGAGATAGGTGGACGGGTTTTCCAAAAGCATCTGCCGCCCCAGCGCCTCCTGCACCTGGTCGATATGGTCGGCCACGCGGGTCAGCGTTTGGGCGGTATAGGGCAGGGGCAGCAGATCGTTCAGGAACTGCGTGTCATGGGTGGACCAGGCCAGGTGTTCGGAAAAGCGGGCCGGTTGCAGCCAGCCGGTCAGGTGCTTCAGCCGGGCCAGATGGTCACGGTCCAGCGGCGCCTCGCCGCCGATGGACAGGCCGACGCCGTGAACGGAGATCGCGAACCGTTCGGCCAGATGCCGCAGCTGCGCAAGGGGGCGGCCGCCGTCGCCCATGTAGTTCTCGGCATGGATCTCGAACCATTCGACGGGCGCGGGCGCCTCCATGATCGCGGCGAAATGCTGGGGTTTGTAGCCGACGCCGGGGCGATCGGGCAGGTGGTGATGGCGGTGTGTCGCGGTATCGAGCATGGTGATCCTCCCACAGGAAAAGCCCCCGGCGCCGGGCCGGGGGCCTTGTCGTTTTATGCCGGCAGGTCGCGGTCGAGCGCTTCGAGCGCGCCCATGCGGCCGTCGGGCAGTTCCATGGTGGTGCAGGTGCCGGCCGGGACGAGCTTCCAGGCGTTGCCCTGATAGTCGACGCTGGCGGTGCCGGCGCAGGTGGTGCCGGGGCCGGCAGCACAGTCATTCTGGCCGGCCAGCGAAACGCCGAAGCATTTTTCCATCTCCTGCGCCTGCGCGGGGCCGGAGATATGTGCAGTCAGGGCGGCGGCCAGTGCGCCGGCAACGGCGAGCGTTTTAACGTGGTTGGACATGGTGAATTCCCTTTTAACAGTTTTCCAGACGTCGCTGTCTGCGACACGGGAAGAGCTATCGAAGGTGGGTCATCAACTGCCACTCACATGGGAGTGTTGCACGTGGGCGTTATGGATTGTAATAATGCAAAATCTTGAATGTATTTGGCGTATGAAACGAGAAAAGCGCTGAAAACCAGCGCTTTTCTCGGTATTGATCCCCGGCTCAGGCCAGGTCCGGCGCCTTGGCTTCCTGCGCGAGCGTGGCCACGATCTCTGCCAATGTTACAACCGTGGTCTGCTTTTCGCCCAGCCGCCGGGCGGTGACGGTGCGCTCTTCCACCTCTTTCTGGCCGATGGCCAGGATCACCGGCACCTTGCCGACCGAATGTTCGCGCACCTTGTAGTTGATCTTTTCGTTGCGCACATCGGCCTCGGCGTGAACGCCTACGGCTTTCAGCGCCGCCACGACCTCTTGCACGAAGTCGTCCGCATCCGACACGATCGAGGCGACGACGACCTGACGCGGCGCCAGCCAGAAGGGCAGCTTGCCGGCATGCTCTTCGATCAGGATGCCCAGGAACCGTTCGAACGAACCCAGCGTGGCCCGGTGCAGCATGACGGGCCGATGCTTGGCGCCGTCTTCGCCGATGTAGTTTGCGTCGAGCCGTTCGGGCAGCACGAAATCCACCTGATGGGTGCCGCATTGCCAGTCGCGCCCGATGGCGTCGGTCAACACGAACTCCAGCTTGGGGCCGTAGAAGGCGCCCTCGCCGGGGTTCAGCGTGGGCTCGATTCCGGCGGCGCGGGTCGCGGCCAGCAGGGCGGCCTCGGCCCTGTCCCAGACCTCGTCGGAGCCGGCGCGCATATCGGGGCGGTCCGAGAACTTGACCTTGAAACTGTCGAACCCGAGATCCCGGTAGATCGCCGACAGAAAGGCGATGAACTCCTTGGTCTCGCTTTCGATCTGATCCTCGCGGCAGAAGATATGGCCATCGTCCTGGGTGAAGCCGCGCACCCGCATGATGCCATGCAGCGCGCCCGAAGGCTCATAGCGGTTGCATGATCCGAATTCGGCCATGCGCAGCGGCAGGTCGCGGTAGGATTTCAGGCCCTGGTTGAAGATCTGCACGTGGCACGGGCAGTTCATCGGTTTCAGCGCGTTCACCGCCTTTTCGCGGGCATGCTCTTCGTCTACCTCGACGATGAACATATGCTCCTGGTATTTTTCCCAGTGGCCCGAGGCTTCCCACAGCTTGCGGTCGACCACCTGCGGGGTGTTGACCTCGACATAGCCGCCGGCGTTCTGGCGGCGGCGCATGTAATCCTGCAGCGTGGTGTAGATGCGCCAGCCGTTGGGGTGCCAGAAGATCTGGCCCGGCGCCTCTTCCTGCATGTGGAACAGATCCATCTCGCGGCCCAGCTTGCGATGGTCGCGCTTGGCGGCCTCTTCGAGCATGTGCAGATGCGCCTTGAGGTCTTCCTTGTTCTTGAAGGCCACGCCGTAGATGCGTTGCAGCATCGCGCGGTCGCTGTCGCCGCGCCAATAGGCGCCGGCCACGCTCATCAGCTTGAACGCGTCGGCGGGCACCTGACCGGTATGCTGCAGATGCGGGCCGCGGCACAGATCCTGCCAATGGCCGTGCCAGTACATGCGCAGCGGTTCGGTGCCGGGAATGGCCTCTATCAGTTCGACCTTGTAGGGCTCGTTGTTGGCCTCGTAGAATTTCACCGCGCGGTCGCGGTCCCAGATCTCGGTGGTGACGGGGTCGCGGCGGTTGATGATTTCCTTCATCTTCTTTTCGATCTCGCCCAGATCCTCGGGGGTGAAGGGCTCTTCGCGGTCGAAATCGTAATACCAGCCGTTTTCGATCACCGGGCCGATGGTGACCTTCACATCCGGCCACAGCTCCTGCACCGCGCGGGCCATGATATGGGCCAGGTCGTGGCGGATCAGCTCCAGCGCGGGGGCGTCGTCTTTCATCGTGTTGATGGCGATCGACGCATCCTGGGCGATCGGCCACTGCAGATCCCAATGCGCGCCGTTGACGGTGGCGGAGATCGCCTTTTTCGCCAGAGAGGTGGAAATGTCGGCGGCGACCTGGGCGGGGGTTACACCGGCCGCGTAGTCACGCGCATTGCCATCAGGGAAGGTGAGAGAAATCTGGGCCATGCGGGCCTCCTCGTCGGTTTGGCGCCCACGGAACGCCCGGTTGCGGGTTATGGTGCGGGTGACATGCGAGTTGGGCGCGAAAATGTCAACTGTCGCGACGGCGCCGGAGGCGGAAAGAGCTTCATGCCTCCGGCGGGGATATTTCCGCGAAAAAGAAGATCAGGCCAGTTCGGCCAGCCGTTTCAGCGCGGCGTTCAGCCTGTCGGTTTCCTCGACCTTGGCGGCCGCGAGCTCTTTGGTTTCCTCGATCACCTCTTGCGGGGCGCTTTCGATGAATTTCGGGTTCTTCAGCCGCCCCTGCAGCCCGCCGAGTTCCCTGGCGAGTTTCTGCAGGGATTTTTCCAGGCGGGCCTGTTCCTCGGCCACGTCGATGACATCGGCCAGCGGCAGCGCGAAGGTGCCGCCCTCGACCGCGATGGTGATGCAGCCCTTGGGCAGGGCATCGGCCGGGGTCAGGCTTTCGATCCGGGCCAGCCGTTTGATCAGCGTTTCGTTGCGGCTCCAGGCGGCCTGGCCGGGGGCGTCCAGCTCCAGTTGCAGCATCGGCAGTTTCAGCCCCACCGGCACATGCATCTGTGCACGGGCCGAGCGGATTTCCTCGATCAGGCCGATGGCCCAGTTCATCTCACGATCCGCGGCATCATCGACCAGTTCGGTGCCATAGGTCGGCCAGTCGGCGTGGACCAGCATCTTTTGCCGCGCGCCCAGCGTGCCCCAGAGCTCTTCGGTGATATAGGGCATGATCGGGTGCAGCAGGATCAGGCACTGGTCGAGCACCCAGGCCATGGTGGCGCGGGTTTCCGCCTTGGTCGCGTCGTCACCATCCAGCAGCAGCGGCTTGGAAAATTCCACGTACCAATCGCAGACCTTGCCCCAGACGAAGGCGTAGAGCCCGTTGGCGGCATCGTTGAAGCGGTAGGCTTCCAGCGCCTCGTCGGTGGCGGCGCGGGCCTTGGCGGTTTCGCCGATGATCCATTTGTTCACCGTTTCGGCCGGTTGGGGGATCGTGCCGTCGGGGGCGTAGCCTTCGAACACATCGTTCATTTCGGCGAAGCGGGCGGCGTTCCACAGCTTGGTGCCGAAATTCCGGTATCCGGCGATACGCTGCGTGGAAAGCTTCAGGTCGCGCCCCATGGCGGCCATGGCCGTGAGGGTGAAGCGCACCGCGTCGGCGCCGTATTCATCGATCAGATCGAGCGGGTCGAGCACGTTGCCCAGCGATTTCGACATCTTCTTGCCCTTCTCGTCGCGGACGAGGGCATGGACATAGACGGTGTGGAACGGCACCTGGCCGACCACGGCAAGCTGCATCATCATCATCCGGGCGACCCAGAAGAAGATGATGTCGAAGCCGGTGACCAGGACATCGGTGGGGAAGTATTTGTGCAGCTCGGGTGTGTCTTCGGGCCAGCCGAGCGTGCCGATGGGCCACAGGCCCGAGGAGAACCAGGTGTCGAGCACATCGGGATCGCGCCAGACCGGATAGACCAGTTTGGTCGGGTCCTGATCGATGTTGTACTCGGCGAGGCTTGTGGCCAGCGCCTCTATCGCGGCCTGCTTGTCGGGCACTTCGACGATGCGGGCGTGGTTGAGCGGCGTCGGAATGTCGGCGATCTCATCGCGGAAGGAATCCTCGACCGCGCCGAAGTCATGGGCGCAGTGATGGATATCGCCCAGATGGACCATCCCGTCCAGAAGCAGGCGGCCCAGTTCCACCTCGTCGAGGGCGCCGTCGCCCTCGTCATCGCGGAAATCGGGGGCCGACAGATCAAGCCCGTACCAGACCGGAATCTGGTGCCCCCACCACAACTGGCGGGAGATGCACCAGGGCTCGATGTTCTCCAGCCAGTGGAAATAGACCTTTTCATGCTGTTCGGGCAGGATCTTCGTCTCGCCGGTGTGGACCGCGTCAATCGCGGGCTGCACGATCTGCGCGGTATCCACGAACCACTGGTCGGTCAGCATCGGCTCGATGACCACCTTCGAGCGGTCGCCGAAGGGCTGCATGATCTTCTTGGCTTCGACGTAGGGAATGACGTCGGGCTCGTCCTCTTTGCCCGCATCGGGGTTGGGGATCATCACGGCCAGACCTTCGGCGGTGATGTCGGCCACGACCCGTTTGCGCGCCTCGAACCGGTCGAGGCCACGATAGTCGTCAGGGACGAGGTTCAGGCTGTCCACCTCGATCTCGCTGAAGCCCGCCCCGGCGGCAATCTTCTGCGCCCGCATCGCGGCTTCGGCGTAGGGGGTGCCGTCGTCGCGCATGGTGCCGCGGGTATCCATCAGCCGGTACATCGGGATGCCGCCGCGCCTGGCCACCTGATAGTCGTTGAAATCATGCGCGCCGGTGATCTTGACCGCGCCCGAGCCGAAATCCTTGTCGGGGTAGTCGTCGGTGATGATCGGGATCAGGCGGCGGTGCTCCTTGGGGCCCACCGGGATTTCGCACAGTTTGCCGACGATCGGCGCGTAACGCTCATCGCTGGGGTGCACGGCCACGGCGCCGTCGCCCAGCATGGTTTCGGGCCTTGTGGTGGCGATGGAGATATAGTCGCGGATTTCGCGCAGGGTGACGTTTCCGTCTGCGTCTTTTTCGACATATTCATAGGTCTCGCCGCCCGCCAGCGGGTATTTGAAATGCCACATGTGGCCGTCGACCTCGATGTTCTCCACCTCGAGATCCGAGATCGCGGTTTCGAAATGCGGGTCCCAGTTCACCAGCCGCTTGCCGCGATAGATAAGCCCCTTGTGATACATGTCGACGAAGACCTTCAGCACCGCGTCGTGGAAGCCTTCGTCCATGGTGAAGCGGTTGCGTGACCAATCGCATGACGCGCCGAGGCGCTTGAGCTGATTGACGATGGTGCCGCCGGATTTTTCCTTCCATTCCCAGACCTTTTCCAGGAATGCCTCGCGCCCCATTTCGCGGCGCGTGGCGTTGGATTTATCCTTGGCCAGGTCGCGTTCGACCACCATCTGGGTGGCGATGCCGGCATGGTCCTGGCCCGGCTGCCACAGCGTGTCGAAGCCGCGCATCCGGTGCCAGCGCACAAGAATATCTTGTAGGGTGTTATTGAAGGCATGCCCCATATGTAGGGAGCCGGTCACATTCGGCGGCGGGATCATGATGCAGAAGGTTTCATCCCGCGAGGCGTTGGCCCCGGCCACGAAAGCCCCGGATTTCTCCCAGGCATCGTAGAGCCGCGCTTCGGCATCGGCGGCGTCGAATGTCTTTTCCATTGGCATCGGATGTCCCACTCATAAGTCCTGGCGTCACCGTCTAACGATTCGAGCCGTCAAGGCCAAGCCATGCGATCCGTCAGGTTCGGAATTTAGCGACATTCCTGGGCGTTTTTCGGGATTGTTCCGGTTCGGGAAAAGCGCGCCGCCTTTCTTTGGACATTTTGCGGCCACATTCCGAATTCCACTTCCCCGAGTCAGGCGGGCTTGGTATCAAGGGCCAGAAGTTGAAATTTGGTTGGGAGTGGTAACGATGAAGAAATTTCTTTCTGCCCTCTTCGCAGCAGGCATGGTCGCATCCGCGGCTGATGCGTCTGTTGTGGGAGGTACTGTAACATTCGGTCCGGGTTCGTTCGTCGAACTGGATTCGACCGTGCCGATGACCATCGGTCAGGATAACTTCGATACGCCGGACTTGTATGCGTTGAACGAGCTGCAGGATTACACTCTGGGCGTCGATCTGGTTATTGATGGCGGCGTGATTGGCGCCGGTACGAAAGTGTCCAGCCACTACGTCGGCTTCGATCCGCTGTTTTGGTCTCGTCAGGGTGGAAGCGTCAGCTTCTCGGGCAAGATCCTGGGTGTGATTTCGACCACTGATACCCTGTTGGCCTCGGACTTTCTTGGTGCGCCGGCTGTGTCCTATACTGCGGCATGGGAGCGGGGCCTTGAACCTAACTGGGACAAGTATTCGATCAGCGACAAAACTGTCAGCGTAAGCTGGTGGGCCATCAGCCCGGGCGATTACATGCGCGTAATCACGGCCGCCGCGGTTCCGGTGCCGGCAGGTGGTCTGCTGCTGGTTGGTGCTCTGGGCAGCCTTGCTGCTGTGCGCCGCCGTCGCAAGTCGGCCTGATATCGGTTCGATATCTTCCGATCGATGTTTACGAAAGGCCGGGTGAAACCCCGGCCTTTTTCATGCGTCCTGCTGCCCGGCCCGCTGTACCTTTTGTGACAGATGGATCAGGCTTTCCGACGAGCGGATGCCGGGGATCGCGCCGATCTGATCCAGAATGTCGTCCAGCGCTGCCGTCGTTTCCGCCGTGACCTGAAGCAGAAGGTCGAACCGGCCGCTGGTGGTATGTGCCGAGTCGAGCTCGGCGATGGCTCGTAGCCGGGTGATGACGCCGGCCTGCGCCCGCGGATCGACCGACAGCAGCACCGTTGCGCGGATCCGGCCTTTGGCGGCAGCCGAGCCAAGGCGCAGCGTATAGCCGGCGATGATGCCCGAGCTTTCCAGCCGCTCCAGCCGTGCCTGAACCGTCGATCGCGCGACATTCAGGGCGCGCGCCAGAACCGCGACCGACATGCGAGCGTCCCTCGCGAGGTGGGAAAGAATTCGCCGATCCAGCTCGTCCATGTCAAAATGCCATTGGTTTCGTCATATCGCCGAATATAGCATTCATTTCGCCCAGATTGTATGGTGATTCTGCCCTTCGCTTGCGAGACCCTGAAACCGGGAAACGGGAGCATCACATGGGTTTGAAACAAAATATCTGGACGACGCCCGCAGAGCATCTTCGCCTGACGCGGCCGGATCACCCGGTTATCTATGCGGCGCCTCGGCGCATTCAAAGCGCCGCGCGCCGCTTTGTAGACGGGTTTCCGGGGCAGGTGAGTTATGCGGTAAAGGCCAACCCCGAGGCTGTCATGGTGTCGAATCTGGCGGCGGCGGGCGTTTCGGCCTTTGATGTCGCCTCGCCGGATGAAATGGCGCTGGTCCGGGCGGCGGTTCCGCAGGCGGCCCTGCATTACAACAACCCTGTGCGCTCGACCGAAGAGATTGCCCGCGCCGTCGAGCTGGGGGTGGTGTCTTATGCCGTCGATTCGTTCAGCGAGCTGGACAAGTTGATGGCCGCCCTGCCGCGAACGGCCGAGATTGCGGTGCGTTTCAAGCTTCCGGTCAAGGGTGCGGTCTATGATTTCGGGGACAAGTTCGGCGCCCCGCCCGAAAAGGCGGCCGCGCTGTTGCGCCGCGTCGGGGCCGCCGGCTTTCGGCCCTCGATCACGTTTCATCCGGGCACCCAATGCAATGATCCCCGGGCCTGGGCCACTTATATCGCCGAGGCGGCGCGCATCTCGGACAAGGCCGGCGTGCCGCTGGCGCGGCTGAATGTCGGCGGCGGTTTCCCTTCGCATCGCGAAGGCGGGCGGGCGCCGGCGTTGGGGCCCATTTTTGCCGCCATCGGGCAGGCGGCGCGCGCGGCGTTCGGGCCGGAGGGGCCGGCGCTGCTTTGCGAACCGGGCCGGGCGCTTGCCGCCGAAGGCGTCGCCCTGGCCACACGGGTCAAGGCGCTGCGCGATGGCGGCGATGTGTTCCTCAACGATGGCATTTATGGCGGGCTGGCCGAGGCGCCGCTGATGGGGCGCATCGACCGTATCGCGGTGCTCGACCCGGCGGGCGCGCCCCGGTGTGGCGCGCCGGTGGAGAGGGTCTTGTTCGGCCCCACCTGCGACAGCCTTGATCGTCTGCCGGGTGTGCTGCGCCTGCCGGGTGATATGGCCGAGGGCGACTATATCCTGTTCTTCGGCATGGGCGCCTATTCGACCGCCACGGCGACCCGGTTCAACGGCTATGGCGCGTTGGAAAAGGCGGTGGTCCTCGGGCTGCTGCCATAGCCCGAAGGGGCAGGGAGATGCCGTTCCTATATGCTGGACAGCGCCGCGCGGCAGGATGATGATGGCCCGGAACGCGCCGGGCAATTGCCGCCGCGGCGCGGCGGGCTATGTTCCCTAAGCGGTCTGCGCATGGCGGGCGCTGCTTTCACGCGCAACCGGGCCGGGACAGTTCTGATCGGGGCGAGCATTGCGTCTGGCGAGAAACATATTGCAGTGGCTGCGCGGCTTTCGGGAAACCGAGGCACGCCGCCGCACATCCGCCCGCCCGCCGGTGACGCATGTGGTGATCCTGGATGGCACGATGTCCGCGCTTTCGGGCGAAAACCAGACCCATGCGGGAACCACCTACAAGCTGCTGCGCGAGCTTCCGGCCTCGGCGCTGGTCTCGCTGTATTACGAGGCGGGCATTCAGTGGCCCAACTGGCGCAGCACCCATCAGGTGGCCACCGGCCGCGGGATCAACCGGCAGATCCGCCGCGCCTATGGCTATCTTGCCTCGCGCTATCATCCGGGAGACCGGATCATCCTGATGGGCTATTCGCGCGGGGCCTATGCCGCGCGATCGCTGGCCGGGGTGATCGACAAGGTCGGTCTGCTGCGAACCCATCACGCGACGGTGCGCAACGTGCGGCAGGCCTATCGCCACTATCAGAACGCCCCCGGTTCCGACACGGCGCGCATCTTTTCGCAGACCTATTGCCATCCCCGCACTGAGATCGAGATGGTCGGGGTGTGGGATACGGTCAAGGCGCTTGGCTTGCGCCTGCCGTTCCTGTGGCAAAGAAGCGAGGCGCAGCACGCCTTTCACAACCATGCGCTAAGCGATGTGGTGCGGCACGGGTTTCACGCGCTGGCGCTCGATGAAACCCGCGAGGCGTTCGCGCCGGTGCTGTGGTCCTGTCCGCCGAACTGGAACGGGCGGGTGGAACAGGTCTGGTTCCGGGGGTGCCATGGCGATGTCGGCGGGCATATCGGAAGCTATGAACCGGCGCGCGCGCTGGCCAATATTTCGCTCGTGTGGATGCTGGACAAGCTGGAGTTTTGCGGCGTGCCCTTGCCCGAGGGCTGGATCGCGCGTTTCCCCTGCGATCCCGAGGGGCCATCGGTCGGCAGTTATCGCGGCTGGGGTAAGGTGTTTGTGATCCGCAAGCCGCGCATCGTGGGGCGTGATGCGTCGGAATCACTGCACCCGACGGCACAGCCGAAAAACCGCACGCGGGACTTGCCGTTCTACGATCCCGAGATGCTGCACGGCGTCTGAAACGGGCCGGTCAGGCGACGTTTTCGAGGATCATGCCGGGCTGAACCCCCAGGGTGTGGCAGATGTCGCGCGTCAGATGCGGCTTGTTGAGGGTGTAGAAATGCAGGTCTTCCACGCCGCCGTCGATCAGCTCAGAGCACAGCTCGGTCGCGATGGCGGTTGAAAGCAGCTCTTCGCGGCCATCGCGCGCGGCGGCCTCGAACGCGTCATCCAGCCAGGCGGGGATATGCGCGCCGCAGCGGGCCGCGAATTTGCGCACGCCCGACCAGTTGTCGATCGGCAGGATGCCGGGAATGATCGGGGCGTCGATCCCCTGTTTTTCGCAGGCGTCGCGGAAGCGGAAGAAGGTTTCGGCCTCGAAAAAGAACTGGGTGATCGCCGAAGAGGCGCCGGCATCGATCTTCTTTTTCAGCCAGCGCACATCATCGCCGCCCGTTTTCGCCTCCGGGTGCGGATCGGGATAGGCGCCGACACGGATGTTGAACTTGCCCGTCTCGGCCAGCGCGGCCACCAGTTCGGCCGAATCCGCAAACCCATCGGGGTGGGGGGTGAAACCGCTCTGCCCCTTGGGCGGATCGCCGCGCAGCGCGACGATCTCGGTCACGCCGGCCGCGGCATAGGCGTTGACGATTTCCATCGTTTCATCGCGGGAGGCATCGACGCAGGTCAGATGCGCGGCCACGTTCAGCCCGTAATTCTTGTGGATCGTCGTCACCGCATCATGGGTCAGCTTGCGGGTGGTGCCGCCCGCGCCATAGGTCACCGACACGAACTCCGGCTTCATCGGCGCCAGCGTCTGTACCGTGTCCCACAGCCGAAAGCTCGCCTCAAGCGATTGCGGCGGGAAGAACTCGAAAGAGATGCGCGGGGCGGGCATGGGAATATCCAGTTTGAATTCAGGGTTGGCAGTCTTGTGACACAGCCTTACTTGTGAAACAAATTCATAATTCTCAAGAACAATATGAAAATGGCGACAATATGCACCTGGAACTGAGGCATCTTCGCACAATCCGGGCGATTCATGAAGCCGGCGGGCTGGCCCGCGCGGCCGATCAGTTGCACATGACCCAATCGGCGCTGTCCCATCAGGTGAAGGGGCTCGAGGATCAGGTGGGGATGGAGCTGTTCGTACGCCGCTCCAAGCCGCTGAAACTGTCGGTGGCGGGGCTCAAGCTGTTGCGGCTGGCCGAACGGGTGCTGCCCGAGGTGGCCGCGACCGAAGAGGAGTTTCGCGCGCTGCATTCTGGCAAGTCGGGCCGGTTGCACATCGCCATGGAGTGCCACGCCTGTTTCGACTGGCTGCTGCCGGTGCTGGAGGAGTTTCGCAAATCCTGGCCCGAGGTGGATGTGGACATCCGCGCCGGCCTTTCCTTCGGCGCCTTGCCCGCCCTGGCGCGCGAGGAGATCGATCTTGTCATCTCCTCCGACCCCGAGCAGATCGACGGTATCACCTTCACGCCGCTGTTCGACTATGCCCCGGTTTTCGTGGCCGCAGCCGGGCATCCGCTGGCCGCGAAGGATTATATCGAGGCCGAAGACCTGCGCGACGAGCTTTTGATCACCTATCCGATGGATCGCGCCCGTCTGGATGTGTTCACCGAGATGCTGACGCCCGCCCGGATCGAGCCCCGTTCGATCCGTCAGGTGGAGCTGACCGCGGTTATCCTGATGCTCGTGGCGTCGAACCGGGGCGTTGCCGTGCTGCCCGACTGGGTGGTGCGGGATGCCCGCTCCAACGCCGAATTCGTGACCCGGCCGCTGACAAAAGAGGGGGTCACGCGGCGGATGTATGCGGCCACGCGGGATGAGGATACGACCAAGCCCTTCATGGCGCATTTCATCCGGCTGGCCCGCACCGAGCCGGTGAAGCTGCAGCGGGCGTAGCCGGGGTTTCCATGAGAATCCGGGGTGATTTTGCGCATCATGATCGGGGCCGGCGGCGGCGGGCATGACCCTTGGCAATCGCAGCGCATCAGCGTATACGCGCGGCCTGACAAAGGAGTCCCGTCATGCAAGGCAGCGCAAACCTCAACATCATGATCAAGGCCGCGCGCAAAGCGGGCCGCAGCCTGGTGAAGGATTTCCGCGAGGTCGAGAACCTTCAGGTCTCGATGAAGGGTGCCGGGGATTTCGTATCGCGCGCCGATATCGCCGCCGAAAAGATCATACGCGACGATCTGATGGAGGCGCGCCCGAACTACGGCTGGGTGGGTGAGGAAAGCGCGCCCGTCGAGGGCGCCGACCCGACCCGCCGCTGGATCGTCGATCCGCTGGACGGAACCACCAACTTCCTGCACGGCCTGCCGCACTGGGCCGTTTCCATCGCGCTGGAGCACAAGGGCGAAATCGTTTCCGCCGTGGTGTTCGACGCCGCGAAAGAAGAAATGTTCGTCGCGGAAAAGGGCGCCGGGGCATGGATGAACGACACCCGCCTGCGGGTATCGGGGCGCCACCGCATGATCGAGTCGATCTTCGCCACCGGTCTGCCTTTCGGGGGCCGCGCCGATCTGCCGGCCACATTGCAGGATCTTGCGCGCCTGCTGCCGCAATGCGCCGGGGTGCGCCGCTGGGGCGCCGCCGCGCTGGATCTCGCCTATGTGGCGGCGGGGCGTTATGACGGGTTCTGGGAACGCCGTTTGAATTCCTGGGACATGGCCGCCGGGCTGTTGCTGGTGCGCGAGGCGGGCGGCCTGATCGCCCCGATCCGTGTGGATGGCGACATCATGGAGGATGGCGAGGTTATTGCCGCCAACGAACCCATCTTCGACAGTTTCGCGAAAGTCGTCCGCGGCGGCTGATCTCAGGGGTTCGGCTGGTCGGACTCGTGGTTCACCCCGTCCGACCAGGGAATCTCGCCCAGTTTGCTCGGGTTGACGCCTTCGAGCGCGCCCACGTTCACCCCGTATTCATTGGGGTTCGAGCGGCGCTGATGGTGGGTGTAAATCCCGCAGGTCGGGCAGAAGTAGTGCTTCGCCACACCCGTGCCCCAGGTATAAAGCGCGATGTGATCGGCACCTTTCACGATGGTCAGCCCGCCCAGCGGCACCGACGCCATGATCGCGCCGCGCCGGCGGCAATAGGAACAATCGCAGCGCCGCGCGGTGTTGAGGCCATCCGACAGTTCCACCTTCAGTTCGATCGCGCCGCAATGGCATGTTAGCTTTCGGGTCATCTGCGCCTCCTGACAACGGGGATGGTGGTGCGGCGGTAAAGTTTCTCGGGGTGGGGCGGAAGGCCGTGGGTGCGGCTCCAGTACCCCGGCCCGCCGCGCCTGAGCCAGGAGGGCAGCATCATGACCAGCCCGGCGGCGAAGCCGCCCGCATGGGCCCAGTATGCCACGCCGCCGCCATCCGCCGGTGTCGAGGCGCCGCTGAAGATCTGCAGCCCGAACCACACCCCCAGCAAGACCCAGGCGGGCAGCGGGAAGATCCGGAAGAAGATGATGAAGATGAACAGCACATCGACGCGCGCGCGCGGGAACATCAGAAGATATCCCCCCATCACCGCCGCGATCGCCCCCGAGGCGCCGACCACGGGAACCGGCGAATGCGGGGCGGCCAGAATCTGAAACAGCGAGGCCGCCAGCCCGCCGACGAGGTAGAACCCCAGAAAGCCGCCATGCCCCAGCTCGTCTTCCAGGTTGTCGCCGAAGATCCACAGGAACACCATGTTGCCGATCAGATGCATCAGCCCGCCGTGCAGAAACATCGACGTGAAAAGCCCATGCCATACGCCGTGCTCGGTCAAGGCCGCCGGGATCAGCGCCCAGGTATAGAAAAACCGCTGCAGCTCCATCTGGTCGGCAAACAGGGGCCAATAACTGACAAAGACAACCACGTTCACCGCGATCAGCGCATAGGTGACGAAGGGTGTGCGGCTTGACGGGTTGTGATCGCGGATCGGGAACATGGCGCCACGCTACCCTGCCTTTCCGACAGGTCAAGCCATTGCGGGCGGATGCGGCTGTTTTGAGCGGGGCGGCGGGCACGGCCCGCATGCCGGCCCGGGCGCTGGAAAACATCCCAGCCCGCTTTACTCCGGCCTCTCAATGCCTATTGTCCCCGAACCAGAGGCCCGCGAGTTGGCATTGGTAACCCTCGGGGCCGTGCGGCGAAACCTGTGGGGGCCAAGCTGTTGCACAGAGGCTGCCGCGTTGGGCTCTAGTGACGGTAAGAGTGACGGCGCCAAGATGCGGGCGTGATGGAATGGTAGACATATCAGACTTAAAATCTGAAGGGGTTCGCCCCGTGTGGGTTCGAGTCCCACCGCCCGCACCACATATCCGAAATCGGACGGTTGAGGGATGTATCCCGTCGGGGCGACGTGCCGGGGCCGTGTGAACAAAGCATGGCGCCTTCGTGCCTTTGGCGTTTCACGGTAAAGCGCTGTTTGCCGAAAATGTGCCGATTGGTCTGAAACGGCCCTGAAATCGTACGCCGCCGTGGCCTTAGCAATATTCGTCGTAATCATCCGCCACGGCGCGCAGCATGTCGGTCATCAGCGCTGAATCCGCGGCGTTCACCCGGCTCCATGTCGGGATGAACGGGCTTTCCGACGGGTTGTCGAGAAAGATGTGCCCGGCCTCGACGATGTTGCGCGCGAACAGCTCGATCAGCTTTTCTTCCTTGTGGCGGTCGATATGCAGGCCGTTCATCCGGGCGTCGCTGTGATAGCAATCCAGCAGGTCCAGCGCCGAACGGTAATAAGTCGCCTTCAGCGAGCGGAAGATCTCTTCGGAAAAGACGGTGCCATCGGTGGCCAGTTTGCGGAAAATCGACTTGCAGATATCGATCGACATGCGCGACAGGCCGGTGCTGGCGTCGTCTTCCGACACCTCTTGGTGCTTGTGGTCGTAGTTGTCGGCAATCTCGACCTGACAGACCGATTTCGGCGCCAGGTTGCGCCAGGCCTCGGACAGAACACCGATTTCCAGCCCCCAGTCGGACGGGATGCGCAGATCGGGAAGCGGGGCCACGCGCATCGCGAATTCACCCGACAGCGGATAGCGGAAGCTGCGCAGGAAATCGAGGTAGTCACGGTCGCCGATCACCTTCTTCATCGCGATCAGCAGCGGGCTGACAAGCAGCCGGCTGACCCGCCCGTTCAGCTTGCCGTCGCCCACGCGGGGGTAATAGCCCTTGGCCAGTTGATAGGGAAAGTTCGGGTTGGCCACCGGATAGACCAGCCGCGCCAGCATCTCGTGTGAATAGGTCACGATATCGCAATCGTGCAGGGCCACCACGGCGCTGTCCTTGCAGGCCAGTGTATAGCCAAGGCAGAACCAGACGTTGCGGCCCTTGCCCGGCTCGCCCGGAAACAGGCCCAGATCGCCCAGCCGCCCGTGGATCGCCTTCATGCGCGGGCTGTCGTTCCAGATTACCACATGTTCCTGCGGCAGCCGCGAAAAGAACTGCCGGGCGTGGCGGTATTGCGCCTCGTTCGCCCGGTCGAGCCCGATCACGATGCGGTGCAGATAGGAGACCTCCGACAGCTCGTCGAGAATGTGGGGCAGGGCGTCGCCCTCCAGCTCCGAGAACAGCGAGGGCAGGATCAGGCTGATCTTGCGGGTCTGGGCGAAAGTCGCAAGCTCATGGGCGAGCGCCTCGGGCGTTGTCGTGCGGAGGTTGTGCAGCGTCGCCACATTTCCGTTCTGGTGAAAATCAGCCACGGTCGCGTCTCCTCCTCAAATGCCACGCTCGACGATAACGTCTAACATGGCACGGTTCCATCCCGAAGGTCCGGGTTCTGTTGTGCGTCGGATATGGCCGGCGTCTTCGCCGGCCATATCCGGAAGTGGTGCGCGGTGCGGATTGGCGACGACGATCCCGAGATCGGCGCGCTCCAGCATCTCGGTGTCATTGGGGGCGTCGCCAAGCGCCACGATGAAAGGGTTGCCGTATCGCGCGGCAATCGCGCCCATCTGCGCGGCCTTGGTGCCGCCGAAGGACAGCGTCAGAAACCGCCCGCCCTCGCGCGCCCGCACGCCATGTGCCGCCAGCGCGTCAAGGAAGGCCTGCCTTGCATCTGCCGCCCCCGACCACAGGCCGGGTTCGGAAAAACTGCGCCGCGCGGCGAGCGCGGCGGACTGGGGCGAAAGCCCGGTTTCCCGCGCGATACCCTCGGGGCCCCAATCACCAAAGCCTTGAAAGCCCGCGCGCAGCTCTGCCGGCAACGTGGCCAGAATGCGCCGCAGCCGGGCATAATCGGCATCACCACCGTCCGCCCCGGCGCCGGGGGCCAGAACGCCGGCCCCGTTTTCGACAATCGCCGGAACGTGGGAAAACCCGAGCTCTGCCCGCAATGGCGCGATCTCTGCCGCGGTCTTGGAACTGGCCAGCACCACCGGCACGCCCTTGTCGCGCAATTGGCGCAGGGCGGGCGCGGCGGCGGCATGTGAATAGCTGTCATGATCCAGCAACGTACCATCAAGATCGGTGAAGACGATCAGGGCAATGCCGGGCATGCGGTGCGATTCTCCGTTTGTGACCGACCCAGCCTGCCACGGTTTCACCCCGAGTGCACCCGCCGAAATCGCCGCGCCGCGCGGCCATTCTGCGGATGCGAAAAAAACCGGATAGTCTAAGCTTTGGATTTGTGGAAGGTTGAACACATTCAACGAGGCCAAAACAAAAATGTCCATCAAAGCCGCCATTCACCATCTGACCCACTATATATACGATCGTCCGGTGACGCTGGGGCCGCAGGTCATCCGGCTGCGGCCCGCATCGCACAGCCGCACGCGGGTGATCTCGCATTCACTGAAGGTCAGCCCGGCGGATCACTTCGTGAATTATCAGCAGGATCCATATGGTAACTGGCTGGCGCGCTATGTGTTCCCCGAGCCGGTACGCGAGCTGAAGATCGAGGTTGATCTGGTGGCCGACATGTCGGTCTACAATCCGTTTGATTTCTTCGTGGAAGACAGCGCCGAACACTGGCCCTTCGACTATTCCAACGACATTCTGCCGGATCTGTCGATCTATCGCACCGCAGAGCCCGCGGGGCAGGCGCTGCAGGAGTTTCTGAACGGCATCGACCGCTCGGAAGAGCGGACGGTGGATTTCCTTGTCGGGCTGAATGCCCATGTCGCCAACCAGGTCGGCTATGTCATCCGGATGGAGCCGGGGGTGCAGACGCCCGAAGAAACGCTGCATGTCGGCAAGGGATCATGCCGCGATTCAAGCTGGCTTCTGGTGCAGGTGCTGCGCCATCTGGGCTTTGCGGCGCGGTTCGTTTCGGGCTATCTGATCCAGCTGAAACCCGATCTGGAGGCGCTGGACGGCCCGTCGGGCACGGATCACGATTTCACCGACCTGCACGCCTGGTGCGAGGTGTACATCCCCGGCGCCGGCTGGATCGGGCTGGATCCGACCTCGGGCCTGCTGACTGGCGAAAGCCATATTCCGCTGGCCGCGACGCCGCATTACCGCAACGCCGCGCCGATCACCGGCATGGCCAGCCCGGCCGAGGTGACGTTCGATTTCGACATGAGCGTGACGCGGGTGGCCGAACATCCGCGTATCACCAAGCCGTTCTCCGACGATGCCTGGAACGCGCTGGATGCGCTGGGCGCGAAGGTGGACAAGATACTGGCCGAGGGCGACGTGCGCCTGACCATGGGCGGCGAGCCCACCTTCGTTTCGATCGACGATTTCGAAAGTGACGAATGGAACACCGCCGCCGTCGGCCCCACCAAGCGCGAGCGTGCCGATCTGCTGATCCGCCGCCTGCGCGATCGCTTCGCGCCGGGCGGGTTTCTGCATTACGGGCAGGGCAAGTGGTATCCGGGCGAAAGCCTGCCGCGCTGGACCTTCTCGCTCTACTGGCGCAAGGACGGCGCGCCGATCTGGCAGAATCCCGATCTGATCGCCCGCGAAGGGGCGCAGACGGGGGCGAATGCCGACAGTGCCGAAACCCTGATGAAAGACATCGCCGGCGCGCTGGGGCTGGAGCCTGATTTCGTCGCTCCCGCCTTCGAGGACCCGGCGGAATGGATCATCAAGGAAGCCAATCTGCCAGAGAATGTGACGCCGGAAAATTCCAAGCTGAAAGACCCCGAGGAACGGCACCGCATCGCGCGGGTGTTCGGGCGCGGGCTGACCGAGCCTTCGGGTTTCGTGTTGCCGGTGCAGCGCTGGCAGGCCAGGGCGGGCGGGCGGCGCTGGCGCTCGGAAAAATGGAAGGTGCGGCGCGGGCATATCTATCTGGTGCCGGGTGACAGCCCCGTGGGCTATCGCCTGCCGCTGGGCACCCTGCCGCATGTGCCGGCCTCTCAATACCCCTATACCAACATCGCCGACCCGACCGAACCGCGCGGGCCGCTGCCCGGTTTCAAGCCGCAGGAGGCGGGCGGGCCGGAAATTTCGGCGGATCACACCCAGCGGGTGACCAAGATCGAAGACGCCGAGGGCACGGGGCAGCAGGATGTGGTCGAGCAGGAACTGGGCACGATCGGCGGCGCCGTGCGCACCGCGATTTCGGTCGAACCGCGCGACGGGCGGCTGTGCGTGTTCATGCCGCCGGTGGAACGGGTCGAGGATTACCTGGAGCTTGTGGCCGCGGCAGAGGCGGCGGCGGCGCGGCAGGGCCTGCCGGTGCATATCGAAGGCTATTCGCCGCCGCATGATCCGCGCCTCAACGTGATCCGCGTGGCCCCCGACCCCGGCGTGATCGAGGTGAACATCCACCCCGCCGCCAACTGGGACGAATGCAAGGCCACCACCGAAACCGTCTATGAAGAGGCGCGCCAGACGCGGCTCGGGGCGGAGAAATTCATGATCGACGGGCGCCATACCGGCACCGGCGGCGGCAACCATGTGGTGGTGGGCGGCGCGACGACGCTGGACAGCCCGTTCCTGCGCCGGCCCGATCTGCTGAAAAGCCTGATCCTGCACTGGCAGCGGCACCCCAGCCTGTCTTACCTGTTCTCGGGCCTGTTCATCGGCCCGACCAGCCAGGCGCCGCGCATCGACGAGGCCCGGCATGACAGCCTCTATGAGCTGGAAATCGCGCTGGCGCAGATCCCGCGTCCGGGGCAGGGCACGCCGCCGATGCCCTGGCTGCTGGACAGGCTGCTGCGCAACATCCTGATCGACGTGACAGGCAACACCCACCGCGCCGAGATCTGCATCGACAAGCTCTATTCCCCTGACGGCCCCACCGGCCGGCTTGGCCTGATCGAGTTCCGGGGCTTCGAGATGCCCCCCGACCCGCGCATGAGCCTGGCCCAGCAGGTGTTGATCCGCGCCCTGATCGCGCGGATGTGGCAAAGCCCGCTGGGCGGGCACCCGATCCGCTGGGGCACGCGGCTGCACGACCGGTTCATGCTGCCGCATTTCGTGTGGGAGGATTTCCTCGACGTGTTGCGCGACCTTCGGGAGCATGGGTTCGATCTGTCGCCCGACTGGTTCAAGGCGCAGGCAGAGTTCCGCTTTCCGTTCTGCGGCGAAGTGGAATATGAAGGCGTGCATCTGGAAATCCGGCAGGCGCTGGAACCGTGGCATGTGCTGGGCGAAACCGGCGCGATCGGCGGCACGGTGCGTTATACCGACAGTTCGGTGGAACGGCTGCAGGTGCAACTGACCACCACCGACCCGGAACGCTATGTCGTCACCTGCAACCAGCGCCGGGTGCCGTTGCAGAAAACCGAAACCGGCGGCGTGTCGGTCGGCGCGGTGCGCTTCAAGGCGTGGCAGCCGGCGCAGGCGCTGCACCCGGTGCTGCCGGTGAACGCACCGCTGACCTTCGATATCTTCGACACCTGGACCGGTCGCGCGCTGGGCGGATGCGTCTATCACGTGGCCCATCCGGGCGGGCGCAGCTATGATACCTTCCCGGTCAACGGCAATGAGGCCGAGGCCCGCCGCCTGGCGCGGTTCGAGCCGCGCGGCCATACCCCCGACGCCTACCTGCCGCCAGACGAGACCCCGCACCGGGAATTTCCGATGACGCTGGATCTGCGCCGGATGCCCGGGATCTAGGCCATGAAAGCGCAGGGGGAGGACATGTCGACCGACGCGCTGGCGGCGTTTCTGAGCGCCTACCGCCGCCCCGACGGGGTGCCCGACGAACTGCTCGGGCCCGACGGGCAGGTGCGCCCGGTCTGGTCGGCCTTCATGCAGCGGCTGGCGCGGATCAACCCCGAGGACATGGCCACCCGGATGAGCCGGGGCGACCAGTATCTGCGCGACGCCGGAGTGTTCTACCGCCGCTATGCCCCGGCCGAGGCAAGCGACCGCGACTGGCCGCTGAGCCATATGCCGGTGCTGATCGCCGAGGCCGAGTGGCATGAGATCGCCGCCGGCCTGACCCAGCGCGCCGATCTGCTGGAGGCGGTTCTGGCCGATCTTTACGGCGACAACCGGCTGGTCGCCGAGGGCCACCTGCCGCCGCCGCTGGTGGCGCAGAACGCCGACTGGCTGCGCCCGCTGGTCGGGGTGCGGCCGCGTTCGGGGCATTTCCTGCATTTCGTGGCCTTCGACATCGGCCGCGGCCCCGAAGGACAGTGGTGGGTGCTGAGTGACCGGACGCAGGCGCCCTCTGGCGCCGGTTTCGCGCTGGAAAACCGCATCGCCACCGCGCGTGTCTATTCGGGCCTTTATGACAATGCCAATGTCACCCGGCTGGCCGGCTTCTTCCGCGCCTTTCGCGATGCGCTCATGGGGCTGCGCGCCAGCGAAAGCAGCCGTGTCGGCATCCTGACGCCGGGGCCGATGAACGATACCTATTTCGAACATGCCTATATCGCGCGCTATCTGGGCTTCATGCTGCTGGAGGGCGAGGATCTGGTCGTGGACAGCGGGCGGCTCATGGTGCGCACGGTCGACGGGCTGAAGCCGATTTCGGTTCTGTGGCGGCGGCTGGATGCCTCATGGGCCGATCCGCTGGAGCTGAACGAAGGGTCGCGGCTGGGCACGCCGGGCCTTGTCGGGGCGCTGCGCAACGGGTCTGTCACCATGGTCAACGCGCTGGGGGCCGGGGTTCTGGAGGCGCGCGCCTTTCTGGCGTTCCTGCCGAAACTGTCGAGGGTGCTGCTGGATGAACCGCTGCGCATGCCGAATATCGCCACCTGGTGGTGCGGCGGCGCCAAGGAGCGGGCCTATGTGCAGGCCAATGCGCGGGGGATGACGATCAGCGGGGCCTATTCCACCGGCCTGGCCTTCGAGCTGGAGGACATGCTGCCGCAGGATCTGGGCGCCGAGGCGCTTGCCGCGCGGATCGCCCATGACGGCCCGCGCCTGGTGGGGCAGGAACAGGTGCAGCTTTCGACGACCCCCGCCTTTGTGGACGGCCGCCTGCAGCCCCGGCCGATGAGCCTTCGGGTGTTTCTGGCGCGCACCGCCAGCGGCTGGCAGGTGATGCCGGGCGGCTTCGCGCGGATCGGCCTGTCGGATGCGTCGACCGGGCTGGCGATGCAGAAGGGCGGGCTGGTGTCCGACGTCTGGGTGATCGGCGCGCGCCGGGCACAGAGCGAGACCATGCTGCCGCGCGCCGCCGAAACCGTGGACCGCAACCAGCCCGGCGCGCTGCCCAGCCGTGCCGCGGACAACCTGTTCTGGCTGGGCCGCTATGTGGAGCGCACGGAGCATATGCTGCGCATCCTGCGCGCCTATCACGCCCGCCTGGCCGAAACCGCCAACCCCGAGGCGCCGCTGCCGGCGGCGATCGCGACCTATCTGGCCGGGCTCGGGGTCGACCCGGACGAGCCCATCCCCGATGCCCTGATGGGCGCGCTTTCGGCCGCCAATTCAAGCGCGGGGCATGTGCGCGACAGGTTTTCCGTCGATGGTTCGGCCGCGCTCAGCGAACTGATGGAAACCACGCGGGGGCTGATCGGCAAGGTGGCGCCCGGCGATGATGCGGCACGGGCAATGGGCCGGCTTTTGCGGCAGGTATCGGGCTTTTCGGGGCTTGTGCAGGATAACATGTACCGCTTCAACGGCTGGCGCTTCCTGTCGATCGGGCGGGCGCTGGAGCGTGCCGCGAACATGACGGGCAGCCTGCTGGCCTTTTCCGATCCCGACGCCGCCGAGGGCGCGCTCGATCTGGTGATCGAGATCGGCGACAGCGCCATGTCGCACCGGCGCCGCTATTCGGTATCCACCGACAGGGGCACGGTTCTGGACCTGCTGGCGCTTGACGGGCTCAACCCCCGGTCGGTTCTGTTTCAGCTTGAGGAGATCCGGCAGCATCTGCAGTTTCTGCCGGGCAACGCGCCGCACCGGCGGCTCTCGGGGCTTCAGCGCTCGGTGCTGCGGGCCCATACCGATCTTTCGCTGCAAAACCCCGAAGATGTCGATGGCGATTTTCTGGCGCGGCTGTCGACGGAGATCCTGAGCGTGTCGGAAAACCTGACCCACGCATATCTGCGATAGGCTGGCCATGATCTACGATATCCGCATGGAAATCGAATACAGCTACGATCGGCCCGCCGCGTCGGGGCGCAACCTGCTGCGCCTGATGCCTGCCGATCTGCCCCTTGAACAGCGGCTGATCGCGGGCAGTCTGACGATCGAACCGCAGCCGCGTGAATGGCTGGGCGGGAGCGATTTCTTTCAGAACGTGACCAACGAGGTGGTGTTCGACACCCCGCACAAGACCACCCTGTTTTCGGTGCAGGCGCGGGTCGAGCGGATGCTGCGGGGCGGGTGGCTCGATATGTCGCCGCGGCTGGATCTGCTTGAACGCGAAGTCGCCGATTACCGCGAGTTGGATCCATGGGCGCCGCATCATTTCCTGGGGACGTCGCCGCGCATCGCCTTTGATCCGGAGATGGAGGCCTATGGCATCGAGGCCACCGCCAACGCGGCCACCGCCTTTGACGCGGTCGAGGCGCTCGGGCAGGCGCTGCACCGTGACATGACATTCGACGCGGAGGCGACCACCGTCGATACGCCCGCCTCCGAGGCTTTCGCCAACCGCCACGGCGTCTGTCAGGATTTCACCCATATCATGATCACCTGCCTGCGCAGCCTGGGCATGCCCGCCGGATATGTCAGCGGCTTTCTGCGGACGGTCCCGCCCGAAGGGCAGCCCCGGCTGGAAGGCGCGGATGCGATGCATGCCTGGGTGCGGGCCTGGTGCGGCCATGAAATGGGCTGGGTCGAATACGATCCCACGAACGCCGTTCACGTTTCGATGGATCACGTGGTGATCGCCCGCGGGCGCGACTATTCCGACGTGGCCCCGGTGAAGGGGGTTTCGCGGTCGTCGGGGGCGCATACCACGCGGCAGTCGGTCGACGTGGACGTGCTGGATTAAGGATCACGGCGCAGCGGCGGTCACTTCGACCTCCACCAGAAATTCGGGCCGGGTGAAGCCCGAGACGATCACAAGGGTCGAGGCTGGCGGCTGCGCGACATCCGCCAGCCAGGCATCACGCGCCTGCATGTAGCCCGACATATGCGCCCGGTCGGTGACGAAGGCGTTGATGCGGATGGTATCGGCGGGCGCCATGCCGGCCTCGGCCAGAATGGCGGTGATATTCGCGAAACACTGCGTGGCCTGTTCGGCCGCCGTCTTTGCCACGGTATCATCCGCGCGCACGCCAAGCTGGCCGGAGGTGACCACCAGCCGCGCCCCGGCCGGAACCTCTATGCCATGGGCGTAACGGGCGAACGGGGCGCGGATGGATGTGGGGGTCAGCGGGCGCATGGCGGCCTCCTTCAGCGAGCGGCGAGTGTTTCGGAAATGAGCGTGGCGCTTCGGAAATTTCCGCGCAAATGACCTTGGGGCGCAAAAGCGGGAATGACGGAAATATATGCGAATCTTCTGGAAACATGCCGCATTAATGTGCAATTTTCCGAAACACACAGGGTTCGTGCTCTGCGGTCTGGAACCTGCGCACCGACTGCTTCTAGCGTCGGCTCGCACATATATTTACGGAGGCTCCCATGATCCTGAAACGCGCGGCCGCAACCGCTGCCATGGCGCTTGCGGCGACATCCGCCGTGGCGCTGGAAAAAGTATCTTTCGGCACCAACTGGGTGCCGGAAGCCGAGCATGGCGGCTATTATCAGGCCGTCGCCGACGGGACCTATGAGGCCTGCGGCCTGGACGTGACCATCGTGCCCGGCGGCCCGCAGGTGAACAACCGCGCGCTGCTGATGGCGGGCAAGCTCGACTTCAACATGGCCGGCAACCTTCTGCTGCCGTTCAACGCGATCGAGCAGGGGATTCCGCTGAAGGTGGTGGCCGCGCATTTCCAGAAAGAGCCGCAGGTGATCCTGACCCATCCGGGCAAGGTCAGCAGCTTCGAGGATCTCAAGACGCTCGACAAGCTGTTCATCGGGGATGCCGGCTATCAGTCTTATTACCAGTGGATGATCAACGAATACGGGTTCGCGCCCGAAACGCGCGTGCCCTACACGTTCAACCCCGCGCCGTTCATCGCCGATGAAAACTCGGGCCAGCAGGGCTACGTGACGTCGGAGCCCTTCGCCGTCGAGCGCGAGGGCGGGTTCAAGCCCGATGTCTTCGTGATCGCCGATGCCGGGTTCGACACCTATGCCACGCTGGTCGAGACCATGCAGAGCACCATCGACGAAAAGCCCGAAGTGGTGAAGTGCTTTGTCGAAGGCTCGTCGATCGGCTGGGCCAACTACCTCTATGGCGATCCGTCGGCGGGCAATGCGCTGATCCAGTCGCAGAACCCCGAAATGAGCGACGAGCAGATCGCGTTTTCGATCGAGGCGATGAAGGAATACGGCATCGTCGACAGCGGCACCTCGCTGGAGATGGGCATCGGGGCGATGACGGCCGAAACCATCGAGGGCTTCTACGACAAGATGGTCGCGGCCGGTGTCGTGGCGCCGGGGCTGGATCTGTCGAAGGTCTATAGCCTCGAGTTTTCCAACACCGGCGTGGCGCTGCCGGTGAAAAAGAAGCTGATGGGCGAATAAGCGTGCATCAAGTGCAACAGGGCGCGGCGGCCGGGGTCGCCGCGCAAACACAGAGCCGCATCCTTTCGGTTGCCAATGTCACCAAGGTTTTCAACGGCGATCTTGTCGCGCTGAGCGGCATGTCGCTTGATGTGAACCGGGGGGATTTCGTATCACTGCTCGGCCCCTCGGGCTGCGGCAAATCCACCGCGCTGCGGCTGATTTCCGGGCTCATGCACCCGACCTCCGGCGCGATCCGCTGGGACGGGGGCAAGGGGCAGGGCGATCTGGGCGTGGTGTTTCAGGAACCCACGCTGATGCCCTGGGCCACGGTGGCGCAAAACGTGTGGCTGCCGTTCCGGCTGCGCGGCAAGACCTATAATGCGGTGAAGGACGAGGTGCTGGAGACCCTGCGGCTGGTCGGGCTGGAGAAGTTTCTCAACGCCTATCCGCGCGAGCTTTCGGGGGGCATGAAGATGCGCGTCGCCATCGCCCGCGCGCTGGTGACCCGGCCCCGGCTGATCCTGATGGATGAACCCTTTGCCGCGCTTGACGAGATCACCCGCCACAAGCTGAACAACGACCTGCTTGACCTGAAGGCCAAGATCGGCTGCACCATCATCTTCGTCACCCATTCGGTGTTTGAATCGGTTTTCCTGTCGAACCGCATCGTGGTGATGGCGGCGCGGCCGGGCCGGGTGATCCATGAGCTGACGGTGGATCAGGGCTATCCGCGCGACGAGGAGTACCGCACCTCGCCCGAATATGCCGCCTATTGCCGCTCGGCCAGCGCGGCGCTGCACGACGCCATCGGAGAGCACGCATGACCCTTGCCGAACCCGCCGAACAGGCCGTGACGCAGATCGTCGATGCGGAAGAGCTGCGCCGTGCCCGCGCCCGCCGGCGCGAGAAAATCGGCAAATGGGTCTTGCCCACGATCGTGGTCATTCTGACCCTGTATTTCTGGGACAGGATCTGTGTCTGGAACGAGATCCCGCATTACATCCTGCCCCGCCCCGGACTTGTGTTCCAGACCCTGATCAACGATTGGCCGATCCTGTTCGACGCCCTGCTGGTGACGCTGCAGATCACGCTGATGGCGTTGACCGTGGCGGTGCTGGGCGGGGTCGGCCTTGCGGTGCTGTTCACGCAGAGCAAGTTCATCGAGATGTCGTTCTTCCCCTATGCGGTGATCCTTCAGGTCACGCCGATCGTGTCGATCGCGCCGCTGATCTTCATCTATGTCGACAGCAAGATCGCGGGGCTGCTGCTCTGCGCGTGGATCGTGGCTTTCTTCCCGATCCTGTCGAACACCACGCTGGGGCTGAACTCGGCCGACCATAACCTGCGCGATCTGTTCAAGATCTACGGCGCCACGCGCTGGCAGCGGCTGCGGTTTCTGCAACTGCCCTCGGCGCTGCCCTATTTTCTGGGCGGGCTGCGCATCGCCGGCGGGCTGGCGCTGATCGGGTCGGTGGTGGCGGAATACGTGGCGGGCACCGGCGGCATCGGATCGGGCCTGGCCTTTACCATTCTGGAGGCGGGTTACCGGCTGAACATCCCGCGCATGTTCGCGGCGCTGTTCCTGATCGCGGCCACGGGGGTTGCGATTTTCGCCGGCCTGTCATTCCTGAGCCATATGCTGCTGCGCAAATGGCATGAAAGTGCACTCAAACGGGAGACTTGATGGATTTTAGCGTTCTGCCCAGCGGCGCGTTGACTCTGAAAAACCTGCGAACACCTGCCTGCCTGCTTGCGCAAGACGGCGATCTTACATCCATCGAGCTGACCATAGAGAACGGCCATATCACCTCGGGCAAGGGCACCGAGGTGGATATGGGCGGCGCGATGGTATTTCCCACCTTCACCGATATGCACACCCATCTGGACAAGGGGCATATCTGGGGCAGGGCCCCGAACCGCGATGGCACCTTCACGGGCGCGCTCGATACCGTGGCGGCGGATCGCGCGGCCAACTGGTCGGCCGAAGATGTGCGCCGGCGCATGGCGTTTTCGCTGCGCTGCGCCTTTGCCCATGGCACCTCGGCGATCCGTACACATCTCGACAGCCTGCCGCCGCAGGACGAGATCAGTTTCCCGGTGTTCCGCGAAATGCGCGCCGAATGGGCCGGGCTGATCGATCTTCAGGCCGCCTGCCTGGTGGCGATCGACAACGTGTCCGAAGATGGCCCCTATGCCCGCACCGCCGATATCGTGGCCGAAAGCGGCGGGGTGCTGGGCATGGTGGCCTTCCCCGTGCCCGACCTCAGAGAGCGGGTGCGCGCCTTTTTCCGCATGGCCGATGCGCGCGGGCTGGAAACCGACATGCATGTCGACGAATCCGTGGACCCGACCGTGGCCACCCTCCGGGTGATCGCCGAGACCAAGCTGGAAATGGGCGTCGAGATGCCGCTGACCGTGGGCCATTGCTGTTCGCTGTCGGTGCAGGACGAGGCCGAGGCGATGCAGACGCTGGATCTGCTCGCGAAGGCCGGGATCAACGTGGTCAGCTTGCCGATGTGCAACATGTACCTGCAGGATCGGCACGCCCACCGCACCCCGCGCCTGCGCGGCGTGACGCTGGTGCATGAGATGCGGGCGCGCGGCATCAACGTCAGCTTCGCGTCGGACAACACGCGCGATCCGTTCTATGCCTATGGCGACTTGGACATGATCGAGGTGATGCGCCAGGCCACGCGCATCGCCCATCTGGACCATACCGGCACCGACTGGCCCCATGCGTTTCTGACCAACCCGGCGCGGGCCTGCGGGTTCGCCGCGCCCTCGCTCGCGCCTGGCGCGCCGGCCGATCTGGTGATCTGCAAGGCCCGCAGCTGGACCGAGCTTTTCGCCCGCCCGCAATCGGACCGCATCGTACTGCGCGCCGGGCAGGCGATCGACCGGGCGCTGCCCGATTATGCCGAACTTGACGATCTGATGAGGTAACCCATGACCCCCGATGTTGCTGCCGCCAAACAGGCGCTGTCTCATATAGAGATGGATGAAAACCCGGCCACGATCCGGTCGAAAAGCCGGGATTTCTTTTGGTATTCGCCGATGCTCAAGGCGCGGCTGGATCATGTTCAGGCGGATTTCGTGGTGAACCCGAAATCCGAAGCCGAGGTGATCGAGGTGTTGAAAACCTGCTATGCCCATGATGTGCCGGTCACGGTGCGCGGGGCGGGTACTGGCAATTACGGGCAGGCGATGCCGCTGGCCGGTGGCTGCGTGATGCATATGAAGAACTTCGCGCAGGTGAAGGAAATTCACCCCGGCCGGGTGATCGTGGAACCCGGCTGTATCATCAAGGATCTGGATGCCGCCACCCGCGCCCATTCGGGGCAGGAGGTGCGGATGATGCCCTCCACCGCCAACACAGCCACCATCGGCGGTTTCGTCGCCGGCGGCTCCGGCGGGGTTGGCTCTGTCAAATGGGGGGCGCTGCGCGATCTGGGCAACATCATCCGTCTGCGCGTGATCACCATGGAGGCGGAGCCGCGCGTGCTGGAGTTTCGCGGCGAAGAGCTGGCCCGCGTTTCCCACGCCTACGGCACCAACGGGATCATAACCGAGATCGAGATGCCGCTGGCGCCGGCCTATGACTGGGTGGATATGTTCGTGGCGTTCGACAGTTTCCCCGAGGCCGCGCAATATGCCTGCGATCTGGCCAATGAGGATGGTATCGTGCTGAAGCTCGCCTCGGTCTACGAGGCGCCGATGGCGCATTCCTATTTCCAGCGGGTGAAGGAGCATGTGACCGAAACCGATACGCTGGTCGGCCTGATGGTGGCGCCGCATTCGATGGATGGGTTCGAAACCTTCACCGCGCGGCGGCCCGGGGCGCGGATCATCTTTCGCTCCGACGCGAACGACTGGCCGCGCGATCCCGGCCCGGTGTTCGAATTCGGCTGGAACCACACCACCCTGCGCGCTCTGAAGTTCGACCCGAAGATCACTTATCTGCAGGTCCGCTACCAGTTTCCGAAGCATCTGGAGCTTGTCGAAAAGGTGCGCGCGACCTTCGGCGCGGAGGTGCTGCAGCATCTTGAAGTTCTGCGCGAGGGCGGCAAGGTTTGTTTCGCGGGGCTGCCGCTGGTCAGCTATACCAGCGACGAACGGCTGGAAGAGATCGTTCGGATGCACGAAGACATGGGCTGCATGATCTTCAACCCGCATCGCTATACGCTGGAAGAGGGCGGGCGGCAGTCTGCCGATGCCCGCCAGCTTGCCTTCAAGCGCGAGGCCGATCCCAAGGGCCTGCTGAACCCCGGCAAGATGATCACGTGGGACGATCCCGATTGGGCCTATGACCGGATCTATGATTATCCCGGCATGTTGCAGGTGGAACCATGACCCGCGCGCTGATCCTTTATGCCCATCCCTGCCCGGAAAGCTTCAACGCCGCCGTGCATCGGGTGGTGGTCGAAACGCTCGAGGCGCGCGGCTGGCAGGTGGATGATTGCGATCTGAACAAGGAGGGCTTTTCCCCCGTTCTGACCGAGGCGGAGCGGCGCGGCTATCACGACGAGCCGGAAAATATCGAACCGGTGCGCGCCTATGTCGAACGGCTGCGCGCGGCCGAGGCGCTGGTGCTGGTGTTCCCGGTCTGGAACTTCGGATATCCGGCCATTCTGAAGGGCTTTCTCGATCGGGTGTTCCTGCCCGGCGTGTCCTTCAAGCTGGTCGATGGCAAGGTGAAACCGAACCTGACCCATATTCGCAAGCTGGCGGCCTGCACCACCTATGGCGGCACCCGCACCCGCGCCTTTCTGGCCGGCGATCCGCCGCGCAAAACGGTTACACGGGCGATCTGGCATGTCTGCCGGCCCGAAAAGATGCGCTACACCGCGCTGTATGATCTGAACCGTGCGGATGACGCCGCGCGGGCAAGGCATCTGGCGCGGGTCAAACGGGAAATGGAGGCTTTGTGAGATGCATGCGCTGGTGATCTATTGCCACCCCCGGCCCGAGAGCTTTACCGCCGCCGTGCGCGACGTGGTGCTGGACCGGCTGCGCGCGGCGGGGGCGGAGGTGCGGCTTGTCGATCTTTACGCGCGCGGCTTTCAGCCCGCGCTGACCGCGGCCGAGCATGAAGGCTATGAGGATTGCCCGGCCAACCGGGCGCCGGTGGAGCAGGATTGCGCCGATCTGGAATGGGCCGATGCGCTGATCTTCGTCTATCCGACATGGTGGTACGGCCTTCCGGCGATGCTGAAGGGCTGGCTCGACCGCGCATTCCTGCCCGATGTCGCCTTCATCATGCCGCGGGCCGAGGGCCAGACGATCCGCCCCGGCCTGACCCATATCACCCGGCTGGGCGTCTTCACCACCTGCGGCGCCAGCCGGTTGCTGACATGGTTCGTCGGCGCGCCGGGGCGGCGGACCCTGATGCGCGGGATCGGGGTGATCCTTGCCCGGCGGCGGCGCACCGCCTTCGCGGCGCATTACCTGATGGACAGTTCCACCGCCGAAAGCCGCGCGAAACACCTGGCGCTGGTGGCCCGCAGGATGGATCGGCTGATTGCCGCCCGCGCTCCGCGCCCGGCCCCGCGAGGGGAGATGCCCGCATGATTCCCGTGCTCGATTGGCAGCGCTTTGCGGGCGGAACCGACCGGGCGGGCTTTGTGGGCGATCTGGGTCGCGCCTGCCGGCATACCGGGTTTTTCCTGCTGTCGGGGCACGGGGTGGCGCAGGCGCTGATCGACGGTGTGTTCGCGCAGGCGGATGCGTTTTTCGCCCTGTCGCCCGAGGCCAAGGCGCCGCTGGATATCCGGCGCAACCCGCACAACCGGGGGTGGGTCGCCACCGGATCGGAGTCGCTGGATGAAACCAGCGGCCAGATGGACCGGAAAGAGGCGTTCAACATCGGGCTGGATCTGCCCGCCGACGATCCGCGCGTGCTGGCCGGCGAGCCCTTCCGGGGCGTCAACGTCTGGCCCGGCCTGCCCGGTTTCCGCGACACGATGCTGGCCTATTACGATGCGGTCCGCGCCCTGGGCGTGGCGCTGCACGGTGCGTTCGAGCAGGAACTCGGGCTCGAACCCGGCTTCTTCGCGCCGCAGTTCAGCGCGCCGATGGCAACGCTGCGTGTGCTGCATTACCCGCCGGCGGCGGGCGGCATCGGGGCGGGGGCGCATAGCGATTACGGCTCGGTCACGCTGTTGCTGACCGATGGCGTGGCCGGGCTTCAGGTCAAGCCGCGCGGCGGCGACTGGGTGGATGTACCGCATGTGCCCGGCGCCTTTGTCGTCAATATCGGCGATTGCCTGATGCGCTGGACCAATGACATCTACATCTCGACCCCGCACCGGGTGCTGCCGCCGCAGAGGCAGCGCCGTTCGATCGCCTTCTTTCTGGATCCCGACCCCGACAGCGTGATCGCCGCCCTGCCGGGCACGGGGGCCGCCAAATACCCGCCCATCACCGGTGCCGACTATCTGCGCGCGCGCCTTGACGCCACCTATCGCCCGGAGCCTTCCGCATGAGACGCCTTGACTGGGCCCAGCACCGCACCACCGAATTCGCCGGCATGGATCCGGCGACCACCATCGCCATTCTGCCCACGGCGGCGATCGAACAGCACGGGCCGCACCTGCCCACGGGCACCGATACGATGATCGCCGAGGGGATGCTGGCGCAGCTGCGTTCCACCTGCCCGGAGGATCTGAACATCCTGATCCTGCCGGTGCAGGCGGTGGGCAAGTCGAATGAACATCTCCACGCCCCCGGCACCCTGACGCTGAGCGCAGAAAACGCGCTGCGGGTGTGGACGGATATCGGTCTTTCGGTGGCGCGCGCGGGGCTGCGCAAGCTGGTGATCGTCAACAGCCACGGCGGCAATCTCGATCTGATCTCGATCCTGTCGCGTGAGCTGCGGGTGCAGGCGGGGATGCTGGCGGTGAAATGCCAATGGGGCGCCTTCGGCCACCCCGAGGGGATGTATTCGACGCATGAGCGCGCCTTCGGCATTCATGGTGGCGATGTGGAAACCTCACTGATGCTGGCGTTCCGCCCCGAAGCCGTGGACATGGCCGAGGCGCGGAATTTCGCCTCCAGCGCCGAGGGCGCGCCGATCTCGCCCATCGGGCCGGTGTCATATGGCTGGGTGTCGAGCGATCTGAACCCGGCGGGCACGGTCGGTGATGCCTCGCTGGCCACGGCGGCCAAGGGCCGCGAGACCTGCGCGCATCAGGTGGCGGGGTTCGTCGAATTGCTGCGCAAGGTACGTGACCTGCCGCTGGACGGGTTCGCGCCGACCGCCCGCTAAAGCGGCAGGGCTGCTTATGGCGTGGTCAAAGCGCCTGTTCGGGCGGGGCGCAAACGCGGGCGCGCTTGGCCCGACAGCAGCGCGATGCTATTCTGGCTTTCGAGTAGAAGCAGGAGGCGCGGCAGCGTCAGACATTGCTCATTGGTTTAACCCAGCCGCAAGGCGAACCGATGCGCATGCTTCCGGGCCACCCCGCACGCATTCCGTTCCGCCCCGGCACCCATGATGGAGATGGCCATGAGCTATGCGATGAAGGAACTGAACCAGGAGGCCCGGATCGGCGGCAAGGGCGTGGAGGTGCATCGCGATACCCCGCGCATCGACATGTCGGATTTTTATGCCCGCAAACCGGAGATCACCGAGGCGCTATGGCGCGCGGCGACCGAAATCGGGTTTTTCCAGCTTGAAAACCACGGCATTCCGCAAGGCCTGATCGACGATGCCTTTGCCATGTCCGAAGGGTTCTTCGGGCTGGAGGGTGCGACCAAGGCGCAATATCCGCTGAAGCCGGGCACCAACGCGGGCTGGGAATACAAGGCCCAGGTGCGCCCCTCCACCGGGACGGCGGATCAGAAGGAAAGCTATCAGATCACCCTGCCGCGCATGTCGGGCCTGTGGCCCACCGGCGCGGAGCTGCCGGGGTTCAAGGCGACGATGCTGGCCTTCGAGCGGGAAAACTGGGCGCTCGGCATGAAGGTGCTTTCGTGTTTTGCCGACAAGCTGGGTTTTGGCCCGGATTTCTTCACCGAAGGGCATGACCCGTTGGTGCCCGAGTATCAATCCACCCTGCGGCTGATCCATTATCTGGAGATGGAGGGCGCCAAGCCCGAGGATTTCGAATTCTGGCGCGCCGGCGCCCATACTGATTTCGATTGTCTGACCCTTCTGCATCAGCGCGAAGGGCAGGGCGGGCTGCAGCTGTGCCCCGGCAAGGAAGCGGACGAACTGGCCTGGACAGACGTGCCGCCGCTGCCCGGTATCGTGACCTGCAATATCGGCGACATGCTGATGCGCTGGAGCGATGACACGCTGCTGTCGACCCTGCACCGGGTGCGGATGCCGAAACCGGGCGAATACATGGGGCCGCGCTATTCCATCGCGTTCTTCTGCCAGGGCAATACCGACACGGTGATCGAAGGGCCGCAAAAGCGCTACGCGCCGATCACGGCGAAGGATTACATCCTTCAGAGGCTGGGCGCGAATTTCAAAGCGTAGCGGCGGCGGCCTCAGGCCTGCAGAAACCGCAGCCCGTCGGCGGCCACATGGGCCGCCGTCAGGCGCCCGGTGGCGTAGGCGCCGGTGTCTATCGAAATGCGGCCCGCCACGGCCACGGGATCGTCAACCATCGTATGGCCGTGAACGATCCAGATTCCGTCGGCGCGGGCACGTTTTGCAAAATCGGGATGCCCCCAGATCAGCGTTTCGGGCGTCTGCACATCCAGCGGCAGGGCGGGGTCGGCCCCGGCGTGCACCACCGCCACATTGCCGCTTTGCCAACGCGTGGGCAGCGCGCGCAGCCAGCGTTCCAGCGGTTCGCCCATCGCCGCGCGCAGCCTGTCACGCGCGTCCGTCAACTCGTCGGCGCTGCTGCTTTCGGTGACATTGCCGATGCCGAAGCTCGCCATCGTCTGCAGCCCGCCGTTGCGCAGCCAGCGCGCGCCGTTTTCGGCGGGCATGTCAAGAAACCGGATCAGCATATCCTCGTGATTGCCCATCAGGCAGGTGATGCCCGGGCCAAGCGCCATCAGCCGGCGCAGCACCCCGGCGCTGTCTTCGCCCCGGTCGATATAGTCGCCCACACAGATGATGGGCCCGGTCGATTGCGCATGGGCGATCTTGTCCAGCAGCCGCGCGAGAAGGTCGTCGCGCCCGTGGATGTCGCCGATGGCGAAGAAGGCCGCATCCGGCGCGGGCGGGGGCATCCCAACGCTCTCCTTCTGGGCGGACAGCGCGGAAAACAAGCGGTTCAGCAGGCTCATGACACAGTCATATGGTAGCGGAACGGCCCGTGTCCATGGGCGGGGCGGGCGTCATCGCGCCTCGGTCACAAGCGCGCGGATTTCATCGACCCGCCGGGCCAGAAGCGCCCTGTCGCCCGCCGTTTCCACGTTCAGGCGCAGCAGCGGCTCGGTGTTCGATTTGCGCAGGTTCACGCGCCAGTCGGTGAACTCCAGGCTCAGCCCGTCCAGCCGGTCGACGGTGCGGGCCTCGGGGGTATAGCGCGCATCCACCGCCGCCATCGCGGCACCCGGATCATCCAGCCGGAAATTGATCTCGCCGGACGAGGGGAAGCGGCTTTTCATTTCGGCGATCAGGGCGGAGAGGGGGCGGCCGGTGCTGGCCATATGCTCGACCACCAGAAGCCATGGGATCATGCCGCTGTCGCAATACATGAAGTTGCGGAAATAGTGATGCGCCGACATCTCGCCGCCATAGGCCGCATCGACGCGGCGCATGGTGGCCTTCACGAACGCATGGCCGGTTTTGGAAACCACCGCCTCGCCGCCCATGTCGGCGACAATGCTGCGCGTGTTCCAGACGACGCGGGGATCATGGACGATCTTCGCGCCCGGCTCCTTTTCCAGAAAGGCGGTGGCAAGAAGGCCGACGATATATTCGCCGTCGATGAAGGTGCCGGTTTCATCGAAGAGAAAGCAACGGTCGAAATCGCCATCCCAGGCGACACCGATATCGGCGCCGCTTTCGCGCACCGCGTCGCCGGTGACCGGCTGGTTCTCGGGCAGCAGCGGGTTGGGGATGCCGTTGGGAAAGCTGCCGTCGGGCGTGTGGTGCAGCCGCACGAACTCCAGCGGTGCGCCGGCGGCGGCCAGCGCATCGGCCAGCGCATCGAACGTGGGGCCGGCGGCGCCGTTGCCGGCATTCACCAGAACCTTCAGCGGGCGCAGCCTGGCCGGATCGATGAACGACAGAACGCGCGCGGCATAGGCACCGCGCGGATTGTCCTGCCGCAGGCTGCCGCGCTTTTCGGCCACGGGGCCGAACTTGTCGGCAGCGGCGAGATCGTGGATGGCTTGCAGCCCGTCGGCGCTGGAAATCGGGCGCGAACCGGACTGGACCATCTTGATGCCGTTGAAGTTGATCGGGTTGTGCGAAGCGGTGACCGTCAGCCCGCCGCCCGCATTGAAATGGGTCGTGGCGAAATAGACCTCTTCGGTGCCGCACAGGCCCAGGTCGATCACATCGACGCCTTCGTCGCGCAGCCCTTCGACCAGCGCATCCTGCAGCTCGGCACTGCTGGCGCGGCAATCACGCCCCACGACAACGCTGCCCGGAACCATCGCGCGGGCAAAGCCCCGGCCGATCCGATAGGCGATGCCAGCATCGAAATCGACACCAAGCTCTCCGCGAACGTCATAGCTTTTGAAACAGGTGAGCCTGGGCAATGTCATACCTCCCGGTGGCAGAAAAGCAGATCGGAGCGAGGCGCCGCCGCGCCCTGACATCCGGGTTCAGTTCCGCGCATAGACGTCTTCGTAGCGGATGATATCGTCTTCGCCCAGATAGGAGCCGGTCTGCACCTCGATCAGCACCATCGGCACCTTGCCGGGGTTCTCCATCCGGTGGATCGCGCCCAGCGGGATATAGACCGACTGGTTCTCGGTCACCAGCGTGACCTCATCGTCGATGGTGACCTTGGCGGTGCCTTCCACCACGATCCAGTGCTCGGACCGGTGAACATGGCTTTGCAGGCTCAGGGCGGCGCCGGGGTGTACGACGATCCGCTTGACCTGAAACCGGTTGCCGACAACCAGGCTTTCGAACCAGCCCCAGGGGCGGTGATCGCGCGGGAACTGTTCGGCCTGTTTCGCCGCCTTGCCCTTGAGCGCCGAGACGGCCAGCTTGACGTCCTGCGCGCGGCTCATGTCGGCGACAAGCACGGCATCGGGCATGGCAACGGCCATGATGTTTTCCAGCCCGATCCCGACAAGCTCCAGCGTATCGGATTCCGAGCGCAGCAGGGTGTTGTGACAATCGATCGCGGTGGATTCGCCGCTGGTGGCGACGCCTTCGCCATCCGGGCCGGTTTCGCGCCAGACCGCATCCCAGCCGCCCAGATCCGACCAGGCGCTTGAAAAGGGAACGACGGAGAGGTTCTTGGCCTTTTCCATCACCGCGTAGTCGATCGAAATATCCTCGGCCTGCGACCATGCGTCGGGGGCGAGACGCAGAAAGCCCAGATCGGCCTTCGCGCTGTCCACAGCGGCCCCGACCGGACCGATCAGGCCAGCGGCATGGGCCTTGAAGGCGGCCACGATATCACGCGCGGAAAACAGGAAGATGCCGGCGTTCCACAGGAAGTTCCCGGCGGCCAGCATCGCGGCGGCCTTGTCGGCATCCGGCTTTTCCACGAAACGGCCCAGGCTGACGGGAGCGCCCGACCCGTCCGGCGCGGCGCTCAGCTCCAGATAGCCATAGCCGGTTTCGGCGCGGTCGGGGGAGATGCCGAAGGTGACCAGATCGCCGCGTTTCACCGCCTCGAGCCCCGCGGTCACGGCGGTATGAAAGGCGGCGACATCGGGCACCACATGATCGGAGGGCGCGACCAGCATCACCGCATCGGGATCGGATTTCATCAGATGCAGCGCCGCCGCCAGAACCGCCGGCGCGGTGTTGCGCCCCTGCGGTTCGATCAGGATGGCGCCGGGGTCGATGCCGATTTCGGAAAGCTGTTCGGTCACGATGAAGCGGAAATCGGAATTCGTAAGAACCATCGGCGGGGTGAAGGATAATTGCGCGTCCTGCCCGGCCAGTCTGCGGGCAGAGGCCTGAAACAGCGTTTCCTGGCCCAACAGCCGGGCGAATTGTTTGGGATAACTCTTGCGCGACAGGGGCCACAAACGCGTGCCGGAGCCGCCACAAAGAAGAACCGGAGTTAGCTGCAATTACCTAGTCCCTATCGAATTTTACGGTCACGTGAAAAATTAGTAGGCAGAGTTTGTGACGGTCTCAAGGCTGTTTGTAGACGGGGGTGGGCCCTTGGCCGCCGCCGCTCATCTTTCCTGCGCCGCGCCGTAATATTCGCGGTACCACTCCACGAACCGCGCCATTCCCTCACGCACGGTGGTTTTCGGGGCATAGCCTGTCAGCTTTTTCAGCAACTCGGCATTCGCCCAGGTCGCGGGCACGTCGCCGGGCTGAATCGGCATCAGGTTGCATTTGGCCTTGCGTCCGGTCGCCTCTTCGATTGCCGCGATGAAATCGGTCAGTTGTACCGCGTCGGAATTGCCGATGTTGATCACCCGCCAGGGCGCGACCGGCGACAGGCTGTCGCCCGGTTCGGGGTGTTCGCCCATCGCGGGCCGGCGCGGCACCGTGTCGATCAGCAGGCGAATGCCTTCGACCAGATCCTCGACATAGGTGAAATCGCGCTTCATGTCACCGTAGTTATATACGTCGATCTTCCGGCCTTCGAGGATGGCGCTGGTGAACTTGTAGGGCGCCATGTCGGGGCGGCCCCAGGGGCCGTAGACGGTGAAGAAGCGGAACATCGTCACCGGCAGATCGAACAGATGCGCATAGGAATGCGCCATAGATTCCGTTGCCTTCTTGGTCGCGGCGTAGAATGACATCTGGTGATCGGCCTTGTCGGTCTCGGTATAGGGCATGTCGGTGTTGGCGCCGTAGACCGAAGAGGTGGAGGCCAGAAGCATATGCGCCGGCGGAAAGGCCCGCGCGGCTTCGAGCAGGTCGAACGTGCCGGTGATGTTCGATTCCAGATAGGCGCGGGGGGCCTCTATCGAATAGCGCACCCCGGCCTGCGCGGCCAGATGGATGACCACCTCGGGGCGGTGGGTTTCGAACAGCCCGAGCAACAGCCCCGGCTCCTCGACCCGGCCGATGACGGCCTGGAAGCCCGGGTAGTGCATCAGCATGTCGTGCCGCCGCTGCTTGAGCGCGACATCGTAGTAATCCGTCATCGCATCAAGGCCGATCACGCGGAACCCGTCGTCCAGCAGCCGCTTGGCGGTGTAATAGCCGATGAAACCGGCCGATCCCGTTACCAGTGCCGTACGCATGTCGTCTTCCTCGCTGGCCGTGCCGCCATCGTGCCGGCGGAACCTCAGGTCGCGCGGGGCAGAGCCGCCCCGGCGCAGGGTTTTTCTACGGTTCGTGCGCCACGGGTGCAATGCCGACATGGGAACCCCGCCGAAACGGCACGCGCGTGATGCGCGGCGGCATCGACCGCGCGATGGTGGTTGAACTGCACGGAATTTGCGCAACCGTGCCGGAAATGCGCAGATCGCCCTTGCGAAGCACAGCGTAACGCCGCAGTAAATGTGATCAGGTTGCGCATTTGTGCAGTTGCAGCGAAACGATGGTTCGAACGGATCAGATAAGCCACATGCCCGATGCCCTCTCCATTGTTGTCGTCGAAAAGGACCGCGAGCGCGCGCTTCTGATCGTCGACAGCCTGCGCGAGGCGGGCGATTTCGACATCTTCGTGATCTCCGAAGAAACCGGGCTGGCCCGCCGCATTTCCGAACGAAACCCCGATGTGGTGCTTGTGGATGTCTCCAACCCGTCGCGCGACATGCTGGAGGAGCTGACGCTGGCCTCCAGCCCGATGGACCGGCCGGTGGCGATGTTCGTCGACCGTTCCGACAACAGCCTGACCAAGGCCGCGATCGAGGCGGGGGTGTCGGCCTATGTGGTCGACGGGATGCGCGCCGACCGGATCAAGCCGATCATGGATGCCGCCATCGCCCGGTTCCACATGTTTCAGCGGATGCGGGTCGAGCTGCAGGCGACCAAACGCGCGCTCGAGGAGCGCAAGGTGATCGACCGGGCAAAAGGGCTGTTGATGAAGGCCAAGGGGATCGACGAGGATGAGGCCTATGCATTGCTGCGCAAGACGGCAATGGATCAGGGGCGCAAGGTGGTGGATGTGGCGCAGGCGCTGGTGACCGCGGCGGGGCTGCTGTCATGAGTACGGTACGCCTGCGCGCGGGGTTCATCCCGCTGGTCGATGCCGCGCCGCTGATCATCGCGCATGAGTTCGGCTTTGCCGAGGAAGAGGGGCTGGCGCTGGATCTGACGGCGGCGCCCTCTTGGTCGACCCTGCGCGACATGCTGGCGCTGGGCCAGATCGAGGCGGCGCATATGCTCTCGCCGGTGCCGGTCGCCATGGCGCTCGGGCTGGGGGGGATGGCCACCCGGTTCGATGCGCTCATGGTGCTGTCGGTCAACGGCAACTCCATCGGCGTGTCACGGGATCTGGCGGCACGGATGCGCGACAATGGTTTCCGCTTCGATTTCGCGGATGCGCATGCGGCGGGCCGCGCCCTGATCGCGGCCTCGGGCGCAAGGCCCCGCATCGGCGTGCCGTTCCCGTTTTCGATGCATGCCGAGCTGCTGTATCACTGGCTGGGGTCGCTGGGCGTGTCGGCACCGCAGGCGCTGCAGGTCAAGACGGTGCCGCCGCCGCTGATGGCCGAGGCGATGGCCGCGGGCGAGATCGACGCGTTTTGCGTGGGCGCCCCGTGGGGGTCGATCGCGGTTGAAACCGGCGTGGGCGAGCTGTTGCTGCCCGGAAAGGCGATCTGGGCCTTCGCGCCGGAAAAGGTGCTGGCCGTCCGCCACGACTGGGCCGAAAGCGAACCGGATCTGACCAGCCGCCTGATGCGCGCGGTCTGGCGCGCCGGGCGCTGGCTGGGGGATGCCAACAACCGCATTACCGTGTCGGAAATCCTGGCGCGTCCCGAATATGTGAATGTCGGCGCCGAGATCATCGAGCGTTCGCTGACCGGCCGTCTGGTCATCTCGCCCCGCGGCGAGGTGCGCGAGACGCCGGGTTTTCTGGAGTTCTTCGCGGGCGCCGCGACCTTTCCCTGGCGCTCGCAGGCGGCGTGGATCGGTGGCCAGCTTGCCGCGCGCACCGGGCTGGATCAGGCCGCTGCCGCCGCTGCGGCGCGCAATGTGTTCCGCAGCGATCTCTATCGCCGCAACCTGCGCGACGTGGGCGCCGAGCTGCCCGGCGCGTCGGAAAAGCTGGAAGGCTCGCTGCACCATCGATCAGCAGTTTCTTCGGAATCCGGTAAGCTGATTCTCGAGCCTGATGCGTTTTTCGATGGCTACATTTTCGATCCATCCGCGTAATAGTGTTCGTTTTTTGCGCATGTGGCGAAAACGCGTGGCGATCGATCGTCTAAATAAAGTCTAAATTGCGAAGCAGGCTCGGGGCCGCCTTGACGTCGGGATGCTGCATCTGCATCTTCTCTGCATCGACGGAGCAAGGGCGTTCCGTCGCAGATTTACCCTCATAGTTGTGGGACGCTGAGCATAGCCGCTCGACCCTTCGGTTTCATCCGGAGTGTGTCAGCGGCTTTTTTGCATTTTTTCGCCCTTTCCCTCCGGGCATTCCGAAAAAAGGACCAGAGAACTGATGAAACGTGCATTCGCCATTCTTGCCGCCACCACCTGCCTGACCAGCCCCGCGCTGGCCGAGATGCTGGACGTGGAAAAGGACGAGTTGAAATTCGGCTTTATCAAACTGACCGACATGGCGCCGCTGGCGGTGGCCTATGAGCTTGGTTATTTCGAGGACGAAGGGCTTTTCGTGACGCTGGAGCCGCAGGCGAACTGGAAGGTGCTGCTGGACCGCGTGATCGACGGCGAGCTGGACGGTGCGCATATGCTGGCCGGTCAGCCGCTCGCGGCGACCATCGGGTTCGGCACCGAGGCGCATATCGTCACCCCGTTCTCGATGGATCTGAACGGCAACGGCATCACGGTTTCCAACGAAGTCTGGGAAATGATGAAGCCGCATATCCCGCAGGAAGACGGCAAGCCGGTGCACCCGATTTCCGCCTCTGCGCTGAAGCCGGTCGTCGAGAAGTTCAAGGATGAAGGCAAGCCGTTCAACATGGGCATGGTCTTCCCGGTCTCGACCCATAACTACGAACTGCGCTACTGGCTGGCGGCCGGCGGGCTGGAGCCGGGTTTCTACAGCCCCGAAAACGTCAGCGGCCAGATCGCGGCCGATGTGCTGCTGTCGGTGACCCCGCCGCCGCAGATGCCCGCCACGCTCGAGGCCGGCACGATCTACGGCTATTGCGTGGGCGAGCCGTGGAACCAGGCTGCCGTGTTCAAGGGCATCGGTGTGCCTGTCATCACCGACTATGAGCTGTGGAAGAACAACCCCGAGAAAGTGTTCGGTCTGAACGCCGAGTTCACCGAGCAAAACCCCAACACCACGCTGGCCGTCACCAAGGCGCTGATCCGCGCCGCCATGTGGCTGGACGAGAATGACAACGCCAACCGCCCCGCAGCGGTGGAGATCCTGGCCCGTTCGGAATATGTCGGCGCCGATTACGAGGTGATCGCCAACTCGATGACCGGGACCTTCGAATACGAAAAGGGCGACAAGCGCGACGTTCCCGATTTCAACGTGTTCTTCCGTTACAACGCGACCTACCCCTTCTATTCCGATGCCGTCTGGTACCTGACCCAGATGCGCCGCTGGGGCCAGATCGCCGAAGCCAAGCCCGACAGCTGGTATGACGAGGTCGCCAAATCCGTCTACAAGCCGGAAATCTATCTGGAAGCCGCGCGCATGCTGGTGGACGAAGGTCTGGCCGACGAAGCGGATTTCCCCTGGGACAGCGATGGCTACAAGGCCGCGACGCCCGCCGAAGATATCATCGACGGCATCGGCTATGACGGCCGCACGCCCAACGCTTATCTCGACAGCCTGCCGATTGGCCTGAAGGGCAATCAGAAGGTTGTCGGCAACGAGGTGCAGGGCTGACGCCCGCGCTGATCGGCGCGCCGGCGATGGCCCGGCGCGCCTTTCCAACCCTTCTACCGGAGATGTCCGATGACCGCAGTTGACCCGCAGATCCTCGCCGATGAGCAGAAAGAGGCGCGCCGCGCCCGGCTGTTCACCCAAATCAACAAGGCCGACGGCTGGTTCCGTGTCCTTGGCCTGAGCTGGATGACCCCCATTCTGAAAGCCGCTGCGGGGGACAACCCGAAAGCGCAGATGAAGGAAATCTGGCGCCTGCTGGGAATTCCGGTCATGGCTATCGTCGGGTTCCTGATCGTGTGGGGCGCGCTTGCCCCGACCGTGCAGACCTCGCTCGGCGCCATTCCCGGCCCGGTGCAGGTGTGGGAGCAGGTGGGCGTTCTGCACGCCGATCATGTGCGCGAACGCGAAAAGGCCAGCGCCTTCTTTGAGCGTCAGGACATCCGCAACGAAAAGCTGATCGCCGCCGGCAACGCCGACAAGGTCAAGTACCGCGAATATACCGGCAAGCCGACCTATTACGACCAGATCTGGACCTCGATCAAAACCGTGTTCTTCGGCTTTCTGCTGGGCACCGTGGTTGCCGTGCCGCTGGGCATAGTGTCGGGCCTGTCGCCCGCCGCCAACGCCGCCATGAACCCGCTGATCCAGATTTTCAAGCCGGTGTCGCCGCTGGCCTGGCTGCCGATCGTGACGATGGTCGTCTCGGCCGTCTACGTCACCAATGACGGCATGTTCTCCAAGTCGTTCCTGACCTCGGCCATCACCGTGACGCTGTGTTCGCTGTGGCCGACGATCATCAACACCGCGCTGGGCGTGTCTTCGATCGACAAGGATCTGGTGAACGTGTCCAAGGTGTTGAAAATGAACACCTATACCAAGATCACCAAGCTGGTGCTGCCGTCTGCGTTGCCGCTGATCTTCACCGGTCTGCGCCTGTCGCTCGGTGTGGGCTGGATGGTGCTGATCGCGGCAGAGATGCTGGCGCAGAACCCCGGGCTCGGCAAGTTCGTCTGGGACGAGTTCCAGAACGGATCGAGCAACTCTCTGGCCAAGATCATGGTGGCCGTGTTCACCATCGGGATCATCGGCTTCATCCTGGACCGGCTGATGTTCGCGATCCAGTCGATGTTCACCTTCTCGGCAACACGGTGATCGGTATGGCATTCGTTGAATTCAAAGATGTCTCCAAAGGGTTCGGCGAAGGTGCCGGACGCCAGGAGGTACTGAAAAACGTCAATCTGAAAGTGGAGGAGGGCGAGTTCCTTGCCATCCTCGGGTTCTCGGGCACGGGCAAATCCACCCTGATCAACCTGATCGCCGGGCTGAACCTGCCCGACAAGGGCAGCGTGACCTTCAAGGGCAAGCCGATCGAAGGGCCGGGCCCCGAGCGGGGGCTGGTGTTCCAGTCTTATTCGCTGATGCCGTGGCTGACGGTGCAGGGCAATATCGGCCTGGCCGTCGATGCGGTGCACAAGGGCAAGTCAAAGGCCGAGCGCGCGGCGCTGGTGCAGAAATACATCGCCATGGTCGGTCTGACGCCCGCCGCCACCCGCCGCCCTGCGGAGCTTTCGGGCGGGATGCGCCAGCGGGTCGCCGTGGCCCGGGCGCTGGCGCTGGACCCGGAGATGCTGCTGCTCGACGAACCGCTTTCGGCGCTCGACGCGCTGACGCGGGCCAACCTGCAGGACGAGATCGAGCAGATCTGGGAAGCCGACCGCAAGACCGTGGTTCTGATCACCAATGACGTGGACGAGGCGATCCTGCTGGCCGACCGCATCATTCCGCTGAACCCCGATGGCACGCTGGGCGAGGCCTTCAAGGTGTCGCTGCCGCGCCCGAGGGACCGGACCGCCATGAACCACGACGCCACGTTCAAGAAGCTGCGCGCCGATGTGACCACCTATCTGATGGATGCGGGTATCGCCGCCAAGGTGGAAGAGACGCGCAAGCTGCCCGATGTCACGCCGATCCACGGGGTGCCGGCGGTGGTGGCCGATGCGGCAAAAAGCGGGATCGAAGAGCGCTATCTGGATTATTCCCAGATCCACAAGATCTATCCCACGCCGAAAGGCCCGCTGACGGTTGTCGAAAACTTCGACCTGAAGCTGAAGAAGGGCGAGTTCGTTTCGCTGATCGGGCATTCGGGCTGTGGCAAATCCACGGTTCTGACCATGACCGCCGGCCTGAACGACATTTCCAAGGGCGTGATCAAGCTCGATGGGCGCGCTGTCGAGGGGGCCGATCCCGAACGCGCGGTGGTGTTCCAGTCGCCGTCGCTGTTCCCCTGGCTGACCGCCAAGGAGAACGTCAGCGTCGGGGTGGATCGGGTGTACCCCCGCGCCAGCCAGGCCGAGCGCCAGGATGTGGTGGAATATTACCTCGAGCGGGTCGGACTGGGCGATTCCATGGACAAGGCCGCCAGCGAGCTGTCGAACGGCATGAAACAGCGCGTCGGCATCGCGCGGGCCTTTGCCCTGTCGCCCAAGCTGCTGCTGCTTGATGAGCCCTTCGGGATGCTCGACAGCCTGACCCGCTGGGAGCTTCAGGAAGTGCTGATGGAAGTCTGGTCGCGCACCAAGGTGACCGCCGTCTGCGTGACGCATGACGTGGACGAGGCGATCCTGCTGGCCGACCGGGTGGTGATGATGACCAACGGTCCCCGCGCCACCATCGGCAAGATCATGGATGTGAACCTGCCGCGCCCGCGCACCCGCAAGGCGCTGCTGGAGCATCCCGATTACTACGCCTACCGCGAAGAGCTGCTCAGCTTCCTCGAGGAATACGAGCATGGCGCCCACAAGAAAAAAGCCGCGTGAAGGAGACATGAAATGACGCCCGAACAGATTGACATGGTTCAAGGCAGTTTTGCCAAAGTCGTCCCGATCAAGGATGCGGCCGCCGCGATTTTCTACGCGCGCCTGTTTGAGATCGCGCCGGAAGTGAAGCCCTATTTCAAGGGTGACATGACCGAACAGGGCGCAAAGCTGATGGCCACGCTGGGGGTTGTCGTGAACGGGTTGAAGAACCTCGACGCGATCGTGCCGGTGGCGCAGAAGCTGGCCGTGGGGCATGTGGCCTACGGGGTGAAACCCGAAGACTATCAGTCGGTCGGTGCGGCGCTGCTCTACACGCTCGGCCAGGGCCTGGGCGACGGTTTCACCCCCGAGGTCGAAGCCGCCTGGACAGAAGCCTACACCATCCTTTCCGGTGTGATGATCGGCGCGGCCTATCCCGCGGCGGCGGAGTGAGAGCATGACACAGAAACTCGTTGTTATCGGGGCCGGCATGGCCTCGGGCCGGGCGATCGAACATCTGGTCGAAACCGCGCCGGACGCCTATGAGATCACGCTGTTCGGCACCGAGCCGCGCGGCAATTACAACCGCATCATGCTGTCGCCGGTCCTGTCGGGCGAAAAGACCTATGAAGAGATCGTGACCCATGATGCGGATTGGTATGCCACCCATGGGGTGACCTGCCGCTTCGGCGAAACCGTCACCGGGATTGACCGTGCGCGCAAGGTGGTGCTCAGCGCCGGGGGCGAGACGCCCTATGACAAGCTGCTGATCGCGTCGGGGTCGAACCCGTTCATCATCCCCATGCCGGGGCATGATCTGGACGGTGTTCTGGCCTACCGCGATCTCGATGACACCTATGCCATGATGAAAGCCGCGGAAAAGCCGGGCGCGAAGGCGGTTGTCATAGGTGGCGGCCTGCTGGGGCTGGAAGCCGCCGCAGGGCTGAAGATGCGCGGCATGGACGTGACCGTGGTGCATCTGATGGGCCATCTGATGGAACGCCAGCTCGACGAGGCCGCCGGCTATCTGCTGCGCAAGGAGCTGGTGGGGCGTGGCATCAACGTGCTGTGCTCGTCGAACTCCAAGGAAATCCTGGGCGAGGATGGCAAGGTCCGGGCGTTGCTGCTGGACAATGGCACCGAACTGCCTTGTGACATTCTGGTGATGGCGGTGGGTATCCGCCCCAACACCGCGCTGGCCAAGGAGGCCGAGCTGGCCGTGGGCCGCGGCATCCATGTGGATGACCAGATGGTGACCTCGGACCCCGACATCCTGTCCGTCGGCGAATGTGTCGAGCATGACGGCGCCATCTTCGGCCTTGTCGCCCCGCTTTACGATCAGGCCAAGATCGTCGCCAAGACCCTGCTGGGCGAAGCGGCGGCTTTCGCGCCGAAGCAGACCTCGACCAAGCTGAAGGTGACCGGGGTGGATCTGTTCAGCGCCGGTGACTTCGCCGAGGGTGACGACCGCGAGGATATCGTGTTCCGCGATCCGGCGCGCGGCGTCTACAAGCGGCTTGTCCTGCAGGACAACAGGATCATCGGCGCGGTGATGTATGGCGACACCGCCGATGGCAACTGGTTCTTCGGGCTGATGAAAGACGGCACCGACGTGTCGGACATGCGCGAGACGCTGATCTTTGGGCCGGCCTATCAGGGGGGTGCCGCGGCGGACCCTATGGCGGCCGTTGCAGCCTTACCGGCTGACGCAGAAATCTGCGGCTGCAACGGCGTCTGCAAGGGTCAGATCGTAGAGGCGATCCAGGGCGGGGCGACCACGCTGGAAGACGTGCGCGCCCAGACCAAGGCGTCGGGGTCGTGCGGCACCTGCACCGGGCTGGTGGAGCAGGTTCTGGCCGTCACGCTGGGCGATGATTTCGTGCTGCCGACGGCCAAGCCCGTTTGCACCTGCACCGACCTGACGCATGAGGACGTGCGCCGCCTGATCAAGTCGCAGGAACTGAAAAGCCAGCCCGCCGTCTGGCAGGAACTGGGCTGGACCACGCCCAACGGCTGCCATGTATGCCGCCCGGCGATCAACTTCTACCTGCTGGCCGACTGGCCGCTGGAGTATCAGGACGATCCGCAGTCGCGCTTCGTGAACGAACGCAATCACGCGAACATCCAGAAAGACGGCACCTATAGCGTCGTGCCGCGCATGTGGGGGGGGATCACCACCGCCGCCGAACTGCGCGCCATCGCCGATGCCGCCGACAAATACAACGTGCCGACAGTCAAGGTGACGGGCGGCCAGCGGATCGACCTTCTGGGCGTCAAGAAAGAGGATCTGCCGCGCATGTGGGCCGATCTGAACGCCGCGGGAATGGTGTCGGGCCACGCCTATACCAAGGGACTGCGCACGGTGAAAACCTGTGTCGGCACGGATCACTGCCGCTTTGGCACGCAAGACAGCACCGGGCTTGGCATCAAGCTGGAAAAGCGGCTCTGGGGGTCGTGGACGCCGCACAAGGTGAAGATGGCCGTCTCGGGCTGCCCGCGCAACTGTGCGGAATCCACCTGCAAGGATGTCGGCATCATCTGTGTCGACTCGGGCTATGAGGTGGGTGTTGCGGGCGCTGCCGGAATGGACCTGAAAGAGACCGAGGCGCTGGCCAAGGCCACGACCGAGCAGGAAGCGATCGACATGACCGTCGCCTTCGTTCAGCTGTATCGCGAAAACGCCAGATACCTCGATCGCCCCTATAAATGGGTCGACAAGGTCGGGCTCGACTGGGTCAAGGCCCGGGTCGTGGATGACGTGGAAAACCGCATGGCGCTGGTGGCCCGGTTCGACCTGTCGCAGACCGTTTACCAGAAAGACCCGTGGGCCGAACGCGCCGACGCCAAAACCCAACGCGCCTGGAGCGCGCTGGCCGATCTGACATTGGAGGCTGCGGAATGAGCTGGATTGATATCGGTTCAATTGACGACGTCCCGGTTCGCGGGGCGCGGGTGGTGAAAACCGCACAGGGCTGTGTGGCCGTGTTCCGCACCGCTGCGGACGAGGTGTTCGCGATGTCCGACACCTGCCCGCACAAGGCCGGCCCGCTGTCCGAAGGGATCGTGCATGGCCACAAGGTGACCTGCCCGCTGCACAACTGGGTGTTCAGCCTGGAAACCGGCGAAGCGCAGGGCGCGGATGACGGGCGGGTGCCGACCTATCCGGTGCGGATCGACGCCGGGCGCATCCTTCTGGATGGCGCCGAGCTTGCCAAGCGGACGGCCGCGTGATGGACGGGGCAGGGCAGCCGCTTCCCCTGACGGAGGAAAAGGCGCAGTCCGGCACGGTCTGCACCACCTGCCCCTATTGCGGTGTCGGCTGCGGGGTGCTGGCGCGCAGCAACGGCCGCGGCGAGATCACCATCAAGGGCGACAAGGCGCATCCGGCGAATGAAGGGCGGCTGTGTTCCAAGGGCTCGGCGCTGGGGGAAACCACGGATCTGGACGACCGGCTGCTTGCCCCGGTGGTGAACGGCGCCGAGGCCGACTGGGACAGCGCGCTGGATCTTGTGGCCGAACGGTTTCAGGCGACCATCGCCGAACACGGTCCCGACAGCGTGGCCTTCTACGTCTCCGGCCAGTTGCTGACCGAGGATTATTACGTGGCCAACAAGCTGATGAAGGGGTTCATCGGCTCTGGCAACATCGACACCAATTCCCGGCTTTGCATGGCCTCTTCCGTGGCGGGGCACAAGCGGGCCTTTGGCACTGATACGGTGCCCGGCCTCTACGCCGATCTGGACGAGGCCGATGTGATCGTGCTTGTGGGCTCAAATCTGGCCTGGTGTCATCCGGTGCTTTATCAGCGCATCGCGGCGGCCAAGAAGGCGCGGCCGGGGATGAAGGTCGTCAATATCGATCCGCGTCGCACCGCGACATCCGACATTGCCGATACGCATCTGTCCATCGCGCCGGGCGGCGATGTAGCCCTGTTCAACGGGCTGCTGGCCGAGATTGCGGCGCAGGGTGCGGTTGATGGCGATTTCGTTGCCAACCACGTCAGCGGGTTCGAGGCTGCGCTGGATGCCGCCAATGGCACCGACCTTTCCGTCACCGGCCTGTCCGGCGAAGAGCTTGCCGCGTTTTTCCACCTCTGGATCGGCAGCGAAAAGGTCGTGACGATCTACAGCCAGGGGGTCAACCAGTCGTCTTTCGGCACCGACAAGGTGAACGCGATCACCAATTGCCATCTGGCGACAGGGCGCATCGGCAAGCCGGGGATGGGGCCGTTTTCGGTAACCGGCCAACCCAATGCCATGGGCGGGCGCGAGGTTGGCGGGCTGGCCAACATGCTGGCCTGCCATCTGGACATCGAAAACCCTGAACATCGTTCAGCTGTGCGCGAATTCTGGGATGCGCCGACGATGCCGGAGGTTGCCGGGCTCAAGGCGGTGGATATGTTCCGCGCCGTGGGCGAAGGCCGGATCAAGGCGATCTGGGTGATCTGCACCAATCCCGCCGTCAGCCTGCCCGATGCCGATGGGGTGCGCGCGGCGATCGAGGGTTGCGATTTCGTGGTGGTGTCCGACATCACCGCCCAGACCGACACCGCGCAGCTTGCCGATGTTCTGCTTCCCGCCACCGGCTGGGGCGAAAAGGACGGCACGGTCACCAATTCCGAACGTTGCATCAGCCGCCAGCGCGGTGTCTTGCCGCCGCCGGGTCAGGCGCGCCACGACTGGCGCATCATCTGTGACGTGGCGGCGCGCATGGGGTGGGGGGCAGCGTTCGATTACAGCGGCCCGGCAGAGATCTTCCGCGAATATGCCGCCCTGTCGGGCATCGCGGGCAAGCTGGGGCGGGATTTCGACATTTCCGCGCTTGCCGCGATATCTGACAGGGATTTCGAAGCAATGGCGCCATTCCACTGGCCACTCACGGAAACCCGGCAGGGCGGGCGCTTTTTCGGCGACGGGCGGTTCTATACCCCCGATGGCAAGGGCCGGATGCTGGCCCTGGAGGTGAAGGCGCCGGCCTCGATGCCCTCCGCCGACTATCCCTTCCGCCTCAACACGGGCCGGGTGCGCGACCACTGGCACACCATGACCCGCACCGCCAAATCGCCGCGTCTGAGCCAGCACATGGCCGAACCCTATCTCGAGGTTCACCCCGATGATGCCTCGCGGCTGGGGCTTTTGCCCGCCACGCTGGCAAAGGTGCAAAGCCCGCAGGGCAGCGCCGTTCTGCGCGTGGTGGTAACCGATCGCGGCCGCAAGGGAGAGGTGTTCGCGCCGATCCACTGGAGCGGCCAGAACTCCGCCACCGGCCGCATCGACGCGGTGGTCACCGCGATCACGGATCCGGTTTCCGGCCAGCCCGACAGCAAGGGCGCGGTGGTGAAGGTGGAACCCTTCGAGGCAACCTGGTTCGGCTTTGCCCTCTCCGTCGATGATATCCATCCGCAAAGCGCCTATTGGGCCAAGGCCCGGGCCAAGGCGGGGTGGCGCACCGAACTGGCCTGCACGCAGACGCCGCAGGATTGGGAAGCCTATGCGCGCGGCCTGTTCGGCCTGGCTGATGCCGAAGCGGTGACGATGGTCGATGCCCGGCGTGGCTTTGCCCGGATCGCGTTTCATGAAGGCGGCCGGCTTCGGGCCGCACTGTTCGCGGCACCCGAGCCTGTGGCGGTGGCCCGGACCCACCTGACATCGCTTATGGGGGAAGAACTGGACCCGGCCACCCTGAGCGGTCGGCCGGCGGCCGACAGGCCTGATCCCGGCGCCACGATCTGCGCCTGTTTCGACGTGGGCGTGAACACGATCCTCGCCGCGATACAGAACCAGAACCTGACCACCGTCGATGCCATCGGCGCGGCGCTGCATGCGGGCACCAACTGTGGCTCCTGCCGGCCCGAACTGGCCGCTTTGCTGCTCTCGGCCACGCAGAAGGAAGCGGCGGAATGAGCCTGACGCGCTATATCCACGCCATGGGCCGCGGCCCGGGGCGCGCGCGTTCGCTGAGCCGCGACGAGGCCGCCGACGCGATGCGCCAGATCCTGGCCGGAGAGGCCGCGCCAGAGGCCGTGGGCGCGCTGCTGATGCTGATGCGCTATCGCGGCGAAACGGCGGAAGAGATCGCCGGTTTCGTTTCCGCGCTGCGCGACACGCTGCCCGCGTGGGAGGGTCCGCGCCCGGCGCTCGACTGGCCCAGCTACGCCGCCGGGCGCACACGCGGGGTTCCGTGGTTCTTGTTGTCGGCGCGGCTGGTGGCGCAGGCCGGGGTGCCGGTGCTGTTGCATGGCTGGAATTCGCATCAGAACCCGATCGCCTCTGTGCGCGGGGCGTTGGACGTGGCGGGCATTCCGGCGGCCGAAGATATGGCCGATGCCGCGCGGCGGCTGGGCGACGGCGGCATCACCTATCTGCCGCTCGAGGCGTTTTCGCCCCGTGCCTTTGAACTGTTGCGCCTGCGCGATGTGCTGGGCCTGCGTTCGGCGATCAACACGGTGCTGCGGGTGCTGAACCCCGCCGGGGCGCCGGCCTCGGTGCAGGGTGTCTTTCACCCGCCCTACCGCGATCTGCAGGCGGATGCGGGCGCCCTGCTGGGGCAGGCGCGGCTGACGGTGATCAAGGGCGGCGGCGGCGAGTTCGAGCGGCATCCGTCGAAGGACGTCACCCTGTTCGGGCTGCGCGATGGCGTGGTCTGGCAGGGCGCCGCCGGGCCGATCTGGGATGGCACCCGCCGTCTGGCCGATGACGCGCATGTGCCGCAGGATCTGGCGCGCCTGTGGGACGGCACGCTTGACGATCCGTTCGCCGAGGCCGTCGTGCTGGGCACCGCGGCGCTGGCGCTGGAAACCGCGGGCCTGCCCGAGCCCGATACGCTGGCGCGCGAGCTTTGGCGGAGCCGCAGCCCGGCCCAAGCCGCCTGAAAGGATTGAGACGATGAAAACCTTTCCGATGTTCCTGAAGATGGCCGGCCGCGACGTGGTGATCGTGGGCGGCGGCGAGCAGGCCGCGCAGAAAGCCCGGCTGATGCTGAAGACAGAGGCGCGGCTGATCCTGCTGGCCCCCGTGCTGGACGAGGAGCTTCAGGCGCTGGTCGATACTGGCCGTGCTGTGCATGACACCGGCGCCATTGGCCCCGCGCGTTTCGCCGATGCGGCGCTGGTATTCATCGCCACCGGCTGCCCCGGGCTGGATGCGGCCGTCCACGCGCTGGCCAAGGCCGCCGGTGCTGTGGTCAATGTGGTGGATCAGCCCGCGCTCTGCGACGCGCTGACCCCGTCGATCGTTGACCGTGATCCGGTGGTGGTGGCCATCGGCACCGAAGGCGCCGCGCCGGTTCTGGCCCGCCAGATCAAGACCCGGATCGAGACGATGCTGGAGCCGCGCCTGGGCGAGTTCGCATCGCTGGCCGGGCGGATGCGGGCTGCGGTGGCGCAGCGGGTTCCGCGCGAGGGCCGCCGCGCCTTCTGGCGCTGGGCCTTTTCCGAAACGCCGCGCCGGATGCACGCCGCAGGGGCCGAGCGTGACGCTGCCCGCGCCTTGAAAGATGCCATCGCCGGCGGCGGCGCGCCGGATGCCGATGCCCCGGGTGTGATCAGCCTTGTGGGGGCCGGGCCGGGCAGCGCGGATCTGCTGACCATGCGGGCCGTGCAGCGCCTGCAGGAGGCCGACATCATCTTTTACGACCGGCTGGTTGATCCGGCGGTGCTGGAGCTTGCGCGTCGCGATGCGGAACGCGTGTATGTCGGCAAGGCGGTAGGGGCCTGTGCCTGGCCGCAGGAGCGTATCGATGCCATCATCGTGGCAGCGGCGAAACAGGGCAAGCGGGTGGTGCGGCTGAAAAGCGGCGATCCCTGTGTCTTTGGCCGGGCCAGCGAAGAGCTTGCCGCCGCCCGCGCCGCCGGTCTGACGGTCGAGATCGTGCCGGGCGTCACGGCGGCCACGGCGGCGGCGGCCAGCATCGGCCAGTCGCTGACAGAGCGGGGCCAGACCGATCGGCTGGTCTTTGCCACCGGCACCTGCCGCGATGGCGACGAGGCGCCCGACTGGGGGCGGATCCTGACGCCCGGCACCGCGCTGGCGCTTTACATGGGCGTGCGCAAGGCTGCGGAGATTCAGCACAGCCTGCTTGAGTCGGGCCTGCCGCCCGAATCCATCGTCGAAATCATCAGCGCCGCGAGCACCGTCAACGAACGCCATGTAAGCGCCAGGATTGATGCGCTGGCCGAAACGATCGAAATCGAAAAGGTTCCGAGCCCGTCGATCCTTCTGGTTCGCCGCCCCAAGCATTTTGCCGACGCGCAATGCGCCGACGACGTGCCGCTGCGTTTGTCGGCCTGACGGAGGCTGCCGGGGGCGGGGTGCGGGCCTTTCGCGCGGGCCGACCCCGGATGCGGGCGGTGTATGTGGCCGCAGGATTTTCAACCGCCTTGCCGCCCCTTCCGACAGGGGCGCCGGGCAGGGTTCGCTGTCTTGCAAATCCAGGTGTGCATAGCCCCCGCGCGCTGCACGGCGGCCCGCGCGGCCACCTGTTCGGATATGTCCCGGCGCTGGCCGGCCGTGCTGGCGTGGGATGGCGCGCAGCGGCGGGGTACGGATACGCCGGGTCGGGCTCTGCCCGTTGCCGCGCCAGATAGGCCCGCGCGTTGGCGCCGGGAAAAGCGAAGCGGCATTGAACCACAGCCTCGCCCGCCCCGCCGTGCGGCTCGGGGCTGGCCCCGGCCCGCGCGGCGTGGCAGGCTGTATCCGAAACCTGCCGTACCGCCAAAGAGCGGGCGGCGGCAGGTGCGAAGCTTGAAGGGTTCCCCAACGGGGGCGGTTGAACATGTTTGTGCGTATCGCGGCGGCGGCTGCATTTATATTAATTTTATCAGCCATTTACTGGCTGTCGCGCTTTGGTGCCTTCAGCCCCGAAGACGCCGCTCCGGGCGACCGGGACTGGGCGCATGCTGTGGCGGCGCCGGCGCTTTCGGGGGGCTGCGCGGCGGTGCCATGCCCGGTTGAGGTGACGCTTTTCGGCGCCAGCATCTTTCGTCGCGGCGATTGGACCGATGCGCTTGCCGCCGAGTTGACGGCCTGCCACGGCGCCCCGGTGACGATCCGCAAACTGGCGCTTTCGGGGGCCTCCAGCGCCTGGGGGAGGGGCCAGATGGAGGGGCTGTTCGATACCGATCTTGTTGTCGTCAGCTTTTCCGGCAATGACGCGTCGCTGTGGCGTGGCCTTGCGCTGAAGCAGAGCCGCGCAAACCACATCGCCTTTATCGAAGCGGCGCGGACGCGGGGCATCCCGATCTATCTGGCGACGATGAGCCCGGCCCGTTCTGCCAAGGCATTGGCCCGCCCCGGCCAGGCCGCGTACAAGGCGCTCTACCGCACGCTCGCGCGCGACCATGGCGCGGGGCTGATTGACGATGCGCCGCGCTGGGCCGCGCTGCCCGAGGCCGCGCTGAAGGCGGCCATCCCCGATGGGCTGCACCCCACGCAAGACGCCCTGCGCGCTATCGCCGTGCCCGGATTCTCGCGTGTTCTGGGCAACATTCTGTGCCGCAATCGCGGATCGCCCGATTGATTGGCCCGATCGCGTTGACAGGGCGATACCCCTGTTCTAATCGACAAAAAAGTTCGCATAACCAAGTGCATATGCTCAAGAGCGGAGATACAGGTTGTCAGTTGTAGCGGTAATCCGGCGCACGATCTTCAGGAAGGTCGTTCTGAACGTCACACATTTTCTGTATCGCAACATCTACGGCATGGATATCGGCGAAAACACCCGCATCTCTTGGGGGGCGCGGCTGGACAAGACCAACCCAAAGGGCATTCACATCGGCGACTACACCGCCGTCACCTCGGGCGCGTCGATCGTGACGCATGACTTCGTTCACCGCGAATGGAAGGATGTGCATATCGGCAAGAACTGCTTTCTCGGCTATAACTGCATCATCCTGCCGGGGGTGACCATCGGCGATGGCTGTATCATTTCGGGAAACACGGTTGTGGGGCGCGATGTGCCGCCCAACTCCGTGGTCATGGGGAATCCGGGGCGCGTTGTCGAACGTGACATCAAAACCGGGTATTGGGGCATTCGTCTGGACAAGGGCAACGACTCGCCCATTGAGCATTAAGTAAGAGGTACGTCTTGGATAATCTTGAAACCGATATCCGCCGGGTTTTCGCCGATGTCTGGCTTTCCGAAAAGGGCAGCGATGCGCCCGAGCTTGCCGATGACACGGTGCTGCTGGACAGCGGGCTGGACAGTCTGGGCTTCGCCATCTTCGTGTCCCAGCTTGAGGAAGAGCTGGGGTACGATCCCTTCACCCTGAGCGACAACGCCTATTATCCGCAGACTTTTCAGGAGTTTGTGGCGTTCTACCGCCAATACAAGCCAGCCTGATGCCCTGCCTGTCGCAACAGATCGCGGCAGCCAGCCGCGCGCGGCCCCTTGTCATCTCGGCCAGCGGCAGCCTGTCGCCGCAGGCGGCGGCGTCGATCGGCGCCGCTGCCGATCTTTCGCCCGATGACAGGCTGGCGATCAGCGTTTCCGATCCGCGTGTTCTGATCGAAACGCTGCTGGCGCTGGACGGGCAGGTGGAAACCCTGCTTCTGGTTTCCTATGCCCAGCCGCCCGAGATCGTGCGCAAGCTTGCCGATGCGGCGGGTTGCAGCGCGATCGTTACCGACCGGGCCGATCTGGCCGGGGCCGGCGATCTGCGCCGCCCCGATCAGGTGCGCGGCGACCGGCACCGGGCAGAGCCGCTGCCGACCCGGTGGTTGATGACCACCTCCGGAACCACCGGTGTGCCCAAGATCATCGCGCATTCGCTGAAATCGCTGTCACGCACCGTTTATCGCTATGGCGCTGATCGCAACCCGGTCTGGGGGCTGCTCTATGACCCGACCCGGTTCGCCGGGATGCAGGTCACGCTGCAGGCGCTGATCGGCGGCGGCACGCTGGTCGCGCCCGATACATCGCTGCCGCTGGCCGAACAGGTGGCCGAGCTTGCACGCCACGGCTGTACGTTCCTTTCCGCCACGCCCACCTTGTGGCGGCGGCTGATGATGGTGCCGGGCATCCGGGACGTGCCGCTGGGCCAGATCACCCTGGGCGGTGAGATCGTTGATCAGGGCATTCTGGACGCGCTGCGCGGGGCCTTTCCCGATACGCGGATGACCCATATCTATGCGTCCACCGAGGCCGGCGTCGGCTTTGCGGTGAATGACGGGCGCGCCGGCTTTCCGGCGGCCTATCTGAAGGCGGCGCCGACGGGTGTGAAGATGAAGCTGGTCGATGGCATCCTGTGGCTGCGCCCGCCGGTTGCCGGCGCGGCCGGCCACAAGGACCCCGCGATCGAGATCGACGCCGAAGGCTATGTCTGTTCGGGCGACCGGATCAGCCTTGAGGGGGACAGGGCGTTCTTTCTGGGGCGCGACAACGGCTCGATCAACGTGGGCGGGGTGAAGGTGTTTCCCGAGGTTATCGAACGGGTGATCACCGGCGTGCCCGGCGTTGCGATGGCGAAGGTTTCATCCAAGTCCAATCCGATCACCGGCGCGCTGATCGTGGCCGAGGTGCAGCTGGCGGGTGATGCGGACCGGGCGGAGATGAAACCGCGGATCATCGCGGCCTGCCGCGACGGGCTGGAGCGCGAGGCGGTACCCGCCATGGTGCGTTTTGTAGAGAGTTTTCAGGTTAACGCCGCGGGCAAGCTGGTCCGATCGGCGGCGAAAGGATGATGGAATGAAAACCGTAGTTATTACCGGCGTATCCCGTGGCCTCGGCCTGGCCACAGCGAAACGGCTGAGCGCGGACGGGTATAACGTGGTCGGCCTCAGCCGCAGCCTGAGCGATGGCTACAAGGCGCTGATGGCCGAACAAGAGGGGCGCGTGCATTTCATTCCTTTCGATGTCGGCGATCTGGATGCCATCCCCGGCGTTGTCAGCAGCATCACCAAACAGCACGGGCGCATCTGGGGGCTGGTCAACAACGCGGGCATCGGCGCGGACGGCATTCTGGCGACCATGCACAAGACAGACATCCTGCGCGTGATCGAGGTGAACCTGACGGCGCCGATCATCTTTGCCAAATATATCAGCCGGGGGATGCTGGCGGCGCATGAGGGGCGGATCGTCAACATTTCGTCGATCATCGCCTCGACCGGGTTCCACGGCCTGGCCGCCTATGCCGCCAGCAAGGCCGGGCTGGAGGGGTTCACCCGCTCGCTCTCGCGCGAGGTTGGCAAGATGGGCATCACCGTCAACTGCATCGCGCCCGGATATATGGAAACCGAGATGACCGGCGGGCTGGACGTGCACAAGATGGCATCGATCCGTCGCCGCGCGCCGCTTGGCCTGCCCGAGGTCGAGGATGTGACGGGCGCGATCGCGCTGCTTCTGGGGCCGGATGGCAACCGGATCACCGGAACCGTGATCACCGTGGATGGCGGCAGCACCGCCTGAGGGCGCCGGTCAGTCCGCCGACACCGGCAGGAACGCGCGCAGGGCGGCCTCGAATTCCCGGGGTTTCTCGGCATGCAGCCAGTGGCCGGCGCCGGGGATCCTCGCAAAGACCGCATTTGGAAACAGCGCCTTTATCAGGGGGCGGTGGCCGGGCTGCACGTAATCGGAGTCCGCGCCTGACAGAAACAGGGCCGGGCCGTTGAACTGGCCGGTGATATCGGGAAAGCCGATGATCCGGGGCATTTCCGTTTCCAGCACATCCAGATTGAGCCGCCAGCGCCGTTCTTTCACGTCCAGCGACTGCAGAAGAAAGGCGCGGACCGATGGGGTTTCAATCTCTTCCGCCAGCAGCGCATCGGCGTCGGAACGCTTTTCGACCTGCGCCAGGTCCAGCGCGCGCATGGCGTGGATCAGATGCGCCTGGGTGTGCCCATAGACCACCGGCGCGATATCGGCCACCACCAGACGATTGACAAGCGAAGGCTGCGTCAGCGCTAGCACCATCGCGGCCTTTCCGCCCATCGAATGGCCCAGCACATCCGCCCGGCCGCCATGGGCCTTGATGACCTGCATCAGATCATCCGCAAGATCGGGATAGGAATGGGTCGGAAACCACGGGCTTTCCCCGTGATTGCGCATGTCCACGGTGATCACCTGCCGCGTGTCGGACAAACGTTTGGCGATGACGCCCCAGTTGCGCGCGGACCCAAACAGACCGTGGACGATCAGAAGCGGCGGGTTGGCCTCGTCGGAGCCGAAAATCGTGGTGGCAAGCGGCATCGTCGGGGCGGCCTATTTGGTGGGGCGCCGGCATGCGCCGGCGCGGCAGATAAACACGGCGCCCCTTATGACAGGGGCGCCGAGAGATCATGCTCAGACAAAAAGAAAATCGATTTCGTTGTGGCTGAGCTGCATGTCTTCCAGTGTTATCGAATTGATGCCGCCATCGCCATAGGTGATTACAGTGTCTTCACCCACGAGTGACGTGCTGACGGAAGAGGCCCGGGCGCCGCCAAGGTCGATCTTGATGCTGTCGAGCTTGACCTGAAAATCGGTGATCGTGTCGTCGCCCATTTTGCCATGATCGAAAATGAACACATCGCCGCCACCGCCGCCCGTCAGCACGTCGTTTCCGGCGCCGCCGTTCAGCTTGTCCTGGCCCTTGCCGCCGAGGAGGGTGTCGACCCCGCCCTGGCCGAACAGCTTGTCGGCCCCGTCGCCACCGTTCACGACATCGCTCTTGTTGCCGCCCTTGAGCGTATCGTTTCCGCCCTGGCCCAGCAGGCTGTCCTTGCCGCCCCCGCCGAGCAGGGTATCCGCGCCGGCGCCGCCCTTGAGCGTGTCGTTCCCGTTGCCGCCGTTGAGCGTGTCATTTCCGCCCTCGCCGAGCAGGCTGTCCTTGCCGCCCGCACCAGTCAGATCATCCGCGCCGGCGCCACCCTTGAGCGTGTCGTTGCCGCCGCCGCCGTCAAGCGTGTCTTTGCCGGCCTCGCCTTTCAGTACATCCTTGCCGGCACCACCCTTCAGCTTGTCATTTCCACCCTGGCCCAGAATCCTATCGTTGCCCGCGCCGCCCGAAAACACATCGCGCGTGTCGGTGCCCGTGATCTTGTCGTTTTCCGTGATCGTGACGCCGGGAATATCGGCGATTGCGAATATCGTGCCAGGGCCAAAGGGGCCGGGGCCGGGATCGCCGAAGAAGGTTACCTGAAAATCGGCGAAATTCTCGAGGTCCAGGGTTCCCTCATACCATCCGGGAGGGCTGTCGCCGCCCAGAATGAGCATGAATTCATTGTCGTAATTGCTGCCGCTAGTCGTCCAGAATGAGCTTAAAACGGCGGAGTTTCCACCGCCCCAGCCTATTCCGGCGATCTCTTCATAGAAACTGTCGGACGTGAGGTCGAAGCTTGTGCCGCCGGTCGTTGTGCCGGTGAGCTGGTACACTTCGCCAACGTAATCGGGGACTGCCCCGCTTTCATCATCCCACTGCTCGCCGGTAAGAGTATAAGAAAGAGTGGTCGAATTGTCCGGTGCCACGATGGAGACCGAGGCACCGCTTTCCCAATCCGAACTTTCACTGTTGCCATAGAAGTAGTGCGTGCCAAAATAGGCGGGTATTGTGTAGGTTGTCATTGCTGTCACCCTGGGTGGAAAATAATGGAATGAGCCTCTTAAACCACTGGCACGTGAAACTCTTTTGACGAGGCTGCGGGAAATTAATCATTGTGAACGGGGCTTGCGTCTATCTTCATGCCGTCGTCTTGCTTCGTGCGGATGGCGCGTGGCCGAAAATTTGTGCGGGCAAACGTGAAACTGCCAATTCGCGCAGCACCGGGGCGGGAAACATGAACAGTTTGCCGGGAATCCCGGGGTGCCGGGCAGCATGCTGTGGTGAGCATCCATCCTTGGGAATTCAGGTATCCGGTAATTGGTAACTGGTAGAGGGGGGAGATGGCCGAGAATATCGCCCGAACACGCGAATCCGAGATTTCACGCCTGTTGCGTGACAAGCTGGGCGCGCGCGGAAACGATCTGCCGGCCCGGCTGAAACAAGCGCGCCGACAGATGCCATTCAAAGTGCAGCCGGAGGCGGCCGTGATGGCCGATGCCCTGGAAAAGAGGGCACATCCCAAATTGATGAAGCAGGTTGATCTGCCCCGCCTGCAAACTGCCGAACGCAGATTGCTTGATCATCTGAAGGCAATCGATACATCCGACCGGCGCAAAGGCGCCATTCTGGGCGCGTTGGCCGGTCTTTCGTTCAACCTGTTCGTGCTGACCGGGCTGATCACGGGCATTTTGCTCTGGCGCGGCCTGCTCTAGGCCAGAGGCGGAGGGGAAGGAGGGCAGGGGGCCCTCCTTCCGGTTTCTTCAAAGCTCGGGGTAGATCGGGAAGCGTTTGCACAGCGCCATCACCTCGGCCTTGACCTTAGCTTCCACCGCGCTGTTGCCCTCTTCGCCATTGGCGGCCAGCCCGTCGACCACTTCGACGATCCAGTCGGCGATCTGGCGGAACTCAGGCGCGCCGAAGCCGCGGGTGGTGCCCGCCGGTGTGCCCAGCCGAACGCCCGAGGTGACCATCGGCTTTTCCGGATCGAAGGGGATGCCGTTCTTGTTGCAGGTGATATGGGCACGCTCCAGCGCTTTTTCGGTGGCGTTGCCCTTCACCCCCTTGGGCCGCAGATCGACCAGCAGCACATGGGTGTCGGTACCGCCGGTGACGATATCGAGCCCGCCCTTCATCAATTGATCGGCCAGCGCCTGGGCGTTCTTGACCACTTGCGCGGCGTACTCCCTGAACTCGGGGCGCAGCGCCTCGCCGAAGGCCACCGCCTTGCCGGCGATCACATGCATCAGCGGGCCGCCCTGAATGCCGGGGAAGATGGCCGAGTTGATCTTTTTGGCGATCGCTTCGTCATTGGTCAGGATCATGCCGCCGCGCGGACCGCGCAGGGTTTTATGCGTGGTCGTGGTGGCCACATCCGCATGGGGGAAGGGCGAGGGGTGCTGGCCACCCGCCACGAGCCCCGCGAAATGCGCCATGTCGACCATCAGATAGGCGCCGACACTGTCGGCGATCTGGCGCATCCGGGCAAAGTCGATCTGCCGCGGAATGGCCGAGCCGCCGGCGATGATCAGCTTGGGCTGATGTTCTGTCGCCAGCGCCTGCACCTGATCGTAATCCAGCAGGCTGTCCTGCTTGCGCACGCCATACTGGATCGCGTTGAACCATTTGCCCGACTGATTGGGCCTGGCACCGTGGGTCAGATGCCCGCCGGCATCCAGGCTCATGCCCAGAATGGTGTCGCCCGGCTGCAGCAGCGCGGTATAGACGCCCTGATTGGCCTGAGAGCCGGAATTGGGCTGCACGTTGGCAAAGCCGCACCCGAACAGCTGCTTGGCGCGCTCGATCGCCAGGTTTTCGGCGATGTCCACGAACTGACAGCCGCCATAATAGCGCCGCCCCGGATAGCCTTCGGCGTATTTGTTGGTCAGGACAGAGCCCTGCGCCTCCATCACCGCCTTGCTGACGATGTTCTCGGACGCGATCAGCTCGATCTCGTCGCGCTGGCGGCCCAGTTCCAGGCCGATGGCCTCGGCGATCTCGGGGTCGCGGGTGGAAAGGGATTCGGTAAAGAATCCGGCGTCACGGTGGGGGGCGTTCATGTGCGTCTCCTGAAGGATGCGGATTTGCGGCGTATTTAACTGACAAATTTCTGTCACGAAAGGGCACAAAGGCGGCGGCAATCGGGGAATTCGCGAAATGCGCGTCGCGCATGGGAAACTTTTGTGCCTGGCAAGGCATCGAAACGCGCGGGTTGTTCCGGCTTCGGGAGTCTTTGCATATCCACCGGCATCCGCCTACACAAACCCGGCGGGGGTTGAGTTCCCCGCGCGGCGCGGGAAACTATGCGCCATGGAAGGGGCCTGTCATGCCAAGAACCAAAATCGCCTTTATGGCAAGCGGGACCGAAACGTCGAACGCGGCGCATCGCGCATTGGCCGCCGAATATGGCGACGTTCCCGCCGAAGAGGCCGATGTGATCGTGGCACTGGGCGGTGACGGCTTCATGCTGCAGACCATGCACGCCACCCAGCATCTGGATACACCGGTTTACGGCATGAACTGCGGCACCGTCGGCTTTCTGATGAACGAATACCACGAAGCGCACCTGCTCGACAGGCTGTCGGCGGCCGAGGAAGAGGTGGTCAACCCGCTGCGGATGCGCGCCATCGGGGTGGACGGCAAGGTGCATGAAGCGCTGGCGATCAACGAGGTGTCGTTGCTGCGCGCGGGGCCGCAGGCCGCCAAGCTGCGGATTTCCGTGGATGGCAAGGTGCGCCTGGACGAGCTGGTTTGCGACGGCGCGCTGGTCTCGACCCCGGCGGGGTCCACAGCCTACAACTATTCCGCGCACGGGCCGATCCTGCCGATCGGCTCGGATGTTCTGGCCCTGACGGCGATGGCGGCGTTCCGGCCCCGCCGCTGGCGCGGCGCGCTGCTGCCGAATACGGCGCAGGTGCGGTTCGACGTGCTGCAACCCTCCAAGCGCCCGGTGATGGCCGATGCCGACAGCCGCACCGCCGGGCTGGTCATCTCGGTCGAGATCACGAGCGATCCGACGATCCGGCACCGCATCCTGTTCGATCCCGGTCACGGGCTCGAGGAGCGGCTGATCCGCGAGCAGTTCGTCTAGGCGCCGTTCTTGCCGGTCTTGGCCCAGCTTTCGCGCTTGCGGTAGAGCGTCGAGGGCGAGACATCGAGCACGCGCGCCGCTTTCGGCACCGAGCCGCCATGGCGCGAGATCGTTTCCTCGATCACCAGCTGCTCGATCTCGGCCAGGGTCATGCCCATCAGCCCGTCGAGCGTGATATGCGGCTTGGCCTGCTCGACGGTCGCGCCCGGGGCGAAGGGGCTGGCCAGCCGCTCGCGCTCATGGTGAAGCTCGATCGGAAGCATGTCGAGCGTGACCAGCGGCCCGTCGTTCAACACCACCACATGGCGCAGCACATTCAAAAGCTGGCGCACGTTGCCCGGCCAGCTGAGGTTGCGGAACAGGGATTTCACCTCGTCCGAGAGGCCGTGAAAGCTCCGCCCTTCCTCGCGCGCGAACTGGCTCAGTGACACTTCGGCGATCTCGACCACATCGCCACCGCGCTTGCGCAGGGGGGGCAGGTGGATGGGCACCACATGCAGGCGGTAATACAGATCCTCGCGGAAGCGCCCGCGCCGGACCTCTTCCAGCGGGTCGCGGTTGGTGGCGCAGATGATCCGCACGTTCACCTTGTGCGGCTTTGGCGCGCCCACCGGCTGAATCATCGAGGTTTGCAGGAACCGCAGCAGCTTGGTCTGCAGGTTCAGATCCATCTCGCAGATCTCGTCGAGAAACAGGGTCCCGCCATCGGCCACGGCGGCGGCGCCGGGCTTGTCGACGATGGCGCCGGTGAACGACCCCTTGAGATGGCCGAACACCTCTGATTCCAGCAGGTCGGAGGGGATGGCCCCGCAATTGAGCGGCACGAACGGGCCGCTGGCGCGATGCGAGGTGGAATGCACGGCCTGCGCGCAGATTTCCTTGCCGGTGCCGCTTTCGCCGGTGATGAACACCGTCGCCATCGACCGGCTGACCGAGCGGATGCGGTCGTAGACCTCTTGCATGACGGACGAAGAGCCGACGAATGTGCTGATCAGCGCGTCATTGGTGGTATGGCGGGGGCGCTGGCCGCGCGCGCGGGCGCCGTCGGCCAGCGCGTTTTCCACCGCATGAAGAAACCGCTGTTCGTTGAATGGCTTGAGCAGGAACTCGTATGCCCCGTTGCGCATCGCCTCGACCGCGCTGTTGATCGACCCGTTGGCGGTGACAACGATGACGTTCGTCTCTGGCTCCAGCTCAAGGAAATCGCACATCAGCTCCTGGCCGGAGCGGTCGGGCAGCATCAGGTCGAGCAGCACGACCAGCGGCCGTATCTTGCGGAAATGTTGCAGCCCCTCTGCGGCGGTTCCGGCAGAGACCACATCATAGCCCGCGCCGCGCAGCACCGATTCATATACCATCTGCAGTGACGGGGTGTCTTCGATCAGCAGCAGCTGGGTCATGCCACCCCCGCGTTGAAACGGTCGGAATATTCGGTGTCCAGCATCAGCAGCACATCGTCGATCAGTTTCAGCACCCGCGGCGCCAGCGGCTGGATGAGCATCAGATCCTTTTGATGCGCCGCGTCGTTCAGCGTCTCGGCGACCCGTTGCAGCTCGGCCGAGCCGATCGCCCCCGCCAGGGAGATGAGAACATGGGTCCGCCCGCGCAGCAACGCGAAATCGGTGCGCTGCAATCCCTCGTGGACACCGGCGCGGACGTTGCCGATATCCTGTCGAAGACGGTCCAGCAGCTCCTGCGCGTCCTTGTCGCCCGCCAGCGCGAGAAGGCGATCCAGATGCACGGCGCTGACTGCGGGCGTATTCGGCTTTTCGATCGGGCGGACCGCGCCGATACTGCCGATACTCTTGTCCAGGATCGCCGAGATCGCCTCTCCGAAGGCCTCCAGGCTCATGATCGGCTTGGCAAGGATGCCATCGGCGCCGGCTTCGTAAATCTCATCACGGTTGGCCGACAGCACATAGGCGGTGATGGCCAGAACCGGCAGCGTGTCGGCCGCGAAGCCAAATTCCTCGCGGCTGCGCAGGGTGCGGATCAGATCGAGCCCCGACAGGCGCGGCATTTCGATGTCTATCAGGGCGAGATCGAATTCGTTGCTGTTGAGAAGCTCGAGCGCTTCGCGGCCGTCGGCGGCGATCAGGCATTGCGCGCCGAGCGTGTCCAGCATCTGCCGTATCAGCAGTTGGTTGGTCGCGTTATCCTCGGCCACCAGCACGGTCCAGCCTGACAGGTCGGGCAGTTTGTCGGCGCGGCCCGGTACGCTGACGCCGGGCGCCCAGGCGGCGCGCGGCAGCAATATCCCGACCTCGGCGCCGCCTTCGGGGCGATTGCGCACCTCCATGCGGCCGTTGATCTGGTGAACCAGGTCATGGACGATGTGCAGCCCCATGCCGGTTCCCGGCGTTTCGCTTTCGGGCGGGCGGCCGCCGCGTTCGAACAGCAGGGACTGTGCCGCCTCGCTGAAGCCCGGCCCGTCGTCCCGAACCGTCAGGTGGAGCGTTTCCCTGGCGCCGATGCCAACCGACAGGGTGACGTTTCCGGCCTTGGTGTGTTTCATCGAATTGCCGATGAGATTGGCCAGAATACGCTCCAGCGCATTCTGCTTGGTCCCGATCATCGGCGGCAGATCCGCCGCCAGATCCAGTATAAAACCAAGCCCGTGCGAATGCGCATGCGCCGCCCAGCGTGCTTCCACATCTTTCAGGAACGAAACGAAGTTCAGATCCCGCGGCTGCGCGTCGCCGGGGCCCGCCTCGCCGGTGACAAGGGCAAGCACCTCGTCGCTGAGGCGGGCAAGCTGTTCGCCGGCGCTTCGGGCCCGTTGCAACTGTTGTTTCGATGCGTCGTCCAGCGGTTCCAGATCGGCCAGCGCCAGCCCGCCAATGATATCGGAGACGGCGTTGCGGATGTCGTGGCCAAGAAGCGCCGCCCGCGCGCTGACAGCAGATTTGCCCTCGGGTCGGGAGTGTCGGCTTTCTGTTGGGGTCACGAACCAGCTCCCTTTCCTATACGAGTACTACAATACACGATGCACTCGTTAAGGTTGCATCACCCCTTTTTAACGCGCGCGGGATCGGTGCACCAACCTGTCTTATTTGGCAGGTTGGTGCACCGGGAGCCGCCTAATCAGCAGCAGCAAAGCCCAATGTTCTCAACGCGTCCGCAATTTCGTCCAGAATTGCGGGATCGTCAATCGTGGCGGGAATCTTGAAGGGTTCGCCATCGGCGATCTTCACCATCGTCGCCCGCAGGATCTTGCCCGAACGGGTCTTGGGCAGGCGGTCGACCACGCAGGCCAGTTTGAAGGCGGCCACCGGGCCGATCTGATCGCGCACCATGGCGACGCATTCCCGGATCACATCGGCCTCGGCCTTTTCGCTGCCGGCGTTCAGGCACAGAAACCCGAGCGGAAGCTGCCCCTTCAGCGCATCGGCCACGCCGATCACCGCGCATTCGGCCACATCGGGATGGGCGGCCAGCACCTCTTCCATCGCGCCGGTCGAAAGGCGGTGGCCCGCCACGTTGATCACGTCATCGGTGCGGGCCATGATGTAGAGATAGCCGTCGTCGTCCAGGTATCCGGCATCGCCGGTTTCGTAATAGCCGGGGAAATGCTCCAGATAGCTTTTGCGGAACCGGTCTTCGGCGTTCCACAACGTCTGCAGCGTGCCGGGCGGCAGCGGCAGCGGGGTGACGACCGCGCCCAGCTCGCCCTTGGGCAGTTCGTTGCCATCGTCATCGAGGATCTTCATCGCGTATCCCGGCAGCGGCACCGAAGGCGAGCCCAGCTTGACCGGCAGCAGTTCGATCCCGACAGGGTTGCAGACGGCGGGATAGCCCAGCTCTGTCTGCCACCAGTGATCAATCACCGGCACGCCAAGCTGATCCTGCGCCCAGGTGATGGTGTCGGGATCGGCGCGCTCGCCGGCAAGGAACACCGCGCTGAGGTTGCTGAGATCGTACTCGCGGACAAGCTCGCCCTTCGGATCCTCGCGCTTGACCGCGCGAAAGGCGGTGGGGGCGGTGAAGAAGCTCTTGACCTTGTGCTCCTCGATCACGCGCCAGAACGTGCCGGCATCGGGGGTGCCGACCGGCTTGCCCTCGAACACCACGGTGGTGTTGCCGTGAACCAGCGGCCCGTAGCAGATAAAGCTGTGGCCCACGACCCAGCCGACGTCGGACGCGGCCCAGAACACCTCGCCGGGTTTGACGTTGTACACATTCTTCATCGTCCAGTGCAGCGCCACCAGATGGCCGCCGGTCGAGCGCACGACGCCCTTGGGCTGGCCCGTGGTGCCGGAGGTGTAAAGGATATAGGCCGGGTGGTTCCCTTCGACCGGCACGCAGTCGGCCGGCTGCACGCCGTACTGAAAGCCGTGCCAGTTGTAGTCGCGGCCTTCCTCCAGATGCGCGACTTCCTGTTCGCGCTGGAAGATCACGCAGAAATCGGGCTTGTGGCTGGCCTGCTCAATGGCGCCGTCGAGCAGCGGCTTGTAATGCACGATCCGCCCCGGCTCGATGCCGCAGGAGGCCGCGATGATGCATTTGGGTTTGGCGTCGTCGATCCGCACCGCCAGCTCATGCGCCGCGAACCCGCCGAAGACCACCGAATGCACCGCGCCAAGCCGGGCGCAGGCCAGCATCGCCTCCAGCGCCTCGGGGACCATCGGCATGTAGATGATCACCCGGTCGCCCTTTTCCACACCCTTGGCCCGCAGCGCACCGGCCAGGTTGGCAACGCGGTTGCGCAGCTCGAAATACGGGATCTCGCGCTTGGTATGGGTTACCGGACTGTCATAGATCACGGCGGTCTGATGCCCGCGCCCGGCCTCTACGTGGCGGTCCACCGCGTTCCAGCAGGCGTTGACCATGCCGTCGGAAAACCATTCGTACATCGGGGCGTTCTCGTCGAACAGCGCTTTGGAAGGGGGCCTGTCCCAGTCGATCGCCTGTGCCGCGTCCATCCAGAAAGCTTCCGGATCCTTTTGCCACGCCTCGTAAACTTCGGTGTACCCCATGGTATGCTTCCTCCTCCTCTTTGTAATCGTGTTACGAAGCGGCGAGGCACGGGGCAAGCTATATCCGTCGGTAAGGGCACTGCTGCGCGCCAAAGCCGCGCAGCACCCCGCTTGGCAGAGCCTCAGCCGTAATGCGCGACCGGGGTTCCGGCCAGCGCGGACATGTTCAGCAACCCGCGTGCGGTGATCGACGGGGTGGCGATATGGGCGCGGTTGCCCATGCCCATCAGGATCGGCCCGACCTCGAGCGCGCGGGCGCGGAGCTTCAGGATGTTGCGCACACCAGAGGCTGCATCGGTATTGGCGAAGACCAGAACATTGGCGGCGCCTTCGATCCGGGAGCTCGGGAAGATGCGCGCGCGCAACGCCGGGTCCAGCGCGGAATCGATGTGCATTTCGCCTTCATAGCGGAAATCCGGCTCGCGCAGTTCCAGAAGCTCCAGCGCCCCGCGCATCCGGCGGCCGGTATCGCAATCGAGGTTGCCGAATTCGGAATGCGAGCACAGTGCAATATTGGGCTCCATGCCGAAGCGCCGCACATGGCGGGCGGCGCCGATCACGGTTTCGGTGATCTGTTCGGGCGTCGGTTCGGGGTGGACATGGGTATCGGCGACGAACAGCGGACCATCCTCGAGGATCATGAGGCTGAGCGCGCCCACCGGATGCAGCCCGTCGCGCGCCAGAACCTGCCGCACATAGTTCAGGTGCCACAGATACTGCCCGAAGGTGCCGCAGATCATGCTGTCGGCCTCGCCCCGGTGCACCATGATCGCCGCGATGGCGGTGGTGTTGGTGCGCATGATCGCCTTGGCCAGATCGGGCGTCACGCCGCGCCGGGCCATCAGCTCGTGATAGGTGCCCCAGTAATCGCGGTAGCGGGGATCGTTTTCCGGGTTCACGACCTGGAAATCCCGGTCTTCGCGGATCGTCAGCCCGGCGCGTTCGCAGCGGCTGGCGATCACGTCGGGGCGGCCGATGAGGATGGGCTTGTCGGTGGTTTCCTCCAGCATCGCCTGCGCGGCGCGCAGCACACGCTCGTCCTCGCCCTCGGCGAAGACGATGTTGCGCTCGGCCTGGGCGGCGGCGGCAAAGACCGGGCGCATGATCAGCGCCGACCGGAAGACGGAGCCGTCGAGCTGTTCCTTGTAGGCGGCGAAATCGGTGATCGGGCGGGTGGCGACGCCCGATGTCATCGCCGCCTTGGCGACGGCCGTGGCCACGATCCCCATCAGGCGCGGGTCGAAGGGTTTCGGGATCAGATAGTCGGCGCCGAAGGTCAGTTGCTCGCCGCGATAGGCCTCTGCCGCCTCGGCCGATGTCGTCGCCCGGGCCAGCGCGGCGATGCCCTCGATACAGGCAAGCTGCATGTCATCGTTGATCTCGGTCGCGCCCACGTCCAGTGCGCCCCGAAAGATGAAGGGGAAACACAGCACGTTGTTGACCTGGTTGGGATAATCCGACCGGCCCGTGGCGATGATCGCATCGGGCGCCACCGCGCGGGCGGACTCGGGCATGATCTCGGGCGTGGGGTTGGCCAACGCGAAGATGATCGGGCGTTGTGCCATCTTGCCGACCATTTCGGGCGTCAGGACATTCGGCCCCGACAGGCCGAGAAACAGGTCGGCGCCTTCGATCACGTCGCCCAGCCCGCGCAGATCGGAGGGCTGCGCAAAGGCCGCCTTTTGCGGGGTCATATCCTCTTGCCGGCCTTCGTAGACCAGCCCCTGGATGTCGCAAAGCCACACGTTTTCACGCTTGACCCCAAGCTTGAGCAGCATGTTCAGGCAGGCAATCCCTGCCGCGCCGCCCCCGGTGGACACGACCTTGATCTCGCTGAAATCCTTTCCGGCCACGCGCAACGCGTTGGTCGCCGCGGCGCCCACCACGATGGCGGTTCCGTGCTGATCGTCGTGGAAGACGGGAATGTTCATCCGTTCGCGGCACAGCTTTTCGACGATGAAACACTCGGGCGCCTTGATGTCTTCGAGGTTGATCGCGCCGAAGGACGGCTCCATCGCGCAGACGATATCGGCCAGCTTTTCGGGGTCGCTCTGGTTCAGTTCGATGTCGAAACAATCGATATTGGCGAATTTCTTGAACAGGACGGCCTTGCCCTCCATCACCGGTTTCGCGGCCAGCGCGCCGATGTTGCCCAGCCCCAGAACAGCGGAGCCGTTGGTGACCACCGCCACGAGATTTGCGCGTGCGGTATAGCGCGCGGCGGTCTGGGGGCTGGCCTTGATCTCCAGACAGGCTTCGGCGACGCCGGGCGAATAGGCGCGGGAAAGATCGCGCCCGTTGGCCAGCGGCTTGGTCGCGCGGATCTCCAGCTTTCCGGGCTTCGGATATGCGTGATAGTCGAGTGCTTCGTCGCGCGCCGATTTTGCCTTGTCGTCCGCCATGGCTCCCCTCCCTGAAGATAGTTTAATGCTAAACTAAAATGCGCATACCGCATACGCGGAAACATTTCGGCATGCAAGCCGAACATCGCATCCGCCGCTTTCGCCGCTATCTTGCCGGAAATTTTGCCGGGCTGCCATGGCTGAAATCGCGGTGCTTTGCCGCCGGTCGGGGGTGTTTTCCCTCGCCGGGCCGGGCGGGGCGCGGATTAACGTATCGGCAAGGATCGCGCTCAGGCTTGCATCCCCCTGCGCCCCGCCGCAGATTGCAGGCAGGAGGATCGCCAATGACACTCGTCGATGCAGCCAGGGCCGTGCGCGAGAACGCCCATGCCCCCTATTCCAATTTCAAGGTCGGCGCCGCGATCCGTGCCAAAAGCGGCGCGGTCTATACCGGCTGCAATGTCGAAAACATCGCCTATCCCGAAGGAACCTGCGCCGAGGCCGGCGCCATCGCCGCCATGTGCGCGGCCGGGGAATACGAGATCGCCGAGGTCGCCGTGATCGCCGACAGCCCGGCCCCCGTGCCCCCCTGCGGTGGCTGCCGTCAGAAACTGGCGGAGTTCGCCGCCGGCGACGTGCCCGTGACCATGGCCACCACCGCGGGCCTGCGCGAAACCGTCAGCGTGGCGGGCTTGTTGCCCGGGGCCTTTGGCGCCGCGCATATGGAAAAGGGATAGAGCATGGATGCCCGCGTCATTATCGCCAAGCTGCGGGACGAAGAGCGGCTGAGCGACGAGGAAATCACCTGGTTCGCCAACGGGCTGGCCAATGGCGGCGTGACCGACGCGCAGGCCGGGGCCTTTGCCATGGCGGTTCTGCTGAACGGCCTGGTCAAGGAAGAGCGTGTCGCCCTGACCCGCGCGATGCGCGACAGCGGGCAGGTGCTGCAATGGGATCTGCCCGGCCCGGTGCTCGACAAGCATTCCACGGGGGGCATCGGTGATTGCGTGTCGCTTTTGCTGGCGCCCGCGGTGGCGGTCTGCGGCGGGTATGTTCCGATGATCTCGGGCCGGGGGCTGGGCCACACCGGCGGCACGCTGGACAAGCTGGAGGCGATCCCCGGCTATCGCTGCGACGTCTCCGTCGAGCGGCTGCAGGCGATCACCGCCAGCATCGGCTGCGCCATCGTCGGCGCATCGGCCGATATCGCCCCGGCCGACAAACGGCTTTACGCCATCCGCGATGTGTCGGGCACGGTTGAAAGCGTCGATCTGATCACCGCCTCGATCCTGTCAAAGAAGCTTGCCGCGGGGCTGGAGGCGCTGGTGCTCGACGTCAAGGTCGGCTCGGGCGCGTTCATGAAAACGATGGAGGATGCCGAGGATCTGGCGGAGTCGCTGGTCGAGACGGCGCATGGCGCGGGCTGCATGACCTCGGCCCTGATCACCGACATGAGCCAGCCGCTGGTGGCCGCCGCCGGCAACGCGCTTGAGGTGATCGAGGTGATGGAAACCCTCACCGGCTCCGGCGTGACCCCCGCGCTGTGGGATATCACCTGCGCGCTGGGCGGCGAATTGCTGGCGCTGGGCGGGCTTGCCGCCGACGCGGGCGACGGGGCAGGGCGGATCGCCCGCGCGCTGGAAAGCGGCGCCGCGGCCGAGAAGTTCGGAGAGATGGTGGCAGAGCTTGGCGGGCCGCTGGATTTCGTTGAGCGTTGGCCCGATCGTCTGCCATCGGCCCCGGTGGTGCGCGAGGTGCCGGCGCTGGCCTCGGGCGTGGTGCGGGCGATCGACGGGCACGCGCTGGGCCTGGCCGTGGTCGAGCTTGGCGGCGGGCGCAAGCGTGAGGGCGACAGGATCAACCCCTCGGTCGGCCTGTCGGAACTTGCCCCCTTGGGCGAAACCGTCAGCCCCGATGTGCCGCTGGCCCTGATCCATGCGGCCACCGAAGAGGCCGCCGACGCGGTTGAACAGGTGGTTCGCGCCGCCTTTACCATCGGCGATGCCCATCCGACCATCCCGCCGCTGGTGCACCGGAGGCTGCGCTGATGCCGCGCGCGTTTCTCGTGGTGATGGATTCCGTCGGATGCGGCGGCGCGCCGGATGCGGATGCGTTTTACAACGGGGAAACGCCCGACACCGGCGCCAACACGCTGGCCCATATCGCTCAGGCGCGGCCGCTGGCGATGCCCAACCTCGACAGGCTGGGCCTTGGCGCCGCGATCCGGCTGGCCTCGGGCGAGGACGCGCCGGGGCTGGAGGCCGAACCGCAGGGGCTGTGGGGCGCCGCGACGGAAGTGTCGCGTGGCAAGGACACGCCATCCGGCCATTGGGAGCTGGCGGGCGTGCCGGTGCCGTGGGAGTGGCATTATTTCCCCGACACCGTCCCGAGCTTTCCGCCCGATCTGGTGGCCGAGGTCTGCCGCCTTGCCGGCGCTGACAGCATTCTGGGCAATTGCCACGCCTCCGGCACCACCATCGTGGCCGAACTGGGGGCCGAGCATATGCGCAGCGGCCGGCCGATCTGCTATACCTCCGCCGACAGCGTGTTTCAGATCGCCGCGCATGAGCAAAGCTTCGGCCTCGAGCGGCTGCTGGATCTGTGCCGGGGCATCGCGCCGATGGTGCATGAGATGAAGGTGGGCCGGGTCATCGCCCGCCCCTTCATCGGGTCGGAGGCCGAAGGCTTCACCCGCACCGCTCACCGCCGCGATTTCGCCATCGCCCCGCCGGAGCCCACGCTGTGCGACTGGGTGCAGGCGGCGGGCGGGCGCGTTCACGCGGTGGGCAAGATCGGCGACATCTTCTCGATGCAGGGCATCGACGATGTGTGCAAGGGCACCGATGCGCAGTTGATGGACCATCTGGAAGGGCTGATGGGCACGGCCGAAGACGGCAGCCTGACCTTCGCCAATTTCGTGGAATTCGACAGCCTTTACGGACACCGGCGCAATGTCGAAGGCTATGCCGGGGCGCTGGAATGGTTCGACGCGCAATTGCCGCGCATCTTCGCCAGGGCGCGGGCGGGCGATCTGATCCTGTTCACCGCCGATCACGGCAATGATCCCACGTGGGTCGGCACCGATCATACGCGGGAACGGGTGCCGGTCGTGGGCCATGGCGTGGGACTGCGGGCGGTGGGGCTGATCGGGTTCACCGGCGTGGCCGAGATCGTGGCGCGGCATCTGGGCGTATCGCCGCCGGAAGGCAAGGCCTTATGAGCCTGAAGAACGTTCCGAAGGTTGAATTGCACCTGCATCTGGAAGGCGCCGCGCCGCCGGCCTTTATCCGTGGCCTGGCGAAGCGGAAGAATATGGACATCTCCGGCGTTTTCGATGCCGATGGCGGGTATGCCTTCACCGATTTCCGGCATTTCCTGCAGGTCTACGAGGCCGCGACCGCGACCCTGCAGACGCCCGAGGATTACCACCGGCTGACCCTGGCGGTGCTGGAGGAAAGCGCCGCGAACGGCGTGATTTATACCGAAAGCTTCCTGTCGCCGGATTTCTGCGGCGGGCGCGATGTCGGGGCGTGGCGGGAATATCTTCACGCGATCCGTGACGCCGCCGATCAGGCCGAGCGGGAGTTCGGCATCGTGATGCGCGGCATCGTCACCTGCATCCGCCATTTCGGCCCCGAAAAGGCCCGGCAGACCGCGCTTTGCGCGGCCGAAACGGCGGGCGACTGGCTGACGGGGTTTGGCTTGGCGGGGGATGAGAGGGTCGGCAAGCCGAAGGATTTCGCCTATGCGTTCGACATGGCGCGCGAGGCGGGCCTGCGCCTGACCGCCCATGCCGGCGAATGGGGCGGGGCGCAATCGGTGCGCGACGCGCTGCACGACCTGCGGGTCGAGCGGATCGGCCACGGAGTGCGCGCCGCCGAAGATCCGGCGCTGGTCGAGGAACTGGCAGAAACCGGGACCGTGCTGGAGGTGTGCCCCGGCTCCAACATCGCGCTCGGGCTGTTCCGGTCCTGGCGCAGCCACCCGATCGGCGGATTCTTCGACAAGGGGCTGAAGGTCACGGTTTCCACCGACGACCCGCCCTTCTTCCACACTTCGATGACCCGCGAGTATGACCGTCTGGCCGATGCCTTCGGCTGGGACGACGCGGTGTTCACCACCCTCAACACGACCGCCGTCAATGCCGCCTTCTGCGACGATGACACCCGCGCGGCCCTTCTCAGACGCCTGGAGAAAAGCGATGCCTGATTACCTGACCGTTGTTGACCACCCGCTTGTGCAGCACAAGCTGACGATCATGCGCGACAAGGAAACCTCGACGGCGGGGTTCCGGCGGCTGTTGCGCGAAATCTCGCATCTGCTGGCCTATGAGGTGACACGCGATCTGGAGATGACGACGAAAACCATCCAGACGCCGATGCGCGAGATCGAGGCGCCGATCCTGGATGGCAAGAAGCTGGCGCTGATTTCCATTCTGCGCGCCGGCAACGGGCTGCTTGACGGTATTCTGGAACTGATCCCGGCGGCGCGGGTCGGCTTCGTCGGGCTCTATCGCGACGAAGAGACGCTGCAGCCGGTTCAGTATTATTTCAAGGTGCCCGAGGCGCTGGAAGACCGCCTGGTCATTGCCGTCGACCCGATGCTGGCGACGGGCAATTCATCGGTCGCCGCGATTGACCTGTTGAAGAAGGCGGGGGCCAGGAACATCCGTTTCCTGTGTCTTCTGGCCGCGCCCGAAGGTATCGCGCGCATGAAAGAGGCCCACCCCGACGTGCCGATCGTCACAGCATCTGTGGATGAGGGGCTCGATGAGCATGGATATATTGTTCCTGGGCTAGGGGATGCGGGTGACCGCATGTTTGGCACAAAATAAGCTTTAAATCCCTTTACTGCTTGTGTGCAATCAGTCATGATTCGCCCATATCTTGTGGGTGATGATATGCGACTGATTTCCCTGGCTGTGGCGGCTGCCGCTGCGGCCGTGCTCTTGGCCAATGCCCTGTCGGCACAGCCGCTGGCCGATGATGACGGACCGGCAGAGCTGCCACCGGCGGACTATGCGGCCAATCAATATGTCGACAGCCGGGGCTGCGTCTATATCCGCGCCGGCTATGGGGGAACCGTCACCTGGGTGCCGCGCGTGAGCCGTGGCCGGACGGTGATGTGCGGGTTCAAACCCACCTTCGCCGCCGCCGCCCCGGCCCCCGCGCCGAAGCCGCAGCCCGAGATCGCGGAAATTGTTGCCGCGCCTGTTCCCGTCGCTCCGCCGGTGCCACCCGCGCCTGTTGCAGCCAAGCCGGCGCCCGCCGTAGCGCCTGTTGCGGCACCGGTGAAAGTCGCGGTCGCACCGGCTCCGAAAACCGTTTCGGCCCCACGGCCGGCCTCGGTCCGTGCATCGGTGCCGGCACCCGCGCCGATGGCCGTCACCATCACGCCCGCGCCCATCACCATTCCCAAAGGTTACGAAAGGGCGTGGAAAGACGACCGGCTGAACCCGCTGCGCGGCGTCGGAACCGCCCGGGGAGAGGCTCAGATGAACCTGGTCTGGACGCAGACCGTGCCGCGCCGTCTGGTCGCCGAAGGGAAACCGGGGCCGGTTGCGCGCGCCGCTGCGGCACCCGCGAGCGCCCGTCAGCGCCTGACCGCCCGCGCGTCGACCAAGACCCCGGCGAAGGTACGGCCCGCGGCGGGATATGTTCAGGTCGGCACTTTCGGGCTGCCGGCGAATTCCGCCGCCACCGCCGCGCGGCTTCGTCAGCTCGGGCTGCCGGTTGCGGTGGCGCAAGGCCGGATGAACGGCAAGCCGGTGCAGATTGTGCTGGCCGGGCCGTTTGCCGGGCAAGAGCATCTCAATTCCGCCCTCGGGGCGGTTCGAATGGCAGGGTACCGGGACGCATTCGTGCGGAGATAAAAAACAAATCCGGGACAGTGGAGCAGCGCCTCGCCAACATGTGCGGGGCGCTGTCTTCTTTCGCGGGGTGGAAATTCAGCCGCCGCAGATGCCCTGAAGGCGGATCCAGTCGGCATCGCTGAGCACCGGCTTGTAGGCCCGGCCGCGCAGCGGGTCGGCCTCGATCAGGCCCAGAACGGTTTCGCCCGACACATCCAGTGCATAGGCATAGGGCGTCGATGGCACCTCCGCCGCCGCGAACCGTGCCAGCAGCGCCGCGTCCGTCAGCGAGGCGGGGGGGCGGGTGAGCACGGTTTCGGCATATCCGTTCAGCGCCTCGACCGGCAGCGCGCCGGTTGTCAGCAGGTGGAACGTGGCCCGCGTGCCCACATTCCGAAGCATCAGATCCAGCGGGTCCTGCCGGGCGGCACGTTCGGCCTCGGCCAGAATGAAACCGGCGGGAATGTCGGCATCGTCGAAATCCTCGACGATCGCGCGATTCAGCAGGATCAGCCCGCCCGGAAGATGCGCCGCCTGACGGACACCACCGGGCAGCACCACCAGCACGCCGGGGCCCGGCCCCAGAAGCCGCGCGCGCAGCCGCGCCAGCGCGCGGTCGCCCGCGGTGGTATGGCAGGGTGCGCCCGAAACGCGGGCGATGCGGGAAAGCAGGCCCTGCCCGATTTCGGCCCGCACCGTGGGGGGCACCACCGCAACCGTGTGGCGCCGCAACGCGCCGGGCATCCAGAACACCAGCAGCCCGATCACCAGCGCGAGGCTGGATCCCAGCATGATGAGCCGCAGCCGCCCGGGCCGGGGGCGGCGCTTTTCGATCGCCGCCGTCACCTTCGAGATGGCGCCGATCATCACCTCGTCTTCGATTTCCAGGATTTCCTCGGCATCGGTGCCGGGGCCGAACAGCGCCGGCATCGCGCCGGGGTTGAGGCGGGTCACGGCGGCCAGTGACCAATGGGCGAGCGCCCGTTCCCGGGTGTCGGAAATCACCAGCGAGGCGTCGCCGAACGACACGATCACATCGCGCCGCTGCGCCTGGGGCCCCTCGCGCCAGAGGCCGGAAGATTCCAGCCGTTCAAACTGTGAAAGCGCCGTCATGCGCGGCCCTGATCCTGCCCGGTTCGTTCCGTGTTTGTGACGCCATGATAGCGGCTTGGACGCCGCGCCACAATGCAGGGGGCAACGGGGCGCATCAGTCGGGCAGGCCCTTGGCGATCTCGCGCAGTTCGAATTTCTGGATCTTCCCGGTCGAGGTTTTGGGCAGGTCTTCGAACACCACCCGCTTGGGTGTCTTGAACCCGGCCAGATGTTCGCGGCAAAAGGCGATCAGTTCCGTCTCGCTCACCTCATGCCCCGGCTTCAGTTCGACAAAGGCGCAGGGCACTTCGCCCCATTTCTCGTCGGGTTTGGCGACCACGGCGCAAAGCTCCACCGCCGGGTGGTGCATCAGCGCGCCCTCCACCTCGACCGAAGACACGTTCTCGCCGCCCGAGATGATGATGTCCTTGGCGCGATCGGTGATCTTGATGTAGCCGTCCGGGTGGCGGAAGGCCACGTCGCCGGAATGGAAATAGCCGCCGGCAAAGCTTTCGGCGGTGGCTTCGGGATTTTTGTAGTAGCCTTTCATCACGGTGTTGCCGCGCATCATGATCTCGCCCGTGGTGACGCCGTCGCGCGGCACCGGGGCCATGTTTTCATCGGTCACGGTGGCCTCTTCCAGCATCGGCATGGCAACGCCGGTGCGGGCCTTGATATTGGCACGCTCGCCCTGCGGCAGGTCATCCCACAGATCGTCTTGCCAGATACATTCCGTGGCGGGGCCGTAAACCTCTGTCAGCCCGTAAACCTGGGTGACGTTGAAGCCAAGCGGTTCCACCTTCGCCAGCGTCGCGGCGGCGGGCGGGGCGCCGGCGGTGAATACCTCGACGGTGTGATCGAACGGCAGCCTGTCGTGCTCATGCGCATTGACAAGCGCGTTCAGAACGATCGGCGCGCCGCCGAAATGCGTCGCCCCGTCGACCGAGATCGCGTGATAGATGTTCTTCGCGGTGACATCGCGGCAGCAGATGATCGTGCCCCCCAGCGCGGGCATCATCCAGCTGTGGCACCAGCCGTTGCAGTGGAACAGCGGCACGATGGTCAGCAGCCGGGGGTGCATCACCATGCGCCACGAGATCACGGTGCCCATGGTGGCCAGATAGGCGCCGCGGTGGTGATAGACCACGCCCTTGGGCTGTCCGGTGGTGCCGGAGGTGTAGTTGAGCGCGATGCTCTCCCACTCGTCCTCGGGCATGATCCAACGGAAACCGGGATCGCCGCCCGCCAGCAGGTCTTCATATTCCATGTGCCGGCCATCGGGCATGAAACCGGCCTCGTGATCCGCCACTTCGATGATCTCGGGCGCGTCGGCCTCGGCCATGCGCGAAATCGCGGCCTCGGCCAGCGGCAGCAGCGCGTTGTCGACCAGCAGGATCTTCGCGCCGCCGTGGGACAGGATGTAGTTGACCGTCTCTGTCTCGAGCCGGGTGTTGATCGCGTTCAGCACCGCGCCGCAGGCGGGCACGCCGAAATGCGCCTCGATCTGGGCGGTGATGTTGGGCAGCAGGGTTGCGACCACATCGCCCGGCCTTATGCCGCGTCCGGCAAGGGCGGAGGCAAGACGCGTGACGCGTTCGTGCATCTGCGCATAGGTGAAGCTGCGGCTGCGGTCCACCAGCGCCTGGCGCTGGGGAAAGATATCCGCGGCGCGGTTCAGGTGTGACAGGGGCGTCAGCGGCACATGGTTCGCATCGCATTTGCCCAGCCCGGTCTCATCGGCCAACCAGCCCATTCCATCCTCCCTCGTTTCTCCTCGGACCCGGATAGTGGCGGGGGCCGCGCGGCTTGGAAAGGGGCAAACGCATCTTGGCGGCACCGACGCGCAGGCGATAAGGTGAATGCCATGATCATCTCGCGCGGGCGCCGCTATATCTTCGTGCATATCCCCAAGACCGGCGGCACCGCCCTGAGCCTGGCGCTGGAGGCGCGGGCGATGGCGGATGACATTCTGATCGGCGACACGCCCAAGGCGGTGAAGCGACGGCGGCGGCTGCAGGGGGCGCGAAGCTCGGGCCGGCTTTGGAAACATTCCCGTCTGCGCGATATCGAGGGCCTGGTGACGCGGCAGGAGATGGCGGAGCTATTCACCTTCACCCTTGTGCGCAATCCGTGGGACCGGATGGTCAGCTATTACCACTGGCTGCGGGCGCAGGGCTTCGATCATCCGGCGGTGCATCTCGCGAAAGGGCTGGAGTTCAGCGCCTTTCTGAACCACGCCCAGACCCGCGCGGTTTTTCAGGCCGAAAGCTACGGCGCCTACATGCAAGACCCCGAGGGGCAAGAAAGATGCGGCGCCTTCATCCGGTTAGAGCATCTGGCGCAGGATCTCGCGCCGCTCGAGGCGCATCTGGGGTTCTCGCTGGGCGATATTCCGAAGGTGAACCAATCAGAAAGGGCCGCGGATTTCCGCAGCTACTATTCCGATGCCGACGCGGCCCTGCTGGCGCAGCTTTGCGGCGAAGACATCGCGCGCTTCGGCTACGGGTTTGGCGGCTAGGGACCGCGCCGCTGTGTTGTCACCGCTCAGGCGGCCTTGGCGCCCGGCGCGAACCGCGCGTAGAACGTATCGCCCTGCGCGGCCATCTCGCGCAGCAGCGCGGGGGCGGCAAAGCGGGCGCCATGGGTTTCGGCCAAGGCATCGCACAGCGCCACCGCGCGCGGCGCGCCGATGATGTCGAGCCAGCTGAACGGCCCGCCGGACCATGGCGCGAAGCCCCAGCCCAGAATGGCGCCGACGTCGCCCTCGCGAATATCGCTCAGAACACCCTCTTCCAGCGCCCGCACGGCCTCGAGCACCTGCACGAACAGCAGGCGGTGCTGGACCTCGGACACATCGGGCTGCGCCCCCGCCAGCGGGTATTGCGCGGCCAGCCCCGGCCACAGGCCCTGGCGCTTGCCCTTCTCGTCGTAGGCATAGAAACCCGCGCCCGCCTTTCGGCCAAGCCGGCCATCATCGGCCATGCGGAACAGTACCTCGTCCACCGCGCCGTCGGGATAGGCATCGCCCATCGCGGCCTTCGTGGCCCGGGCGATCTTCACCCCCAGATCGATCGAGGTTTCATCGACGAGTTGCAGCGGGCCCAGCGGCATGCCCACCAGCCGGGCGGCATTCTCGATCAGGGCGGGGGTGACCCCCTCTTTCACCATGCGGATGCCTTCGTTGATATAGGGGATGATGCAGCGGTTGGCGTAGAAGAACCGCGCGTCGTTGACCACGATCGGCGTCTTGCGGATCTGGCGCGCGAAATCCAGCGCCCTGGCCACGGCCCGGTCGCCGGTCTCCGCGCCCCGGATGATCTCTACCAGCATCATCTTGTCGACGGGGCTGAAGAAGTGGATGCCGATGAACTGGGCGGGCCGTGTGCTGGCCTTCGCCAGTTCACCGATCGGCAGGGTCGAGGTGTTGGTGGCGAAGATACAGTCCTCGCCCACCACCGCCTCGGCCCGCGCGGTGACATCGGCCTTGATGCCGGGGTCTTCGAACACGGCCTCGACAATCAGGTCGCAGCCCTTCAGCGCGGCGTAATCGGTGGTGGCGGTGATCAGGCCAAGCACCTGTTCCTTTTTCTCGGGCGTGGCTTTCTTGCGCGAAATGCCCTTGTCCATGTAATCGGCGGTATAGGATTTGCCCTTGTCGGCGGCTGCCTGGCTCTGGTCGATCAGCACCACCTCGATCCCCGCCAGCGCCGACACGAGCGCGATGCCCGCGCCCATCATCCCGGCCCCCAGCACGCCGACCCGGGTGACCGACTGATCCGGCACGGCGGCAGGGCGCACCGCGCCCTTCTCCAGCGCTTCCTTGTTCAGGAACAAAGACCGGATCATGGCGGTGGACGACGGGTTCATCAGGATGTTGGTGAACCAGCGGGCCTCGATCTTCAGCGCGGTATCGAAGGGCACCAGCGCCCCTTCGTAAACCGCCGAAAGCAGCGCCTTCGCGGCGGGGTAAACACCCTGCGTCTTGCCATTGACCATGGCGCTGGCGCCGACGAAGGTCATGAAACCGGCCGGGTGATAGGGCGCGCCGCCGGGCATCTTGTAGCCCTTCGCATCCCACGGTTTCAGGATATCGGCATCCTTGGCGGCCAGCACCCATTCCTTCGCGGCCGACATCAGTTCTTCGGCGGGGACAACCGCGTCGATGACGCCGGCCGCCTTCATCTTCTTCGGCTCCTGCATCTTGCCTTCCAGCAGGAAGGGCGCGGCGGCCATCGCGCCCAGCTTGCGCACCAGCCGCGTGGTGCCGCCGGCGCCGGGAAAGATGCCGATCAGGATCTCCGGCAGGCCGATCCTGGCCCTGGGATTGTCGGCGGCAAAGATCCGGTGGCAGGCCAGCGGCAGTTCCAGCCCGATGCCGGCCGCTGTGCCGGGCAGGGCGGCGGCGATGGGCTTGCCGCCCTTGTTGGTCTTCGGGTTCATCCCGGCGCGCTCGATCTTGCGCAGCAGGCCATGCATCTGCATGACGCCCTCGAACAGGCCACGGGCCGGATCGTCGCCCGCGCTCTCCTTCATCCCGGCCAGAATGTTCAGATCCATCCCGCCCGCGAAATCCTTCTTGCCCGAGGTGATGATCGCGCCCCTGACCGCATCATCGGCCAGCGCCCTGTCGACACAGGCTTCCAGCTCGCGCAGCCCCTCCAGCGACATGACGTTCATGGTTTTGCCGGGTACGTCCCAGGTGATGATCGCAACGCCGTCCGGATCGACGGAATAGTGGAATTCGCTCATGTCCGCTCTCCCTTGAACGGGGTGCCGTCCCTGTAGGTGAAGCTGGTCTTGCCATCCGCCACGTCCATCACCAGATCGACATCTGAATAGGTGCAGGTTTCGCGCGGGGCGCGGCTGCCGACCACCAGAAACCGCGCCTCGCGCCCGGTCCGGTTGATGAAATGATGGCCGTCCGTGTCGCCCGCCGGAAAGGCGGCGCAATCGCCCGGGCGCATCGGCGTCTCGCCCGCGTCCTGCACCAGAATGATCTCGCCCTCGGTCACCATCACGAACTCGTCCTCGTTCAGATGCCAGTGCCGCAGCGACGATTTCGCGCCGGGCTGAAGGATCACCAGATTGGCGCCGAACTGCGTCAGCCCGCCCGCATCGCCCAGCCGCAGCGATGACCGCCCGGCCATCTGGCTGGCATAGGGCTCGGGGTAGATCGACCCGGTCTTGACCGGCACGTTGCGCTTGTCGATGATCCCCATCACACCCTCTCGATGATTGTGGCGGCACCCATGCCCGAGGCGACGCACAGCGTTGCCAGACCTGTTTCCTTGTCGCTGCGCTCCAGCTCATCAAGCAGCGTGCCGATGATGATCGCGCCGGTGGCGCCCAGCGGGTGACCCATGGCGATGGCGCCGCCGTTGACATTGACCTTGCCGTCATCGACGTCAAAGGCCTGCATGAACCGCAGCACGACCGAGGCGAAAGCCTCGTTCACCTCGAACAGGTCGATATCCGAAATCGCCATGCCATTGTCGGCAAGGATCTTTTCGGTCACGGGCACCGGCCCGGTCAGCATGATGGTGGGGTCGGTGCCGATCTTCGCCGTGCCGCGGATGCGCGCGCGCGGCTTCAGGCCATGCTCCTCGCCGAAGGCCCTGCTGCCGATCAGCACCCCGGCCGCGCCATCGACGATGCCCGAAGAGTTGCCCGCATGGTGGATGTGATTGATCCGCTCCAGATGCGGGTATTTCATCAGCGCGACCTTGTCGAAGCCGGGCATCACCTCGCCCATATCCTTGAACGCGGGTTTCAGCGCGCCAAGCGCCTGCATGTCGGTGCCGGGGCGCATGTATTCGTCATGCTCCAGGATCGGCAGTCCGTTTTGGTCCTTCACCGTGATCACCGACCGGGCAAAGCGGTCTTCGCCCCAGGCCGCGGCGGCGCGTTTCTGGCTTTCCACGGCCAGCGCATCGGCATCGTCGCGCGAAAAGCCGTATTCGGTGGCGATGATATCGGCGGAAATGCCCTGCGGCACGAAATAGCGGCCCATCGCAAGCGACGGGTCAACCGCAATCGCCGCCCCGTCGCTGCCCATGGCCACGCGGCCCATCATCTCGACCCCGCCGGCGATATAGGCCGCACCCGCGCCGCCCCTCACCTGATTGGCGGCCAGATTCACCGCCTCCATGCCGCTGGCGCAGAACCGGTTGATGGACAGGCCCGGGATCGACTGATCAAGCCCCGAGGCCAGAACCGCAGACCGCGCCAGGCACCCGCCCTGTTCGCCCACCTGGGTGGCATTGCCCCAGATCACATCCTCCACGGCGTGACCTTCCAGAGCATTGCGGGCTTTCAGGGCATCCAGAACCACAGCGGACAGGCGGACAGAGGTGACCTCGTGCAGCGCGCCCTCCCTGCGTCCCTTGCCGCGCGGTGTGCGCACGGCATCATAGATAAAGGCGTCGGTCATGGCGGCCTCCGTTCTCAGGTGGCCCGGTCGGCGGGCGAGCCGGGCATCAGATCATAGGGGTGCTTCCAGCCGGGCAGGGCGGCGATGCGATCCAGCCAGGCGTCGATATTGGGCCAGTCGGCGCGGTCAAAGCCGAAGGGCTCGGGGTAATACAGATACCCGCAGCAGGCGAAATCGGCGATGGTGGGCTGATCGCCCACCAGCCACTCCTTGCCCCCCAGCGCGGCCTCCAGCGTCTTGAACGCGCCGCGCAGCCGGCCCTGCAGCCAGGTGATCACCTCGGCCGGGCGCTTCTCCTCGGGCAGGAAGTTCATCAAGAACCGCACCGTTCCGCATTGCGAGGACATCTTGTGATTGTCCCAGAACACCCAGCGCAGCACCTCGCGCCGCTCATTGGCGCTGCGGCCACCGAACTTGCCGGTCTTTGAGCTGATGTAATCCTGAATGACACCCGACTGGCTGAGCGTCACGTCCCCGTCGACCATCACCGGAACTTCGCCCATCGGGTTCAGCGCCAGGTATTCCGGGCTGCGGGTCTCGCCATGGAAGAAGTCGACGAAGACGGGCTCCCACTCCACCCCGGCAAGTTGCATCGTCAGCGCGGCCTTGTAGGCATTGCCGCTTTCACCAAAGCAGTAAAGTTGGATCGTCATCAGGCTCTCTTTCTGAATTTCTGACCGACCGAGGGGCGGCCGGTGCTGGATCTGAGTATTTTTGCCGAGAAGAGGAACAGGCCGGTATTCGATAACCGGCCGTTAACCTTGGTCCGGCAGTGTTGATGGTGCGGTACAGGCTGGAGAGCCGATGACCGCCCGAGGAGACGCCCTGCCGTCCCGCGCGCCCCCGGCCCGGACCGGAAAGCGCCGGATGGCAGGGCGCAGACTGTTCATCTTCTCGGCACAAATACTCTCGCCGAAGGCGGCATGACGGGGCGACTGGCGGTGCGCTCATCGTTTGCGTGCCTCCAGCTCGGCGTTGAACAGGCGCAGCCGGTGGCTCAGGTTGTCATGATCAGTGACGCTGTCAAAGTACTCGAACAGGAATGACAACGCTTCGCCTTCGTCCAGCCCGGCCTCGGCGGCGAAGCGTTTCAGCCGGCGGTAACCATCCTCGGTCATCGCAACATTGAAGCGGCGGGTCAGGCGCAGGCGTTTGGGCAATGAAGCCTCCCTATTCGGTCATCATCATGTCCTGTTTTACGCGTTATGCCATCAGAACGCGTCCGCCGCGAGTGCCATCACCGGGTCGGCCCCGGATTCGATCCGCGCCAGATGCAGGCCCGTCGCCGGAAGCTGGCGGGACATGTAGTAGCGGCCGGTAGCGATCTTGGTCTCGTAGAAGGCCGCGTCGGGTGTGTCCGCGTCAAGCGCCAGCATCGCGGCCTTTGCCATTCGGGCCCACATCAGGCCAAGGCAGACATGGCCGAACAGATGCATGAAATCATAAGAGCCGGCCAGTGCGCTGTTGGGGTTTTTCATGCCGTTCTGCATGAAATACATCGCCGCTGCCTGCAGGTCTTTGGAGGCTTTCTTGAGCGGATCGAGGAAATCCTGTTTCAGCGCGCCGTTGCCTTCGTTTTCCTTGATGAACGCCTTTACCATATCGAAGAAGGCCATCAGATGCGCGCCGCCGTCCTGCGCCAGTTTCCGCCCCACCAGATCAAGCGCCTGAATGCCGTTGGCGCCTTCGTAGATCATGGCGATGCGAGCGTCGCGGGCGAATTGCGACATGCCGGTTTCCTCGATATAGCCATGCCCGCCGAACACCTGCTGCGCCGCCACGGCCATCTCGAAGCCCTTGTCTGTCTGGAAGCCCTTGATCACCGGCGTCAGCAGAGAGATCAGCCCCTCGGCCTTCGTGTCACCCATACGGTGCGCGCGGTCGATCAGATGCGCGCCCCAGAGGGTAAGCGCGCGGGCCCCTTCAACGAAGGATTTCTGATCCATCAGGTTGCGCCGCACATCGGGGTGCACGATGATCGGATCGGCCGGGCCGTCGGGGTTTTGCGCCCCTGTCACGTCGCGGCCCTGAAGCCGGTCATGGGCATAGGCGACCGCGTTCTGATAGGCGGCTTCCGCCTGGGCATAGCCCTGCAGGCCGACGCCGATCCGGGCTTCGTTCATCATGGTGAACATCGCGCGCATGCCCTTGTGCAACTCTCCGATCAGGTAGCCGGTGGCGCCGTCGAAGTTCATCACGCAGGTGGCGTTGCCGTGAATGCCCATCTTTCTTTCCAGCTTGCCGCAGGATACGGCATTGCGCCCCCCCGGCGCGCCGTCGTCGCCGATCAGGAACTTCGGGACGATGAACAGGCTGATGCCCCTGGTGCCTTCGCCGCCGTCCGGTGCCCTGGCCAGCACCAGGTGGATGATGTTTTCCGACAGGTCGTGATCGCCCGCCGAGATGAAGATCTTCTGGCCAGTAATCTTGTATGATCCGTCATCCTGCGGTTCGGCCTTCGTGCGCATCAGCCCCAGATCGGTGCCGCAATGCGGTTCGGTCAGGTTCATCGTGCCGGTCCATTCGCCGGTGACCATCTTCGGCAGATAGATAGCCTTTTGCGCGTCGCTGCCATGGGTGTGGATGGCGGAATAGGCGCCGTGGGTGAGGCCCTGATACATGTTGAACGCCATGTTGGCCGAGACGAACAGCTCGCCCACCGCGATGTTCAGCACATAGGGCATGCCCTGGCCGCCAAAGGCCGGATCGCAGTCCAGCCCCATCCAGCCGCCTTCCCGGACCTTGCGGTAAGCGTCGCGGAACCCTGCCGGCGTGCGCACCGTGCCGTTTTCCAGAACACAGCCTTCGGTATCGCCGACCACGTTCAACGGCGCCAGCACGTCGCTGGCAAGCTTTCCGGCCTCGTCGAGGATGGCGGACGTGACGTCGCGCTCCAGCGCGTCACAGCCTTCCACACCGCTTTGGCTTACGTTCAGCAGGTCGTGTAATACGAACTGCAGATCCTTCGTGGGAGCGTTGTAGGACGGCATCAAGGTCTCCTCCCTTTGAGCGTCTATTCCGCGGCTTGTTGCTGCCCGAAGGCATCCAGCCTTTCTTCCGCCCAGGCAAGCTGTTCTTTCAGATCGGTGATGGATTCGTCCAGTTCGGCGCGCTGGCGTTCCATGTCGGCCAGATGCCGGCAGGCGGCTTCGTAGGTGCGGCGCAGCTGGGTCTGCTGCTGGTCGCCGATGTCGTAGAGATCCAGCAGCTGGCGGATTTCCTCGAGGCTGAACCCGAAGCGCTTGCCGCGCATGATCAGCTTCAGCCGGGCACGGTCGCGCTTTGGGAACAGGCGCTTCTGACCCTCGCGGATCGGGAACAGCAGCTCTTTGGCTTCGTAGAAGCGCAATGTACGCGGCGTTACATCGAACGCATCGCACATCTGTCGGATGGTCATAATCGTATCAGTCATTTGGTCGCCTTTGAACGAGCGTATTCTTAATTGATGGCCCCATTGGCCGGATCCGGTGGGCTATAGCAGGGAAGTTGACCTAGACGTAAGCGAGACGCTGCGTCACATCGTGCCTACCGAAGCCGTGCCGGGGAATATTGCCGGAAAGCGAACTATCGGAGTCGTTTTGCGAAGTCCTGTTGGCGATCGAGCAGGCGCCTGGCCCTGTCGCGCATCTCTTCGAGATCGCAAATGGTATCGTCCAGCTCGCGCCGCTGGGTCTTGAGATCCGCCAGCTTGAGCGTGGCTTTCTCGACCCACGCGGCATTCTGGGCGGCGGAGCCCTCTTCTTCGTAGATGGAAAGCCACTGGCGGATTTCCTCGAGGCTGAACCCGAAGCGGCGCCCGCGCAGGATCAGTGTCATCCGGGCCACGTCGCGGGCCGAATAGTAACGGGTGCGGCCTTCGCGCCTCGGGCTGAGAAGCTCAATATACTCGTAGTACCGCAGCGTTCGCGGAGTCACATCGAACTTCGCGCACATCTGCTTGAACGTCAGGTGCCCGTCCGACACCGCCGCCTCCCGTTCCTACGTGTCTGGTACAACCTTAGGCGTTTGTGCGGGTTGGCGCAAATCAGTTCATGAAACCGGGCGCCAGGAGGTAAAACCCGTAGGCCACGATCAGCGCGGGAACGGCCGAATAGACCGTGGCCAGCATCGCCGCCTTGGGGTTGAGCGCGATCGCAGGAAACAGCGCGTCGCCGTCGTTGGATATCGCATTGCCGATGAGCGCCGCGAAGGGGATCGCCCCGTTGACGTAGAGCGTTGCAACCAGCACCTGCGGGCCGCAGCCGGGAACGAACCCGACCGCGATGGCGATCAGCGGCAGGATCGGGGCGACGGCCTGAAACCACATCTCCAGATCCAGCCCGGCGAATTCGGACGCGTAGTCATAGGCCAGATAGGCCGCGATGACCCAGATGGTGATGAAACTGGTTTCCTCGGCGGCGCGGGTCACGGGGGTGTCGGCAGGGTTGGTCATGGCCCGGACCGTGGAGGTGGCCCAGATCAGCAACCCGGTCGTGATCCCGGCCATCGCGAGCCACACCACCGGAATGCCGAGCAGATCGTCGATCGTGATCTGGGCAAGCTGGGCCACGCCGACCACAAGACCTGGCAGAATGAACATCAGATAGACCCAATCCTTGGCGCGGATACGCCCGATCGGCGCGACCACGGCGCAAGTGTCGCCTGACGGGGCGAATGTGACCTTGTTGAACCTGTCCACGATCCAGCCGGTCAGGGTGCCCACGACCAGCGAAAGCGGCAGGATCACCGCCGCGGCATCGGGGCGCGTGGCGAGCAGCAGGAACGCGGCATCGCCCATCGTTGCGGTCAGGGTGGCGACCATCGCGCCGAGACCGACATTGCCCGAACTGTAGGCCGCAACCACGATCACCGCGCCGCCACAGCCCGGCGTCGCGCCCAGCAGCGCGGCCACCGGCACCTGCCAGCCCTTCGCGCCCTTCAGCGCATCGGCCATGTCAAATTTGAAAAACCGCTCGGCCCCGTAGAACAGCAGGAAGGTCGCCGCCACGAATACGGCGACCTGTGTATAGGCGTCAGTCATCAGCCCGCGCGTCACCTCGCCCAGCCGGCCGGGCGCGAAGGACAGCGCCAGATAGATCAGCACAAGGATCAGGCGCTTGACGCGGAACGGGCCAAGATATTCCGGCAATACCAGCGCGGCGCGGTCAGGGTGGGGCTGTGGTGTCGAGGACATGGGTGTGATTCGATATTTTGCTTTTGCGAATTAATTTCAATTTAAGAAATTATCACTTGCAGCATGCTTGGCAAGGTCCAATAACCGAAATCACAAGAGGGGATGGTGCATGAGCGAAGAAAATATGCGGCAAGCCCGGGAAATGTTCGATCTGGTTCCCCATTCCCGCGCGCTGGCGATGCGGCTGGACTATCTCGGGACCGGGGTCGCGGAAATCTCGATGCCATATGACGAACGCTTCGTCGGGGATCCGCATAGCGGGGTGATCCACGGCGGTGCGGTGTCGGCGCTGCTCGACACCTGCGCCGGATCGGCGGTGGTCAGCCATCCCGACACGTCGGATTCGACCGCGACGCTGGATCTTCGGATCGACTACATGCGCCCGGCGACGCCCGGCCAGCGGATTGTCGCCCGGGCGGAATGCTATCACGTCACCCGCAGCGTCGCCTTCGTGCGTGCCACCGCCATGGACGAAGACCGCGCGAACCCCGTGGCGATGGCCACCGGCGCGTTCACGGTGGCGCAGCCCGAAGGAGACGCGGTATGACCCGGCATCCGCCCGAACCGGTTCAGATGGTGAAACAGCGCCGGGACGCGGCGCTGTCGGCGCTGGTGCGGGGGGTGCCCTATATCCGCTTTCTCGGGATCACGTTCGAACGCAGGGGCGACGAGCTGACCGGCGTTCTGTCCTATGACGAGAAACTGATCGGAAACCCTCATCTTCCGGCCCTTCACGGCGGGGTGACGGCGGCGTTTCTCGAGGTTACGGCGATTATCGGTCTGTCCTGGACGATGCTGTGGGAGGAGATGGAAAGCGGCGCGCTCGATCCCGAAACGCTGATCCGCGCGCGCGTGCCGCGCCTGCCCAAGACCATCGACTTTTCCACCGATTTCCTTCGGTCGGGCCTGCCGCGCGACGCCTATGCGCGGGCGCGGGTCAACCGCTCCGGCCGTCGCTATGCCTCGGTTCATGTCGAAGCCTGGCAGGACAATCGCGACCGGCTGTTCGCCCAGGCCACCGGCCATTTTCTGATGCCGCAACGTGATGGTTGAGGCCGCGCCGGCGCTGACGCACCGGCGCGTTCTGAAGATCGCCCTGCCGATCGTGCTGTCAAACGCGACCGTGCCCATCCTGGGGGCGGTGGATACCGGCGTCGTCGGGCAACTTGGCCTGGCCGCGCCGATCGGCGCCGTCGGCATCGGCGCGATCACCATCACCGCGCTTTACTGGATTCTCGGCTTTCTGCGGATGGGCACGACCGGCCTGACCTCTCAGGCTCAGGGGGCGGGTGACAGCGCCGAGGTTGCCGCGATGCTGTCGCGCGCGCTGATGATCGGCGTTGCGGCCGGGGTGGTGCTGATCCTGTTGCAGGCGCCGCTGTTCTGGGGGGCGTTCCGGCTTTCGCCCGCTAGCCCCGAGGTCGAGACGATGGCCCGCAGCTATATGCGCATCCGGGTCTGGTCCGCGCCGGCGGCGATTTCCATCTATGGCCTCACCGGCTGGCTGATCGCGCTGGAACGTACGCGCGCGGTGCTTGCCATTCAGCTTTTGATGAACGGCATGAACATCCTTCTGGATCTGTGGTTCGTGCTGGGGCTTGGCTGGGGCGTCGAGGGCGTGGCGACGGCGACCTTCCTGGCCGAATGGTCGGGCGCGGCGATGGGCCTTTGGCTGTGCCGCGACGCGTTTCGCGGCAGCGCCTGGAAAGACTGGCCGCGCGTGTTCGACCGGGCGCGCCTGACCCATATGATGCGGGTCAATACCGACATCCTGATCCGCTCGCTTCTGCTTCAGGCGGTCTTCGTGTCGTTCCTGTTCTTCGGCGCGGATTTCGGTGATGTGACGCTGGCGGCGAACCAGATTCTGGTGCAGTTCCTGGAAATCACCGCCTATGCGCTCGACGGGTTCGCCTTTGCGGCCGAGGCGCTGGTGGGGCAGGCGCTCGGGGCGCGGACGCGGATGTCGCTCCGGCGCGGCGCGCTGTTGACGAGTTTCTGGGGCCTGGTCTGCGTGATCGGGCTTGCCATCGCCTTCGCGCTGTTCGGCGGGCGGATCATCGACATCATGACCACGGCCCCGGAGGTGCGCACAGAGGCGCGGGCCTATCTTGTCTATATGGTCGCGGCGCCGCTGCTGGGCCTTGCCGCCTGGATGCTGGACGGTGTGTTCATCGGCGCCACCAAGACCGCAGACATGCGCAACATGATGATCGTGTCGTTCGTGATCTACGGCATCGCGGTCGCCGTGCTGATGCCGCTTTGCGGCAATCACGGGCTGTGGATGGCGCTGCTGATCTCGCTGGTGGCGCGCGGCGTGACCCTGGCCCTGCGCTATCCGGCGCTCGAGGCGTCGGTGGACGGCTGAGCGATCCCCCGGCGCGCCGCGCCCCAATCAGCGCCGGCGCATCTTGCTACAGGATATCCAGCACCCGCTCGGGCGGGCGGCCGATGGCGGCCTTGCCGCTGGCGAACACGATGGGCCGTTCGATCAGCACGGGACTTTCCGACATCGCCCGCAGCAGAACCGCATCCTCCGCGTCCTTCGACAGGCCCAGTTCGGCAAAGCGCTTTTCCTTTGTGCGCATCATCTCGATGGCGCGCAGGCCCAGCGTCGCCTGTGTCAGGCGCAGTTCATCGAGGCTCGGCACGTCTTCCAGATATTTGCGGATCACCGGGTCTTCGCCGCGCGCCTGCAACAGCGCCAGCGCTTCGCGCGATTTCGAACAGCGCGGGTTGTGCCAGATGACGATATCGCTCACAGCCATTCCTTTCGTCCGGTGCCGACCGCTTGGGCCACATTGGCAAACCCGTCGCGCGCGAGCAAGCGTTCCAGCCCGTCGACGATCCGGGGCACGAGCGTCAGGCCCTGATAGACCATGGCCGAATAAAGCTGCACCGCCGAGGCGCCCGCGCGGATCTTGGCATAGGCGTCTTCCGCGCTGCAGATTCCGCCGACGCCCACCAGCGGCAGCCGCCCTTCGGTGAGCTGCGACAGGCGGGCCAGCACCTGCGTCGATTTCGTGAACAAGGGCGCGCCCGACAGGCCGCCCGCCTCGGCCGCCTGCGGGCTTTTCAGCCCGTCGCGCGACAGGGTCGTGTTGGTCGCGATGATCGCGTCAAGGCCGGAGGCCAGCGCGACCTCGGCAATCTCGGCCAGTTCGGCCTCGCCCAGATCGGGCGCGATCTTCAGGAAGACCGGGATCGGGCGGGGCAGCGCCGCGCGGGTCTCCATCACCCCGGCCAGCAGCGCCGAAAGCGCCGCCTTGCCCTGCAGGTCGCGCAGCTTTTCGGTGTTGGGGGAGGAGACGTTGACGGTGGCGAAATCCACATGCGGGCCGCAGCGGGCCAGCACCTGCGCGAAATCGCCGGCCCGGTCGGCGCTGTCCTTGTTGGCGCCCAGGTTCAGCCCGACGATGCCGCCCGCCGGGCGTTTGGCAAGGCGCGCCGCGATCGCCTCCATCCCGTCATTGTTGAAGCCGAACCGGTTGATCACGGCGGCGTCTTCGGTCAGGCGGAACAGGCGCGGGCGCGGGTTGCCGGGCTGCGGGCGCGGGGTGGCCGCGCCAACCTCGAGAAACCCGAAACCGGCGCGCGAAAGCGGCGCCAGCGCCTGGGCGTTCTTGTCGAACCCCGCCGCCAGCCCCACCGGGTTGGGCAGAACCAGCCCGGCCAGCATTGTGCGCAGCCGGGGCGATGTGGTGACACCGGGCAGGGGCACCAGCCCAGCCCTCAGCGCGGCGATGGAAAGCCCGTGCGCCCGTTCCGGATCGCAACGGTGCAACAGGGCCAGGCCCAGCCGCTCGGCCACGCTCAAATCACACCTTCCGGGAAGATATGGCCGGTGGCGCCCAGCGGCAGGGATTTGTCCCAGATCACCTCGTCCATGCGAAGCTGGCGGTAGAGATGCGGGAACAGCGCGCCACCGCGCGAGGTTTCCCATTTCAGATCCGCGCCCATCGTGTCGGGGTCGAAGGCGACAAGCACCAGATCGCTTTCGCTGGTGAAGTGTTTTGCCGCGGTTTCCGTCACCTGTTCGGCGGTCGAAAAGTGGATGAACCCGTCCGCGACATCCACAGGCGCGCCATCGGTGCTGCCTGCGGCGCGGAACTCTTCCCATTCGGGGCGGCGGAAAATCTTGAAAATCAGCATGGTATTCCCAATGCCGAAACTCATGCGTCCGGTCAATGCCGTGACGTCATCCAAGTGTCACTCTTCACAGATAGCCATCAGGATGCTCAGGCTTTGACTCTGCATCTGTAACAGGTCAACATTCTGTTACAATTACGTCATGTTCCAACGGGAGTTTCTTCATGATTGCGCGTCTCCTTGCCGCCTCGACCGCCGCCCTGGCGCTTTCTGCGGGGATCGCAGCGGCCGACTATTCGCTGACCATCCTGCATACCAACGACTTCCACGCCCGTTTCGAGCCCATTTCCAAATATGATAGCGGCTGCTCGGCCGAGGACAATGCCGAAGGCAAATGCTTCGGCGGTTCGGCCCGTCTGGTGACGGCGCTGGAGGAAGCCAAGAAGCGGACCAACAATTTCATCCTCGTGGATGGCGGCGATCAGTTTCAGGGCACGCTGTTCTATACCTATTACAAGGGTAAAGTCGCGGCCGAGATGATGAACAAGATGGGCTATGACGCGATGACCGTGGGCAACCACGAATTCGACGACGGCCCCGAGGTTCTGCGCGGGTTTGTCGATTCGGTCGACTTTCCGATTCTGATGTCGAATGCCGATATCTCCGGCGAGCCGCTGCTGGCCGGCACGATCCAGAAATCAGTGATCATCGAACGGGGCGGCGAAAAGCTGGGCCTGATCGGCCTGACCCCGCAAGACAATGACGAACTGGCCAGCCCCGGCAAGAACATCATCTTCACCGATCCCTCCGAGGCGGTTCAGGGCGAGGTCGACAAGCTGACCGATGCGGGCGTGAACAAGATCATCGTGCTGTCGCATTCCGGCTATGGCGTCGACAAGAAGGTGGCGGCGAACACCTCTGGCGTAGATGTGATCGTCGGCGGGCACACCAATACGCTGCTGTCCAACACCTCCGACAGCGCCGAAGGCCCGTACCCGACCATAGTCGGCGACACCGCCATCGTTTCGGCCTATGCCTATGGCAAGTTTCTGGGTGAGCTGAACGTGACGTTCAACGACGCGGGCGTGATCACCAAAGCCACCGGCGAGCCGCTGATCATGGATGCCGCCGTCACCGAGGACGAGGTGACCAAGGCCCGGATCAGCGAGCTGGCCGTTCCGCTCGAGGAGATCCGCCAGAAGGTCGTGGCCCAGGCCGCCGAAGCCATCGAGGGCGACCGTTCGGTCTGCCGCGCGATGGAATGCCCGATGGGCAACCTCGTGGCCGATGCGATGCTTGCGCGGGTCGAGGGGCAGGGCATCCAGATCGCGCTTCAGAACGGCGGCGGACTGCGTGCCAGCATCGACGCGGGCGACGTGACGATGGGCGAGGTGCTGACCGTGCTGCCGTTCCAGAACACGCTGGCCACGTTCCAGACCACCGGCCAGACGGTGATTGACGCGCTTGAAAACGGCCTGAGCCAGGTCGAGGAAGGCGCCGGCCGCTTCCCGCAGGTTGCCGGGCTGAAATTCGTCTGGGATCCCGCCGCCGCGCCGGGCAGCCGCGTTGTCGAGGTGATGGTGCAAGAGGGCGATGCCTTCGTTCCGCTCGACCCGGCCAAGACCTATGGCGTTGTCACCAACAACTATGTCCGCAACGGCGGCGACGGCTACAAGATGTTCGCGACCCATGCCGAGCATGTCTATGATTTCGGCCCCGACCTGGCCGATGTCACGGCCGAATACATGGCCGAGGTGGGGCCCTATACCCCCTATACCGACGGGCGCATCGCGCAGAAATAAGCCGGCGATCCGCGACGAAAGAGGCGCGTCCGAAAGGGCGCGCCTTTGTCGTTCCGGGGGGCGGCCGCCGGCGTCTTTGAACGGCGCTCAAACAGGTATTTTCCGCATCGAATTTATCGAGGGCCGCAATTTGCGCCATCCGGCGCGGAGGCTGGCTTTTTTGTGATCGCGGCGCCGGATGCTTCTGATTCCGGGGCGGTTTTCCATCTTCGCGATGCTGCGAATGCAAAAAGCGTCACATTCTGCCTGTATCCAAAAACCAACCTACGCCGGAACATCGCATGTTTTCATTGAACGGTTTCAAGGCGCTTGTCGTGGGCGTCGCGAATGATCAGTCGATCGCCTGGGGATGCGCCAGGGCGCTCCGGGCACAGGGGGCCGATCTCGCCATCACATACCTCAACGAAAAGGCCGAACCCCATGTGCGCCCCCTGGCCGAGGAGCTGGGCGCCGAGCTGATCCTGCCGCTCGACGTCGCCCAGGCGGGCCAGCTCGAGAGTGTGTTCGCCCGGATCGACGAGAAATGGGGGCGCCTGGATACGCTGGTTCACGCCATCGCCTTCTGCCCGCGCGATGATCTGCATGGGCGGGTGGTGGACTGCTCCGCCAAGGGCTTTTCCCAGGCGATGGATGTCTCGGTGCATTCCTTCATGCGGATGGTGCGCCTCGCCGAACCGCTGATGCCCTCGGGCGGCACCTGCATGACGGTCAGCTTCTACGGCTCCGAAAAGGTGGTGGAGCATTACAACATCATGGGGCCGGTCAAGGCCGCGCTGGAAAGCGTCACCCGCTACATGGCGGCCGAGCTTGGACCCAAGGGCATATCGGTGCATGCGCTTTCTCCCGGCCCGCTGGCGACGCGCGCGGCCAGCGGGATCGACCATTTCGACGAAATTCTGGCGCTGGCTGCCGAACGGGCCCCGACCCATGCGCTGGCGACGATCGAGGATATCGGCGCCTACGCCGCCTTTCTGGCCAGCCACGAGGCGCGCAACGTGACCGGCGTCGTTCACCCGATCGACGGCGGATATCAGATCATTGGATGAGGCCCACATGATACAGCAACGCCATCAGGAAAACCTGACCCAGCTTGCCGGCGACGCGACACTTCAGGCGGAACTCTCGGGCATCGCCGCAAGGCGACATGCCGAGCGGGCCAACAAAACACTGCATGACACGGCGGGCCGCGTCTCGCGGCAGGGGCAGACGCTGACGCGCCAGATGGCCGCCGCCAGCTCTCCGGCGGCGCTGATGGCGGCCTGGTCGGGCTATCTGCTGGATGCCGGGCAGCGGGCGCTGCTGACCGGCGACGCGATGCGCCGGCGTGCGGATATCTTCGTGGAACACCAGGCCGCCGGAAGCCCGCCGGTTCTGATCTACGAATACGAGGTGATCGTCGAGGGGCGCGACCTGACACCGCCCAGCAACTACATGCTGTTGCGGATCCTGCCCCCCGAAGGGGTCGAGGTGCTGAACTGGAAGCGGCCCTACGTCATCATCGATCCGCGCGCCGGGCATGGCGCGGGCATCGGCGGGTTCAAGAACGACAGCCAGGTCGGCGTCGCCCTGAAAGACGGGCACCCGGTCTATTTCGTCGCGTTCCACCCGGACCCCGAGCCGGGCCAGACGCTGGCCGACGTGACCCATTCCGAGGCCGAATTCCTGCGCGAGGTCATCCGCCGCCATCCCGACAGCCCCAAGCCCATCGTCGTCGGCAATTGCCAGGGCGGCTGGGGCACGGCCATCCTGGCGGCGACCCATCCCGATCTTGTCGGCCCGATCGTGCTGAACGGCGCGCCCATGTCCTATTGGGGCGGCAAGCTGGGGCAGGATCCGATGCGCTATTCCGGCGGGATCGTCGGCGGCGCGGTGTCGGCGCTCGTCGCGGCGGATCTGGGCGCCGGGCAGTTCGACGGCGCCAACCTGGTGCAGAATTTCGAAGGGCTCAATCCCGGCCGCACCTGGTTTCGAAAGTATTACGACCTCTATCAGAATGTCGACGAGGCGGTCGACAGGTTCCTGGAATTCGAACGCTGGTGGGGCGGGTACTACATGATGACGGAGGCCGAGATCCGCTGGATCGTCGAGAACCTCTTCATCGGCAACAAGCTGGGCAAGAACGAGGCCTATCTGCAGCCCGGCCGCCTGATCGACCTCAAGGCGATCCGCACCCCTGTCATCGTGTTCGCATCGCATGGCGACAATATCACGCCGCCCGCGCAGGCGCTCAACTGGATCGTGGACACCTATACCGACGAGGTCGAGATCGGCATTCGCGGCCAGCGGATCCTTTACATGGTGCACGAGCAGGTCGGGCATCTGGGGATTTTCGTGTCATCCTCCGTCGCGCGGCGGGAACACAGCCAGATGGCTTCGACCCTGAAAACCATAGAGGCGCTATCGCCCGGCCTCTATGAAATGCTGATCGAGGATCACGAGGGCGAGGGCAGCGAGAAAACCTTCACCGTCAGCTTCGCCAGGCGCAAGATGACCGATATTCTGAAGGTAACCGGCCCGCGCCGGGACGAGGCCGCCTTTGCCGGGGTGGCGCGCGCGTCCGAGGCGATTGTCGACAGTTACGACGCTACGCTACGCCCGCTGATACAGGCCAGCGTTCCGCCGCAGATGGCGGAGTTTCGCCGCCACACCCACCCGATGCGCATGAGCCGTGCCGCGTTTTCATCCGCCACCCCCGGCATGGCCGCGCTGGAACGGGCGGCGGAGCTGGCCCGCGAAAACCGCAGGCCGGCAGATCCCGAAAACCCCTTTCTGCTGGCCGAGCGGCTCTGGGCCGACATGATGGAAAAAAGCCTCGACGGCCTGCGCGATATCCGCGAGGCGCTGACCGAGCTTGTGTTCCTGTCGGTCTGGGCCTCGCCGCTTGCGCTGCGCTATGGTGCCCCCCACGCCCACACCCGCACCCACAAGGCGCCGCAGGATCTGCGCGCGCTGCCCGAGGTTCAGACCGCCCTGTCGCGGATCGAGACCGGCGGGCTTGCCGAAGGCATCGTGCGGATGCTGGTCCTGCTGGCCGACACGCGGGGGGATGTGCGCCGGGATCGGCTGGAGCGTTCGTCGGAACTGCTGAGCACCCACGCGCCGTTCAACGATATCGCCGTGTCCGTCCGGGCCGGGATCATCCATGAGCAAAGCCTGATCGTGACTTTCGCGCGGGACGCCGCGTTTGACACCCTGCCGCGCCTGTTGCGGACGGATGCCGAACGGCAGCGGGCGCTGGAGGCCGTCGCCTATGTGCTGGGCAGCGAAACGGAGATGGAGCCTGCGACGCTTGCAATGCTGGCGCGGATGCGGAACATTCTGGAGCACCCGAAACAGGTGGCGGAGTGACCATGGCGGATGAAACAGTGCGGTGCGACGGCGCGGTCATGCGGAGCCGGACGGCCCGATGAGTGCGATACTGACGCTGAACGCGGGTTCGTCCTCGCTGAAATTCGCGGTCTATATTTCCGATCACGAACCGCAGCTTCTGGCCAGGGGGCAGGTGGAAAACCTGGGCCCGACGGCGCGGCTGATCCTGGAAAACGATGGTGAAAAGGTGGTGCGCGCGCTGGGTGTCGCCGACCACGCGATCGCGCTTCGGGAAATCATCGCCAGCGTGACACCGGTTCTTGCCGGCCGCAAGGTCGACGGGGTCGGGCACCGGATCGTGCATGGCGGCGTGGATTTCCACGCGCCGGAAATTCTGACGCCGCAGGTTATCGAAAAGCTTTCCGCGCTGGTGCCGCTGGCGCCGCTGCATCAGCCACACAATCTCGCGGCGGTCGCCGCGGCGCAGGTGGCCTTTCCCGATGCGGTGCAGGTGGCGTGTTTCGACACCGCCTTTCACCGCGACCACCCTTGGGTCAACGACACGTTCGCGCTTCCCCGCCGCTTTTACGAAGAAGGCGTGCGCCGCTACGGGTTTCACGGGCTGAGCTATGATTTCCTCACCGGAGACCTGGCACGGCGCTTTCCCGAACTCTCGGGCGCGCGGCTGGTGATCGCGCATCTTGGAAACGGCGCGTCGATCTGTGCGGTGAAGGACGGTAGAAGCGTTGGCTCGACGATGGGGTTCTCGGCGCTGGACGGATTGCCGATGGGCACGAGATGCGGGCAGATCGATCCCGGCGTTCTGCTTTATCTGATGGATCAGAAGGGGCTGAGCGCGCCCGAAATCTCGACGCTCCTCTACAAGGAAAGCGGGTTGAAGGGGCTGTCGGGGATCAGCAGCGACATGCGCACGCTCGAAGCGTCAGAGGCGCCGGAGGCGGCGCAGGCCATTGATTACTACGTGTTCCGCATCCGCCGGGAGATCGGCGCCATGACCGCGGTGCTGGGGGGGATCGATGCCCTGATCTTCAGCGGCGGGATTGGCGAGAATTCCGTGACGGTGCGGGGTCGGGTCGCCGATGGGCTGGATTACCTCGGGATCACGCTGGATGAGGGCCGGAACGCGACGAGCGAGATCGAGATCGGCGCAGGCCCGGTGCGGGTCTTCGCGCTTCCGACCGACGAAGAGCGCGTGATCGCACGGGCCGTTCAGAAACAGGTGTGACGCAGGGCGAGGTATCGGGTTTCCCTGAACGGGGCCGATTGCCCCGAGCGGATGTTCGCGGGGCCGCTGGCCGCTCCACGCATCCGTTCAGCGCCGCCAGATTTCGGCGGCGCCCTGTATTCAGCCGTTATTCGGTGGCCATTTCGGCCGAGCGCGGTGCGGACAGGATGTTCATGCGGCGCATCAGCAAGAAGACCAGGAAGACCGCCATCGCCAGAAGCGTGCCGTAAACGCCGCCAACCGCGTAGGACCACAGTGCCATCAGAAGCGAGCCACCCGAAATCAGTGTACCTGCGGCAGCGGCGGTTGCGAACATCGCCCCGATTACAAGAAATCCTATAAACATTGGTTTTTCCCTTCCTAGTGCGTCGTCTGAATTGTTCTTGATCCCCACTCGCCATTCTTCTGTTCAAATACGGCCTATATATGGCAGCTCTATAGTAATATTGCGCCCAGTGCCTGATGGTTTTGTCAATGAATTTATGGGCTTAGATGGGTTATCCCGAATTTCGGCCCGGTTTTGGCCCCTTTTGGGAACGTCAACTAGACCCATTCCCACGGTCGGGTGTACTCTCCCAAAACGTGTGCCACCGCGTCATCGTCGACGTCCGAATCGCGCATGATACGCGCGACCAGCCCGCGCTTTTTGTCCTCGATCACCTCTGCCACATGGGCGCGGTGCCCGGCGCCCGCCAGCGCTTCGTCATAGACGCGGGCAATCGCGCGCTTGCGCAGATCGGGCTTGAACACCTTGCCGACGGCCGTCTTCGGCAGCGCGTCTAGGATTTCGATATATTTCGGGATCGCCGCGCGCTGATGGATATGCACCCTGGCATAGCTCATCAGTTCTTCACCGGTCACTTCGGCGCCGTCGACCAGTTCGACATAGGCGCAGGGCAGCTCTCCGGCGAAGCTGTCTGGCTGACCGATCGCGCCGACAAAGGCGACGGCGCGATGGCCCGAGAGCGCCTCTTCGATCTCGGCCGGGTCGATGTTGTGGCCGCCGCGGATGATCAGATCCTTGGCGCGCCCGGTGATGAACAGATAGCCCTCGGCGTCGATCCGGCCCAGATCGCCGGTCCGCAGGTATTTGTCATCGGCGAACAGCCCGGCGTTCTTGCCAGCCTCCGTATAGGTCGCGCCGACCACCACGCCGGGGTTGAACACACAGATTTCCCCCACCTCGTCGGTGGCGCATTCGCGCATCACCCTGCCATCGTCATCGCATTGCAGGATGCGGACATCGGTATGCGGAAAGGGAATGCCGACAGAGCCGGATTTCTTGGGCCCGTCGGGCGGGTTGATCGAAACAAGGCATGTCGCCTCGGTCAGGCCATAGCCTTCGCAGATCGTCACACCGGTGGCCTTTTCGAAGCGGTTGTACAGCTCCACCGGCAGAGGGGCGGAGCCGGAGAAGGCGTAACGCAGGGTCGAGACATCGGCATCCACCGGGCGCTGCATCAGCGCGGCAAGCGCTGTCGGCACGGTGATCACGAAGGTCACGCCCCAGCGTTCGACCAGCTTCCAGAAATTGTCGAACACCCCGTCGCCGCGATATCCGGCGGGCGTGGGAAACACCACATGCGCGCCCGAGGCGATGACCGACATCAACACCGGATAGGCGGCAAAGACATGAAACAGCGGCAGCGGGCAGATCAGCGTGTCCTGCTCGGTGAACAGCAGGCGATGGCCGACCCAGCCGTTGTAGATCATCCCCGAATGCCTGTGCTGCGCCACCTTGGGCATTCCGGTGGTGCCGCCGGTGTGAAACATGGCGCCGATGCGGTCCTGCGTGTTTTCGGTGAAGCGAAGCCGATCCGACGGGTGCTTTGCCATTTCGCGGCCGAAATCCAGCAGATCCGCGTGATGCCCACCGGGGGCCTTGGGCCGGAGAAAGGGCACGATCCATTTCTTGGGCGGGGCCAGATAGCGCTTGAGATCGACCTCCAGCACCGTGTTCACGGTGGGGGCGTGGCGCACGGCCTCGGCCACTTTCCGTGCCACGTCGGATTTGGGAAAGCTCTTGAGGGTGACAACAAGCCTGGCCCCGGTTTCGCGCAGAATGGCGGCGATCTGTTCGGGTTCAAGAAGCGGGTTGATCGGATTGACGATCCCCGCCGTGGCGCCCGCCAGAAGGGTGATCGCGGTTTCGCTGCAATTGGGCAGGACATAGGCCACGACGTCATTCTCGCCGATACCCAGGTCGCGGAACATGTTCGCGGCCTGCGTGACCTTCGCATGAAGCTGATCCCAGCTCAGCGTTTCCGCCTTGTCCTTCGGGCCGGACAGCAGCTGGAAGCTTATGGCGCTTCTGTCGCCATGCCTTTCCCGCGTCCGGGAAATGTACCGGTAGATTGTCGCGGGCAGGTCGCGGTCTTCCCAGGCGCTTTCCGCCTCCAGGGCATTCCTGTCTGCAAGCGATGCGTAGATACCCATCGAACTCTCCTCCCCAAGGCCTCTTGCGGGCCCTTCAGTGCCCGAAGCATTGCCAGAAATAGGGAATGTCGCAAGTTTGTCGTACAGGGCGTTGCGCCCAATGAAAACGGCAGGGGCGCTGAACACCCCTGCCGCACAGCCGGATTTTTCCTGGCCTAGTCTTGCGGGATGCGCAGAACCTGACCGGGGTAGATCTTGTCCGGGTCGCTCAGCATCGGCTTGTTCGCTTCGAAAATATCGGTGTAGCGCGCGCCGTTGCCCAGCGTCTTTGCCGCGATCGCCCACAGCGTGTCGCCCTTTGCCACGGTGTGGAACACGGGCTCGTCGCCGCCCGCACTGTCGTCAACAGCGGCCACGCCCTCGACATTGCCGACCGCGAGGATGACCTTTTCCTTGATCTCCTGGCTGACAGCCTCACCGCTGACCTTGACGGTGTCACCCTCGACGGTAATGTCCAGACCGCTGGCGTCGAGGCCCAGATCGTCGATCTCTTTCTTCAGGGTGTCCTCGGACGGCGCTTCCGACGCCTCGGCGGAACCGACAAGGTTCTTGCCCGCCCCTTTGATGAAATTCCACAAACCCATGTGCCGGGTCCTCCGTTGTTTATCCGCAAGCGAGCGCAAGCCCTAGCTCACGCCACGGGCGCGGTTAAGGGGAATTCAGGCCGCGTCTTCCACCCCTTCGGTGAATTGCAGACGTGCCAGCCGCGCGTAGAGCCCGCCCTCGGCCACCAGCGCGTCATGGGTGCCCTCGGCCACGATGCGGCCCTCTTCGAACACCACGATCCGGTCTGCCTTTTTCACCGTGGCCAGCCGGTGCGCGACGATGATGGTTGTCCGGTCGGCCGACATCTCGTCGACGGCGTGCTGCACCGCCCGCTCGCTTTCGGCGTCCAGCGCCGATGTGGCCTCGTCGAGCAGCAGCACCGGGGCGTCGCGCAGGATGGCGCGGGCGATGGCGATGCGCTGTTTCTGCCCGCCCGACAGCATCAGGCCGCGCTCGCCCACGTAGCTGTCATAGCCATCGGGAAGGCGGGCCAGAAAATCATGCGCGGCCGCGGCCCGCGCCGCCGCCTCGACCTCGGCATCGCTGGCGTCGGGCCGCCCGAAGCGGATGTTTTCGCGCGCGGTATCGGCGAAGATCACCGGATCCTGCGGCACCAGCGCGACGTGGTGGCGAAACTCTGCCCGTGTCACATCGCAAAGGGAAATCCCGTCCAGCGTGACGCGGCCCTGTTGCGGGTCATAGAATCGCAACAGCAGCTGGATGATGGTGGATTTGCCCGCGCCCGACGGGCCGACCAGCGCGATGGTCTCGCCCGGTTTCACATCCAGATTGATTCCGGAAAGCGCTGACTGGCTCGGGCGGGTCGGGTAGTGGAAGGTCACGCCCTCGAACCCGATCGCGCCTTTCACCGGCTCGGGCAGCGTCCGGGGCTGCGCAGGATCCTTCACGCTGTCTTCGGCATGCAGCAGGTCCACCAGCCGCTCGGTCGCGCCGGCGGCGCGCTGCAGCTCGCCCCAGATTTCCGACAGGGCGCCGACGGCGCCGGCCACCATGACCGAGTAGATGACGAACTGAACCAGCTCGCCCACGCTCATCACGTCGGCCCGCACATCGCGCGCGCCGATCCACAGCACGCCGACAACGCCCGAGAACACAAGGAAGATCACGATGATCGTCATCACCGCGCGGGTGCCGATGCGTTTCCTGGCAGACACAAAGGCGCGTTCGGTCACGTCCGCGAAGGACGCGCGGCTTTGCGCTTCGTGGGTGAAGGCCTGCACCGTCTGAACCGACAGCAAAGCCTCCGAGGCCGAGCCGGAGGAGGCCGCGATCCAGTCCTGATTTTCACGCGACAGGGCGCGCAGGCGGCGGCCCAGCACGATGATCGGCACGATGACGGCGGGCACCAGCAGCAGCACCATTCCGGTCAGCTTGGCCGAGGTCAGCAGCATCAGCACGAGCCCGCCCAGGAAAATCAGCACGTTGCGCAGCGCGACCGAGACCGACGACCCGATCACCGACAGGATCAACGTGGTGTCGGTGGTGATCCGGCTGAGAACCTCGCCGGTCATGACCTTTTCGTAGAAGGCGGGGCTCATCCCGATCATCCGGTCGAACACCGCTTTGCGGATATCCGCCACAACACGTTCGCCCAGCCGGGTGACAAGGTAGTAGCGCAGCCCGGTTCCCAGTGCCAGAAGCCCGGCAATGGCCAGCGCGGCCGAGAAATAGCTGTCCAGAAGCTGGGCGTTTTCGGTTTCGAACCCGTCCACCACCCGGCGTACCGCCAGCGGCAGGATCAGCGAAACCGTCGCGGTCAGCACCAGCGCCATGCCCGCCAGAACAACCAGCCATTTATAAGGAAGGATGAAGGGCGCGAGCCCCGCCAACGCGCCGATACGCTTTGACTTTTCGCGTTCTTCGCCGGATTGGCCCTGCGGTGCCGCCATGGCTGCCCCTTTCCCGTTTCGGTCTGTCTTAAGACACTGCCGGCACCGGAACAAGGTACAGATGGTCACGCATGGAAGAAGCTGGAGCGGGCAGCGGGAATCGAACCCGCATCATCAGCTTGGAAGGCTGAGGTCTTACCATTACACAATGCCCGCAAGAGCGTAGACTAGGTATGCGACGGCGGCGCGCAGGTCAAGAAGCCATCGAGTGGGCGTGGACCTTGGCGGCGGGGCCGGGCCTCAGGCTATCCTGCGAAAGAACATGTAGGCGACGCACGCCAGCGCGCCCATCAGCGGTATCAGCACGCCCATCGCCAGGATAGGCGCGCCGATCATCGCGCCGATCGTGCCGAAAAGAAGGCCCGATCCCATCTGGATAAACCCCATCATCGCGGACGCGGCCCCCGCGTTCCGGGAAAACGGCGCAAGGGCGGCGGTTGTCATGCTCGGCATCACAAAGGCGATGCCGAAGGAATAGATCGCCACCGGCACCATGACGCGCAGAAAGCCGGGCCCCCACACAAGCAGCAGCGTCATCGCCAGGCTGCCGGCCAGAATGAACCCGAGCCCGACCAGCACAAGTTTTTCCGAGCGGACGCGCGCCATCAAGACCCGCATCAGCATGGAACCGGTGAGGAATGCGCCGGAATGCAGCAACATGCCCGCGCCGAACTGGGTCGGACTCAGGCCGACCATGTCGATCAGGATGAACGGAAGGAACGTGCTCTCGGCATAGATCGCGCCGACCGCCCCCCCGATGACAAGCGAGGCGGTCAGGAACTGCCGGTCCGCCAGCACCACCCGGTAGGCGGATGCCAGGCCGCGCAGCCGCAGCGGCGCCCGGTCGGGCGACGCGGTTTCGCGGGTGCCCAGGGCAATGATCAGAATGATCGACATCCCGAACAGCGCCATCAGCAAAAAGACAGACCGCCAGCCCGCAAGTGTGATCATCAGGCCACCGATCGTGGGGGCCAGCGCCGGGCCGAGCCCGAGGATGATACCGATCAGGTTCATGATCCGCACCGAGTCTTCGCCGCTGAACGTGTCGCGCACGATCGCCCGTGACACCGCGACGCCGGCCGACGCGCCGACGCCCTGAAGAAACCGCGCCGCGATCAGGAACTCGATGGTGGGGGCGAACAGGGCCAGCAGGCTGGCCGCGGAAAAGCCGCCGATGAACAGAAACGTCACCGGCCGGCGGCCAAGCGCATCCGACAGCGGCCCGGCGACCAGCTGGGCGCAGGCAAAGCCGCCAAAATACAAGGTCAGCGTCAGTTTGACCATCGCGGGCGTGGTGTCGAACGCCCTGACGATTTCGGCCATCGACGGAAGGTAGAGCGACATCGCGATCGGGCCGACGGCGACCAGAAGCGCCCCGATCAGGCTGACACGGCGCGCGCTCATGGCGGGTGCGGCATGGGCGCTCATTTTTCGCTCCTTCTGGATTTCTCGCGGTCTTCACGGGCCTCGAGCAGGTTCCTCCGGGTCTCGCGTGCCGCGTCGGTGAAGGCCTGCCATGCCGCGTCGGACATCCCGCCACGCGCGACGCTCCGTGTTTCGGCGCCGATCGTGGCGAGCTGTGACAGGATCGGATCGGCGGCGTCGGTCAGCGACACCAGTTTGGCGCGGCGGTCGTCGGGATCGGCCTCGCGCCTCACAAGGCCGGCGGCCTCCAGGCTGTCGATGAAATTCGTGGCGCTCATTTTCGCGATGCCGAGCCGGTCTGCCAGGATGTTCTGCCGCACCGGGCCAAAGCGGCGCAGGGCAGACAGGATGCGCGCTTCGGCCGGGGTGATGCCAAGCCCGGCCCGCGCGACCCGATGCTCGAAGTCCGCGCGGAACAGGCGCGTAAGGTCGAGAAAAATGTAAGCGAGGCTTTCGCGTGCCGGGGGAAGCATGAGGGGGAGCCGTTGGGTTGGGGTGATTGGTATGGTTTTCTTATTATATGGCAGGCTTATGTTTGTCCAGCGCGGTCGCGCGGGCCGTCCCCGTCAAGACGGGCGGGAGAGCAGCACAAACAGGCCGCCCCTTGCGCCGCCGGGCATGCCGGCGCAAGGATGAGGCGTTTGCCACGCGACAAGGACGGACCCTGCCATGACCATTCCCGATCTTCTGAAAGGGCGGCTATCGGCGCCCGTGATCGCGGCGCCGCTGTTCCTGATCTCCAACCCCGATCTGGTGGTGGAAACCTGCCGGGCCGGTGTGGTCGGAACCTTCCCGACGCTGAACCAGCGCACGACCGAAGGCTATGAGGCCTGGCTGAACGACATCGAAACCCGCCTGACCCGCGCCGATGCGCCCTTCGGCGTCAATCTGATCGTCGGCAAGGGCAACGATCGGCTGGAGGGTGATCTGGCGGTGACGGTTGCGCATGAGGTGCCGATCGTCATCACCTCTCTGGGGATCGACGAGGCGGTGATCCGGGCCGTGCAGGCCTATGGCGGGCTGGTGTTTCACGATATCACGACGATCCGCCACGCGCGCAGGGCCGCGGCGGCGGGTGTCGACGGGATCATCGCGGTGGCCGCCGGCGCGGGCGGGCATGCGGGTGCGAAAAGCCCCTTCGCGCTTGCCGCCGAAATCCGTGAGTTTTTCAACGGCGCGCTGATTCTGGCGGGGGCGATCAACACCGGGCGTCAGGTTGCCGCCGCGCGGCTGATGGGGGCCGATCTGGCCTATATCGGCACGCGGTTCATCGCCACGCAAGAGGCGCAGGCGGACCCGGAGTACAAGCAGATGCTGCTTGAGTCCTCGGCCGACGATATCGTCTATACCCCGGCGATTTCCGGCATGAACGCGAATTTCCTGCGCAACAGCATCATCCGCGCCGGGCTTGACCCGGATGCGCCGTCCGCCGGGGCGGGCAGGGGCGGCAACGCCGGCGACATTGCCAAGGCCTGGAAGCACGTCTGGTCGGCCGGGCAGGGTGTCGGAACCATTTCCGATATCTGCACCGCGTCGGAGCTTTGCGCGCGTCTGGTCTCGGAATACCGAAGCGCGGCGCAGGTGCTTGGTGCCTAGCGCGACTCTCCCGCGCAAAACCCGCGAAACCGGGGCGCGGCGTCGGCGGCAACATGATATACGTCAATCCATCGCGGGCGGGTTCGGCCATATTGTAGACCTAACACCGCACAGCAACATGAGGGCGCGATGACCGCAGACACGCAAAACGAAAGAGATCTGGACGTTCCCGCCGTGAGGGAGGACGCCCGAAGCGCCGTTGCACAGGGCGATGACATCAGCGACGCGGTGCGCGATGTCGTCCTGCGCGCGCTGAGCCGCCGGCCGCTGGAGCGTGAGAACATCTCCCAGGTCATGCAGACCGTTCTGGAAGGCGCGGCAGAGGGTGCGCCCGAAAGCAGTGTCGAGACCACCGAGGCGCTGAAGCGCGCCGTCGCCGGCATCGACGCCGCGATGATGAGCGCGGCCGAAGCCTCCAGGCTTGCGATCGAGGAAGCGGCGGGGCGCGCCGATGAATTCTCGGAAACCGATCTGAAGCAGGCGCTCGATGATCTGGTCGAGCTCGACAAGCTCTTTGTGGATGCGATCGGCGATCTGCTGAAAAGCGGCGCCGCCACGTCGGGGGAGATCCTGAAGGATCTGATCACCCATATCCAGCGGACGGGAACCGATACCGGGCGGTCGGTGCGTGGCTCGCTGAGCACGCTGAACCAGACCGTGTCGAGGGTGCGCCGCCCGGATCTGTCCGATGCGCACAAGACGGCGCGCACCGGGCTTGCGACGATCGCGTCGATCGGCAGCGGCATACTTGCGGGGCTGTCCGAGAGTCTGGCGCCGCCGGCGAAAGATGTCGACACCAAAGACAGCGCTGCACCGGAAAAGAGCTGAGCGTGTCGCGGCTGCTGGGCACACCCCATGATCTGGGCCGGCTGACCGAGATATCGTCGATCCTGATCCGCTACGGGTTCGGCGATCTCGTGCGGCATCTCGGCCTCGACAAGATGGTGGAAAAGGTGGGGCGCATCCTGCACTGGAAGGCCGCGGCCGAATACGTGCATCTGAGCGCGCCGCAGCGCATCCGCCGCGCGCTGGAGGATATGGGGCCAACCTTCGTCAAGCTCGGGCAGATCCTGTCGACCCGTGTCGATCTTCTTCCGCCCGAGTATATCCGGGAGCTTGAAAAGCTTCGGGACAAGGTTCCGACCATCCCCTATGACGCGCTCGTCGCGGAGGTCGAGGCCGGACTGGGGTTTCGCCTGACAGACGCTTTCGCCCTGATCGACGAGGTACCGCTGGCGGCCGGGTCCATCGCGCAGGTGCACCGCGCGCGGCTGCTGACGGGCGAAGAGGTTGTGCTGAAGATCCGGCGCCCCGGTGTGCGCGCGGTGATCGAGGCCGACCTGAGGCTGTTGATGCGCATTGCCGAACTGGCCGCCGCCGAAGTCGAGGACATTCGCCGCTTTCACCCCAAGGAGGTGGTGGCCGAGTTTTCGAAGTCGATCCACAGCGAGCTGGATCTGGCCAACGAATGCCGCAACGCCGAGCGCATCGCCAACAGCTTTCGCGACAACCCCAATATTCACGTGCCCCGGGTGTACTGGGAATGGACGACCGAAGCGCTGAATGTTCAGCAATTCATTTCGGGGGTTCCCGGCAGCGATCTGGCCGCCGTGGCCGAGGCCGGGCTGAACATGAAGACGCTTGCGGCAAGGGGGGCGGATGCCGTTCTGGAAATGATCTTCCAGGATCGGTTCTTTCATGCCGATCCGCATCCGGGCAACGTGTTCTACCTGCCGGGCGAGCAACTGGTGTTCATCGATTTCGGCATGGTCGGCCATATCTCGCTCAGCCGCCGCGACGAGCTTGTGGATCTTCTGTTCGGCGTGGTGGAACACAGGGCCGAGCGTGTGGCCGAAATCCTGCTCAAATGGGCAAACGCGCCGCGCGCGGAAAATGCGCAGCTTGTCGGCCAGGTGGATGCTTTCGTTGATTCCGTGCATGGGGTGCCGCTGAAAGACCTGAATCTTTCGGCCGTCGCGATGGATCTGATCGCCGTTCTGCGCGCGCACAACCTGACACTGCCACCCGATCTGACGCTTCTGACCAAGGCGTTCACCTCTCTCGAAGGGATGGGCCGGCAGCTAGATCCCGATTTCGACATGGTCTCGGCGGCGCAGCCGTTTCTGCGGCGGCTGATCCTGGAGCGGTATTCGCCGGCGGAACTGGCGCAGCGTGTCAGGCAAGGGTTTCTTGACGGGCTCGATCTGGCGACCGGTCTGCCCAAAGACGTGAAAGACCTGATCGGCCTGACCCAGCAGGGCCAGCTGAAGCTTGGTATCGAAGTCAAGCAGATGGACCATTTCCTTGATCGCCTCGACAGGTCGATCACGCGGGTGACGATCGGAATCGTCATCGCGGCGCTCACGATGGGCTCGTCCATCGTGATGACTGTTTCGGGGATCGAGTTGCCGGTGGGCCTGTCGGTGTTTGCGCTGCTGGGCTTCTCCGGGGCTGTTGTCGGGGGGCTCTGGCTCATCTTCTCCATCTGGCACGGGCGCAAGGACTAGCCGATCCGTACCCGGCCGGGCGCGCGGCCCTGATCCCTGCGAAGGCGCGGAAACCGGCCCGCCGAAGTGTGAAATGAACGTGGTTCACATCGTCCGGCCGCGCGTGCGCGCATTGACCTTGATCAATTACCCATGACCGCGTTGCCTGTAGCGTGAGCAAAGGAGCGCGGCCGCGGGCTCTTACGGCCGTACCATCGAAAGCCATGCCGCCCTGCGGTTCGTTGATCCAGTTCATCGGGGGAATAAACAGATGCTGCTATTTTCAAGAACAATGAAACGCGCCGGCACGGGCCTTTGTGCCTGGCTTGCGGCGGGATCGATGGCTGCGGCCTTTACCGCCTGCCAGGTGACCGATACCGGCGGGATCGACGACAACAGCTTCAACCAGACCGCCTGGAAAGGTGTGCTGGACGCGCAGGAGCAGCTCGGCATTTCCGGCCGGTTCCTCGAATCCCAGGCCGAAACGGATTACGAGGCGAACATCAATTCACTCCTGGGCGGCCAGTGCGACATCATCATCACCGTGGGCTTCCTTCTGGGCGACGCGACAAAGGCGGCGGCCGAGGCCAACCCGGATCAGCGCTTCTCGATCGTGGATTATTCCTATGAACCGGTGATCCCGAACGTCCTGGGCCAGATCTATGCCACAGACGAGGCCGCGTTCATGGCCGGCTATCTTGCCGCCGGGGTCAGCGAAACCGGTATTCTGGGCGTGTTCGGCGGGATCAACATCCCCACCGTGACCGTGTTCATGGACGGGTTCGTGCGCGGCGCGGAATATTACAACGCGCAACACGGAACGGCGGTGTCGGTTCTCGGGTGGAACCCCGAAACCAAGGAAGGGCTGTTCACCAACAACTTCGACTCGCTGGATGACGGGCGCGCCTTTGCCCAGAACCTCTATGACGAGGGCGCCGATATCGTGCTGCCCGTGGCCGGCCCTGTCGGCCTTGGCTCGGCGGCGCTGGCGGATGAGCTGGGTGTCGAAAAGCTGAAGATCGTCGGGGTTGATGCGGATCTCTATTACACCGACACCGAAAAGCAGCATGTCTACCTGACCTCGATCACCAAGCAGATGGATGCGACCGTGATGCAGGTGATCGAAAACACGATGAACGACACGTTCGAGGGCGGCAATCTGGTGGGGTCTCTGTCCAATGGCGGGGTCGATCTGGCGCCGTTCCACGACATGGACGCGCTGGTGCCCGACAGCCTGAAGCAAGAGCTTGCCGGCATTCGCCAGGGTATCATCGACGGCACGATCGCGGTTGACCGCTGACCCCGCCCGGCCCGTTCCCGGTTTGCGCCGGTGACGTGGCCACGATCCGCCCCCAAGGAGCTTTGCCCATGGATATCGAACTCCGCGGCGTGACCAAACGTTTTGGCGAGGTGGTCGCGAATGCCGATGTGAACCTGACCATCCGGGCGGGCGAGGTGCTTGGCCTTCTGGGTGAGAATGGCGCCGGAAAATCCACCCTGATGAACGTTCTCAGCGGGCTCTACCGCCCCGACGAGGGCGAGATCCTGATCGACGGAGAGCCCGCGCGCTTTGAGGGGCCGGGCGATGCGATCCGGGCGGGCATCGGCATGGTGCATCAGCATTTCATGCTGGTTCCCGTCTTCACCGTCGCCGAGAATGTGGTGCTGGGCGTAGAGCCTACGGGCCGTGCCGATTTTCTCGACCTCGAGACGGCGCGCAGGCAGGTGCATGACATCAAAGAGAAATACGGGCTCGAGGTTGATCCCGACGCGCGGATCGAAAACCTGCCCGTCGGGGTGCAGCAGCGGGTGGAGATCATCAAGGTGCTGTTCCGCTCGGCCGATGTTCTGATCCTCGACGAGCCGACGGCGGTGCTGACGCCGCAGGAGGTCGAGGAGTTTTTCGGGATCGTCCGTGCGCTGCGCGATGCGGGCAAGGCGCTTGTTTTCATCACCCACAAGCTCAACGAAATCCGCGAGATCGCCGACCGGATCAGCGTCATCCGCGCCGGCCGTATCGTGGGCGAGGGCGACCCGAAAAGGCTCGACCGCAAGGAACTGGCCGAGATGATGGTCGGCCGCCCCGTCAGCTTTGACGTGGTCAAGGCGCCCTATGCGCCGGGGCGCACGCTGCTGGATGTGCAAGACCTGACCATCCTGCGCGACAATGACGAGATCGCCGTGGATCACCTGAGCCTGTCGGTTCGCAGCGGCGAGATTGTCGGGATCGCGGGGGTGCAGGGCAACGGACAGTCCGCCCTGATCGAGGCGCTGACGGGCCTGCGCCGCGCGGCCAGCGGCCAGATCCTGTTCGAGGATCAGGATATCACACATGCCTCGGTCCGCGCCCGACACCGCATGGGGATCGCCCATATCCCCGAAGACAGGCAGCGCGTGGGCATCATCAAGAATTTCACGGTGGCCGAGAACATGGTCCTGGATACCTATTACGACGAGCGGTTTTCCAGCGGGCCGCAGATCAACTGGAAAACGGTCAACGCGCGGGCGGCGGCCTTCGCCGAGGATTTCGATGTGCGCACGCCTTCGGTTTTCGAAAGCGCGGGCCATCTTTCGGGCGGGAACCAGCAAAAGCTCGTCGTGGCGCGCGAGCTGTCGCGCGAGATCACGCTGGTGGTGGCCGGGCAGCCGACGCGCGGGCTGGATGTCGGCTCGATCGAATATATCCACAAACGTCTGGTGGAGGCCCGCGATACCGGCGACGGCGTGCTGATCATCTCGTCCGAGCTGGACGAGATCATGGCCCTGTCCGACCGCATTCTGGTGATGTTCAAGGGCCGCATCGTGGCTGAATTCGATGCAACCCAAGGCGCCGTCGACAAGGGCGCCGTGGGGCTTGCCATGGCGGGGGCAGCCGCATGACCGACCGGACGACAACCGAAAAACTGGCCAGAGGCAGGCTGATCGGGCGCAGCGAGTTCGAGGATCTCGTGCTTGTCCCGATCATCGCCGTGGCGGCGGCCCTGATCCTGGGCGCGCTGACGATGCTGGCGACCAATGTCGATCTGGCGACGATCGGGCGGTCTTATGTGGCGCTGCTGGTGGGGTCGGTCGGATCGCTCAACGCGTTGTCCGAAACCCTGACGGCGGCGACCCCGCTGGTACTTGCCGGGCTGGGCCTGGCGCTGGGCTTTCGCGCGGGGCTGTTCAACATCGGGGCCGAAGGGCAGGTTCTGATGGGCGGCATGGCGGCGGTGATCTTCGGCTTCAGCTTCGCCGCCCTGCCGGCGGTGCTCTTGCTGCCGCTCTCGCTTTTGGCGGGTGCGCTTGGCGGGGCGCTTTATGCCTCTGTCGCGGGGTGGCTGCGGGCCACGACCGGGGCGCATGAGGTGATCCTGACCATCATGCTGAACTCGATCTCCTACCGGCTGGTCGATTTCCTGCTCAGCCTGCCTGCGGTCCAGAAGACCGGGCGCGCCGACCCGATTTCCAAATCCGTGCCCGAGGCGGCAGAACTGCCGCGCCTGCTGACCTGGATCGACCCCAATCTGCGGGTTCATGCCGGCATCTTTCTGATGCTGGCGGCGGTGGCCGTGATCTTTTGGGTTCTGTTCCGGTCGAAACTGGGGTTCGAGTTTCGCGCCAGCGGCGAAAATCCCGAAGCCGCGCGTTTTGCCGGCATGCGCTCGGGCGTGATCATCGTGGCGGCGATGGCGGCGTCCGGGGCGCTTGCGGGGCTGGCGGGGGCCAACCAGGTGCTGGGTGTGCTCGGCCGCGCGACACCGGGGTTTTCGGCGGGCATCGGGTTTACCGCGATTTCCGTCGCGCTGCTGGGGCGTTCGCACCCGGTGGGGGTACTGCTGGCCGGGTTGCTGTTCGGCGCGCTCGAGGCCGGGGGGCGCCAGATGCAGGTGGATGCCGGCGTCAGCATTGACCTCATCAGCATCATCCAGGCGCTCATCATCGTATTCATCGCCGCCCCGCTTCTGGTGCGCGCGATCTTTCCCTGGGTGTTTCGCAGGGCCCAGGGGGCAAAAGGGTAGCACGGCATGGCAAGCATGACAGAAAACCTTCCGCCCGCATCCCGCAAGATCGCGACGGGCAAAGAGCGGCAGGCCCGCATCGCCGGCGGCGTGCTGATCGCGCTGGCTGTGCTGGTGGGGCTTATCTTTGCGCAGGGCACGGTGGGGGATGCCACATTCCGGCTGTCGCGCCCGAATGATCCGATGGCGGTGCCCAATCTGGTGGTGCCGGCAGGGCCCTTCACCTACCTTGCCGCCGCGCTGCTGGCCTTTCTCGGGGCGCGGCAGTTTCTGCGCGGCGGGGTGCGGTGGACGGCGCTGTCGCTCGGCTTCGGGCTGGTCCTGGTGGTGGCGGCCTTTCTGGTCTGGGCCACGGCGGGCAAGGCGTTTTCGCTGACCGGCATGTTGCAGGCCACGGTGGTGCGCGCGGTTCCGATTGCCCTGGGCGGGCTGGCGGGGGTTCTGTGCGAACGCTCCGGCGTGGTGAACATCGCGATCGAGGGGATGCTGCTGGCGGGTGCCTTCGCGGGGGCGCTGGTCGGATCGGTGCTTGGCGGCTGGGGCGGGCTTCTGGCCGCCGTGGTGATCGGCGGGCTCTTCGGTTTCATACTGGCGGCGCTTGTCGTCACCTACAAGATGAGCCAGATCATCGCCGGCGTGGTGATCAACCTGTTTGTGCTTGGCCTGACCTCTTATGTCAGCAGTCAGGTGTTTCAGGAATATCGCCACCTCAACAACGCGCCGGTGTTCCGGTCCATCAAGATCCCGGTGCTGGGCGATATTCCGGTGATCGGGCCGGTGTTGTTCAACCAGAACATATTCGTCTATGGCGCGGTGGTGATGGTGGCGGTGGCGACCTATTACCTGTTCTACACCCGCAGCGGGCTGCGCACCCGCGCGGTGGGCGAGCATCCCCGGGCCGCCGATACGCTGGGCATCAACGTCTACCGCATACGGTACATCAACGTGACGCTGGGCGGCATGGTCGCCGGGTTCGGCGGCGCGTGGTTCACGCTGGGCTCGGTGGGCCGGTTCGACGAAGGCATGACCGGCGGGCGCGGCTATATCGGGCTGGCGGCGATGATCTTCGGGCGCTGGCATCCGGTGGGCGCGCTGCTGGCGGCGCTGATCTTCGGATTTGCGGATTCGCTGCAGCAAAAGCTGGCGTTGCTGCAAACGCCGATCCCGTCGGAATTCCTGGCGATGGCGCCCTATATCGCCACGATCATCGTTGTGGCGGGGCTGATCGGGCGCGCCCGCGCGCCAGCGGCCGATGGCGTGGCCTATGAGAAGGAATAGCGCGGCTACATGTGCGCCGGGATGAACAGGACCAGCACGGGGAAGATCAACAGCAGCGCCACCCGGATGATATCCATCGCGACGAAGGGAAGCAGGCCGCGAAAGATCGTCTTCAGCGCGACATCGGGCACCACGGAGCGCAGCACGAAGGCGTTCATCCCCACCGGCGGGGTGATATAGCTGATCTCGGTAACGACGACGACGAAGATGCCGAACCAGATCAGATCGAACCCCTGTGCCGCGACCACCGGATAGAAGATCGGCACTGTCAGCATGATCATCGACAGCCCTTCCAGCATGCAGCCGAGCACCAGATAGATCGCGAGGATCGTCAGGATGACCGCCGTCGGGCTGTCGCCGAAGAAGGTCAGGGCGATCTGCATGTCGCCGGTCATGCCAGACAGGTTCACGTAGTTGGTGAAGGTCAGCGCCCCGAACAGGATGAAGAACATCATGGCCGTGGTCTTGGCGGTTTCGAACAGGGTCTCGAATGTGGTTCGCAGGCTGAACCTGCCCTGCAGGATGGTCAGCAGAAAGGCGCCCGCCGCACCCATGCCGGCGCTTTCGGTCGGGGTGAAGACGCCAAGATAGATCCCGCCCATCACGAAGACGAACAGCGCCAGCGCCCCCGCCGTGCCCCTCAGCGACCGGATGCGCGCGGCCAGCGGCAGTTTCTCTTCGACCGGCAGATCGATCCGGCGCATCCTGACCGAAATCATCACCGCGATGGCATAGCCCAGCACCCCGATCAGCCCCGGCACGATCCCGGCAAGAAACAGCTTGCCGATGTCCTGTTGTGTCAGGATGCCGAAGAACACCAGAATGACGGAGGGCGGGATCAGGATGCCCAGCGTGCCGCCCGCGGCGATCGAGGCGGTCGACAGGTCGTCGGGGTATCCGAACCGCCGCATCGAGGGCAGCGCGATCTTCGTCATCGTCGCGGCGGTGGCCATCGACGATCCGCAGACAGACGAGAACCCGCCGCAGGCCACCACGGTCGCCATCGCCAGCCCGCCCCTGCGGTGCCGCAACCAGGCATTGGCGGAGCGGTAAAGCTCTTCCGCGATGCCCGATTGAACCACGAAATTGCCCATCATCAGAAACAGCGGCAGCACCGAAAGCGAATAGTTGCGGCTGTTGTCGAAAAAGGTCTGGCCCAGCAGCGACAGCGACGGCCCCCAACCGATGATCGCCGCCGTGCCGATGGTGCCGACCGCCGCCAGCGCAAGCGAGATCGGCATGCCAGAGAGAAGCAGAACGAACAGGATGGACGCGCCGACGGGCCAGTTGCTCATGATCGGTCCTTTGGGAAATTCAGTCGCGCGGGGGGCGCATGGCGGCCGCAAACGTGATGCCGGCCGCGAGCCCGGTGCATATCGCGCACAGATAGGCCACCGGTGCGACAGGCAGGCGCAGGCTGTTGGTGGTGCCGCCGTAACCCGCGATCTGCCCGGCATGGGCCCAAAGCCGCCACGCGATCACCGCAAGCACCACGCCGGAGGCAAGCAAGAGGATCGCACGGCGAAAGGGCTGGATGGCCGCGGGCAGCTTGCCCGTGATCAGATCGACGGTGACATGTTCGTCATCCAGGCTGACCGCGGGCAGCCCGATGAAGATGACGCAGGCCAGCAGGATCTCCGTCAACTCGGTGGCGCCGGTCAGCGGCGCGCTGAACAGATAGCGCCCGATGACATCCACCACCGTCAGCCCCATCATCGCAAACAGCATGACCCCGCAGATCACACCAAGCGCGGCGCGCGCCGGGCCGGCCGGCGAGGGCAGGGAAGGCGCCCGGCTCATTCGGTGCCGGCCGCCGCGATCTCGGCCTTCATCAGGGCCAGCGCCGCCGCACCATCCACGCCGGTTTCCGATACTTCGGCCAACTTGGCGTCGATCACCGGCTGCAACTGCGCCGCCAGCGCCGCCACCTGCGCGTCAGAGGCCGTGGTGATGGCGATCTTGCCCTCCATCTCGGCAAGGCCGGCGGCATCGACCCTGTCCCACATCTGCCCCGCCAACCGCGCCAGCGCCTCGCCGGACACGCTGTCGATCGCGGCCTTGTCTTCTTCGGGCAGACTCTCCCATTTGGCCTTGTTCATCACGATGTAGAACGAGGTGTTGTAAAGGCCCCCGGGCACCGCCAGCCCCTGATCAAGCAGCGGGATCAGCTTGAAAAAGGCAACAGATTCGTAAGGGAAAAGGATGCCGTCCGCCACGCCCTGCGACAGCAGTTCATACGCCTTGGACGAAGGGCCCTCGACCGGCGTGGCCCCGATCCTGGTGGCGATTTCATGCACGATGCCCCCGCCCACCCGCATCTTCACGCCCTTGATGGCATCGACCGATGTCAGATCACGCCCCTTGGTGAACACCTGCCCGGGGCCGTGGGTGAAGACGGCGAGAACCTTTACCCGGTCATATTCGCCGGCGTCGATCAGCATCTCGTCGAAGGTCCGCCAGTAGGCGACGGAGACGGCTTCGGCGCTGTCGCCCAGAAACGGAAGCTCGGCGATATTCGTCGTCTTGAACCGGCCGGGGGAATAGCCCTGCACGCCGAAGGTGATGTCGGCGATGCCGTTGACCGCGAAATCGAAATGCGCGCCCGGCGGGCCAAGCGGGGCGCCCATGATATCGACGGTGACACGGCCCTGCGTGGCCTCGGCGACCTGCTCGGCAAAGGGCACCATCACCTCGGCCACCAGAGGGTGCGACGGCGGCAGCCAGTTGGCCATCCTCAGGGTGGTTTCGGCCTGCGCCAGCCCGGCGGCGAAGCCAAGGCAGGCGGCCAGGGCGAGTGTCATCTTGTTCATGGTCGGCTCCTGTGTTGGTCGTGTCGTCAGCTTGGCCGGGGCGGGCACGGCACAGCATGATATTTTCGTTACCGTCTTTTCCCGGCTCCACCGGATATGGCGATTCCGGCGCTGGGATAACCGTGCCATACCCGGCGGCCTCGGGGTGAGATTTTGGGCATCGGCGCTGTCGTTTTCAGATTTGAACAGAACGATTGCCGGGCGAGGAGGTCAAGAAATTCAGTGCGTTCCGAGGAGCTGCTGCAGAAATGCAGATCGAAATCCGCGCCCAGGGCCTGCAATCTGTGCGTCGCTGAAAAAAGCGGCGTGATCCCGGCGTCTGCGGCCCGGCGGCACCTTCCGACGGCACGGCGACAAAATGCCGACATGCCCGGCAAGCCATCTACAAATGCCCGCAGGTCTCGGCTACAGTCCCGGCGAATGTGGGGGCGGTTTCGCCAATCGGGCGAAACAGATGCCATAATGTCCGAAAAAGAGGATCCGGGAACCATGAGAACACGCGCAGCACTGGCTATCGAGGCGGGCAAGCCCCTTGAAGTGACCGAGGTGAACCTGGACGGCCCGCGCGCGGGCGAGGTTCTGGTCGAGATCAAGGCAACGGGCCTGTGCCACACCGATGAATTCACCCGTTCGGGCGACGATCCCGAAGGCATCTTTCCCGCGATCCTCGGCCACGAAGGCGCGGGCATCGTGCTGGAGGTGGGGCCGGGCGTGACCAGCCTGAAACCGGGCGATCATGTCATCCCGCTCTACACGCCAGAGTGTCGGGAGTGCGAATATTGCCTGAACCCCAAGACGAACCTGTGCCAGTCGATCCGCACCACCCAGGGCGCCGGGCTGATGCCCGATGGCACCTCGCGTTTCACGACGCTGGATGGCGATCCGATCTTTCACTACATGGGCTGCTCGACCTTCGCCAATCACACCGTGGTGCCCGAGATCGCGCTGGCCAAGGTGCGCGAGGACGCGCCCTTCGACAAGATCTGCTATATCGGCTGCGGCGTGACCACCGGCATCGGTGCGGTGATCAACACCGCCAAGGTGGAAATCGGCAGCCGCGCCATCGTCTTCGGTCTTGGCGGCATCGGCCTGAACGTGATCCAGGGGCTGCGGCTGGCGGGTGCCGATCAGATCGTCGGCGTTGACCTGAACCCCGGCAAGGTCGAAATGGCCACCCGCTTCGGGATGACCGATTTCGTCAACCCCGCAGAGGTCGAAGGCGATCTGGTGCCCTATCTGGTGGCCCTGACCAAGGGCGGCGCCGATTACACCTTTGACGCCACCGGCAATGTCAACGTCATGCGCACCGCGCTGGAGGCGGCGCACAAGGGCTGGGGCGAAAGCATCATCATCGGCGTGGCGCCCGCGGGGGCCGAGATTTCCACCCGGCCTTTCCAGCTTGTGACCGGGCGAACCTGGAAGGGCACGGCCTTTGGCGGCGCGCGCGGGCGCACCGATGTGCCGAAGATCGTCGACTGGTACATGGACGGCAAGATCGAGATCGATCCGATGATCACCCACACGATGCCGCTGGAAGACATCAACAAGGGGTTTGATCTGATGCATGCGGGCGAAAGCATCCGCGGCGTGGTGCTTTACTGATCGCCTGCGGCCCTCCCGGCATGCCGGCCGGGGGGCGCCGCGACTTCAGTTGGCGCAGGTCCGGTTTGCCACCGCGGCCATGGCGCTCTCGCCCAGATCCCGGCTGACGAAACGGCTCCAGCCGAGGCGATAGGTCTTGCCGTCGGTGGCGCGGTTCACGAATTCCGCCGCCAGTGCGCCGTCGGACGCGAAGACCAGAAAACGGGCGGAATTCTCTTCTTCCACCATCAGATAGCCGCCGGGCAGGATTTCGAACAGGCCTTCGCTGACGGTGGCAATCCGCTGCGCCGCGAACAGCGGCGCGAACGGGCGCGATACCCGGTCCTGCGCGAAGTCGTAAAAGATGATCTGGTTGGTGCCGTCGACCCTGCCGCGCCCCGAGGTGGAAAACCGGAAGGCGTTGTTGCTGAAAACCGCGATCGTGTGATCGTCGACGACATCAACGTCATGCTGGGCGACCCAGGGGCCCTGTTTGCTCCAGACGATTTCATTTGTGGCGGTGCGGTAGAGCGCGACCATGGACAGATGGCGCAGGCTGAGAAACAGAACACCCTTCTGCCAGTAGGGGCCATCGCCGGGCACCGGTTGAACGTCGTTCAGATGGATCAGATCGTCCTGATACCGGCCGGTCGCGAAAAGCTGCCACGCCAACCCGTTGTCGACAAGGATCTTGGCCACCGAGCGTTCGTCTATAATGACGCCCTCGGGGGAAACATGCGCGATGGTTTCATCGCGGAAGGACGGGGGCGCGCCCTCGATCACCGAAGGCTCGATCCGGCCGGGCACCCAGAGCGACCCGTCCGTCGCAGGTTCGGTGGTGTGGTGAAAGAAGCTGCCCTCGCGCCGCCAGACCATTTCGCCGCAGGCGTCCGTCCGGATCAGCGGGGATTGGTGATCTTTCAGCACAAGTCCGCCATCGGGCAAAAGCAGTGGGTGAATGAACCGGAAATATCTGGTTCGCCAGCGTTCGAAGGTGATGACGGTGGATTGGTGCGTGGTGCCGGCCAGCAGGCTGTCTGCATCCGGGCGCCAGGTGTGTGCGACACTGCCGTTCGCGATGTCGACGAGTTCGATGATGTGACGCCGCGCATCGCCATCGTAGCGGCTGAGCAGGAGATAGCCGGGGAACGCCTGCGCGGCGGGGTCGAACTGCCAGCCGCGCGTGCCTTCGACGGCAACGCTGCGGAACGCCACCATTGTTTCATCGTCCCGAAGCAATTTGCGGGCAGTGGCCGGAATTTCGGCAAGGGCGAGCGCCGAGGCCCCCAGCGTGCCGAACCGCTGATTTCCAAGGGCGGCATTGCGCACGACCGAGCCGAAGAGGATCAGCGCGGCGAAGCCGATAAGGCGCAGCACCAGCAACACCCAGAGTTCGATCTTCCTGAATAGAAAACGGTCCATGCGGCGGCCCTCAAATCATTTCAGATGGTCCGCGCGCAGGTTTGGAAAAGTGCTTGGATCTGCAATATCGACGGTGGTGTGCGGCCCTGACCTGCCGCAATTATGCGCAGGCATTTCTTTCTGGCCAAGGGAAACGGGGCGCGGCACGCCGGCCCGGCGGAAATTCGTCGATGGGGGCGGGCCGGATCAGACCGAAACCGCCTCCATCAGGGCTGCTTCGGATACGTCCGATTTGGCGCCGCTCAGCGTTACCCGGCCCTGATTGAGTACATAGAACCGGTCGGCCAGCCCGTAGGCGAAGCTGAAGAACTGTTCGACCAGCACGATCGCCATGCTGTTCTGATCGCGCAGATATTCGATGACCCGGCCGATCTGCTGGATGATATTGGGCTGGATGCCTTCCGTCGGCTCGTCCAGCAACAGCAGTTTGGGTTTGGTGATCATCGCGCGGGCGATGGCCAGTTGCTGTTGCTGGCCGCCTGACAGGTCGCCGCCGCGCCGGTGCTGCATTTCCTTGAGCACCGGGAACAGTTCATAGATCTCGCCCGGCACCATATGTTCCGCGCGCGGCAGGCAGGCATAGGCGGTTTCCATGTTCTCCTTCACCGTCAGCAGCGGAAAGATCATCCGCCCCTGCGGCACATAGCCAACGCCTTTATGCGCCAGAACATGGGCCGGGGGTTTGCCCAGCCCCTCGCCATTCAGAACCACCTCGCCGCCCGAGCGGTGATGCGTGCCCGACAGCGCCTTCAGCAGGCTGGTCTTGCCGACGCCGTTGGTGCCCATCACGCAGGTGATCTGGCCGGTCTCGGCGGCCATGTCGATGCCATAGAGGATCTGGCTGCCGCCGTAATGCAGGGTCAGGTTCTTTGTCTCTAGCATCTCAGCGCCCCAGATAGACGTCGATGACGTCCTTGTTTGCGGTTACGTGATCCAGGCTGCCCTCGGCCAGAACCGAGCCTTCGTGAAACACCGTCACCTTGCAGCCCAGCCGGCGGACGAATTCCATGTCATGCTCGACCACGACCACGGCGCGGGTTTTCGCCGCTTCGACCAGCAGCGCGGTGGTGTGTTCGCGTTCCGCCGGGCTCATCCCCGCCGCCGGTTCATCGACCAGCAGCAGGCGTGGTTCCTGGGCCAGCAGCATGCCGATTTCCAGCCATTGCTTTTGCCCATGCGCCAGTTCGCCCGCCTTGCGCGGCAGTTCGGCCTTCAGCCCGATCTCTTCGGCGAGGGCGCGCACCTTGTCGGCATCCTCGGCCGAGCGGCGATAGGTCAGCACCGCGAACGGCCCCCGATCATTTTTCAACGCCATCAGCAGGTTGTCGAACACCGACTGATCCTCGAACACGGTGGGGCGCTGGAACTTGCGGCCGATGCCCTGGCGCGCGATCTGGCTTTCCGACATCTTCAGCAGGCTGACGTTCTTTTCGCCCCAGATCACGCGCCCCTCGTCGGGGCGGGTCTTGCCGGTGACGATATCCATGAAGGTGGTCTTGCCGGCGCCATTGGGGCCGATGATCGCGCGCAGCTCGGCCTCGCCGATCCGAAAGCTCAGGTTGTTGATGGCGCGGAACCCGTCGAAGGTGACGGAGATGCCGGAAACCTCTAGCAGCGTGCTCATTCCTCGGCCTCCTTCTCGCGCAAGGCGCCGGGATCGGGGCCAAGATCGGCCCCGTGGCGCTCGGGCGATCCGCGCCCGGCGATCAGGTCGAACAGCCCGCCGATGCCCTTGGGCGCGAACAGGGTGACCAGCACGAAGCTGAGGCCCAGCAGGATCAGCCACCAATCCACCCATTGCACCGTGTAAAAGCCCAGCGGAATGTCGGGCGCCTGCCCGCCGGTGAACCAGGTGGACACGAGGCTGACGAGGGCGGCGCCGATCACCGCGCCGTAAAGCCGCCCGCGCCCGCCGATCGCGACCCAGACCGCCAGATAGATGCTGGCGATCGGCGCGATCTCGGCCGGGTTGATGATGCCCGCCTGCGGATAGTAGAGCGCCCCGGCGATGGCGGCGATCACGGCCGTGAGGGTGAAGACGAAAAGCTTGTAGCCCTCGACGTGATAGCCCAGGAACCGCACCCGCGCCTCGTCATCGCGGATGCCACGGATCACCGAGCCGAACTTGCCGCCCGCGACCCAGGCCGCCAGCAGATACCCCAGCCCGAGCGCCAGCGCGGAGGCCCACAGGAAATAGATCGAGATCAGGGTTTGCGGCACGTTTTCGGCGCCCGGCAGGTTCTGCAGCCCCGACAGGCCGTTGTTGCCGCGCAACCCGCTGTCATTCTGGAACAGGTAGAGCGACAGGGCCAGTGTCATCGCCTGGGTCAGGATCGACAGGTACACCCCGGCCACGCGGCTGCGGAAGGCGAGCCAGCCGAAGATCAGCGCCAGAAGGCCGGGCACCAGCACCACCAGCGCAAGCTGGATGGTCAGGCTGTCGGCGAAATACCAGATCGGTGGGATCTCCGATCCGCCGACCACACCGAAGATCTGCACGCCGATACCTTCGCGGATTTCCTCGGGCGTCGCGGGCAGGGGGCCGCCGGCGGTTGCCGAAATCACGATGGCCTTGGTGCGTTCATACATCAGCCACATGCCGATCATGTAGCCGCCCAGCCCGAAAAAGGCGAAATGGCCCAGCGAAAGGATGCCGCAATAGCCCCAGACAAGATCCATCGCCACGGCAACCAGGCACAGGCAAAGCGTCTTGCCCAGGGTCTTGACCATGGAGGTGGAAACCACATCCATGCCGAAACCTTCGGACAGCAGGGTGACGCCAAGGGTGAAGGCCGCCAGCAGCAGGATGAAGATCAGGGCCGAAGGGTTGCGGGCGAAAAAGCTGCGTTCCATGGCCTAGTCTCCCGCCGCGCGGCCCTTGAGGGCGATGATGCCCTTTGGCCGGAACTGGATGAAGATGATGATGAAGATGATCATGTAGGTCTGCGCGGCGAGAGTGTTGGAGGGGTTCATCCACTCGATCCCTTTTTGCAGGAAGCCGATCAGCGCCGCCCCCAGAAGGGTGCCCCAGATATTGCCGACCCCGCCCACGACCACGGTCATGAAGCTTTGCACGATATAGTCGCTGCCCAGTTCCGACGTGACCTTGGCGTAAAGCCCGATCGCCACGCCCGCGATCCCGGCGATGCCCGAGCCGAGCCCGAAGGTCAGCATGTTCACCCGGTCGGGGTTGATCCCCATGCTGGCCGCCATGCGCGGGTTTTGCGTGACCGCGCGCATCTCCAGCCCCAGCCGGGTCTTGTTCAGCACGAACAGCAGCAGGAACAGGAAGATGATCCCGAGCACGAAGATCGCGATGCGGATGTAGCTGATCGACACCACATCGTTCAGCACCAGCGCCCCGTCCAGCCAGCCGGGGCTGGTCAGCGGGCGGGCCTGGGTGCCGAAGATGTTCTTGGCCAGTTGCTGCAGCGCGATGGAAATGCCGAAGGTCGCCAGCAGGGTTTCCAGCGGGCGGTTATAGAGCCAGCGGATCACCAGCCGCTCCATCGCCACGCCGGCGGCGAAGGTCACGGCAAAGGCCAGCGGCAGCGCCACGATGATGGACGCGGTATAGTTGGGCACGAATTGCTGCACCACATAGCCGGTATAGGCGCCCATCATGATGAACTCGCCATGTGCCATGTTGATCACGCCCATCACGCCGAAGGTGATGGCCAGCCCGATCGCGGCCAGGAAATAGATCGACGCCAGCGACAGCCCGTCGAGCGCCAGATCAAGGGCCTGGTTCACCCCGACGCGGGTCGAGACCGACGAAAGCGCCTCTTCGGCCGCGGCGGTGATGGCGGCGTCGGGTTCGTTATACTGATCGAAGAAGACATGCGCCCCCAGGGCCGCGTCGATCCCGTCCTCGGTGACGTCGGGCGGGGCAAGCCCCTGGTCGGCGAGGGCGGCATAGGCCCGTGCCCGCGCCTCGGCGGTGCCAAGGGTGTGGATGGGCATGCCCGCGACGGTGCCATCCGCGATATTGGCGATCAGCGCCTCTTTCTTTTGCGCCGCGGTGACCAGCGGCGGCGCCAGATCCGCCGCCACCAAAAGCGCGTAGGCCTCGCTTCGGGGCAGGGCGCTGCTGCCGGGTTTCAGAACGTTGGCGATGTTCACGCCCTCGGGCAGCGCGGGCGCGGCCTTGCGCGTGGTGGCCAGCAGCGGGTTCAGCGCGGCGCGGGCGTCGACGCCCAGGTCGGTGGAAAAGCTTTCGATGGCGGCCACGCGCAGGGCGCTGTCATCGTCATAGGCAATGGTCAGCAACCGTTCCAGCCGCTGTTTGCGGGCCAGAAGCCCGGAGTCGTTCTCGCCCTCGATCGAGGCGCGCAGCGCCTCCAGATGCGAGGCTTCGGGGCCGCGTTCGATGGCGGTCAGCCCCTCGGCGCGCTTGGCCGGATCGGGGTCTGTCAGCTGAAACCGCACAAGCGCCGTGGCGATCACGCTGCGCACGCCGCTGTTGGGCTTGAGCTGGCTGACCAGCTTCTTGTCATACTCGCCGACCGCTTCGCCGGTGGCGATGTCGATCAGGCGATAGGTGTTCCCGTCCACTGCTTCGGCGAAAAAGAACAGCCCGTCCTCGTCGCGCTGCCACAGCTCTTTTTCCCGCCATCTGGCAAGAACCTCGCGGGTTTCGGGAAGGCCCGAGGCCAGCAGCGCCCCGATCACGTCATCTATGGTCTTGCGCGAGGCCTTTTCGACCGCCGCGCGGTTTTCCTGAAGAAGATCCTGAATGGGGCTTTGCGCCTGAACGGCAAACGCGGCCAGAAACCAGAACAATGCCGCGCGGAGCCCGATGAGAAATATGCGTGTCATTCCTGCCCAAACCGGAGGGGGCGCGTGGCCCCCTCCTTCTTGTCGTCGTGAAAGTCCAAGCCCATGAGGCGGCTCAGTAGTTCGACTTGATCTGCACGCAGGTCTCGGTCTCGGTGTTGTACATGCCGCAGCCAAGACCCGGCCAGTCTGCCTCCAGAACCGCAGATTCCGGCAGGTAATCGGTCCAGGCATCACCCGGCACTTCTTCGGTCTGGCTGATGATGTCGAACTGGCCGTCGGCCTGGATTTCACCGATCAGAACCGGCTTGGTCAGGTGGTGGTTCGGCAGCATCGTGGCGGTGCCCCCGGTCAGGTTCGGCACTTGCAGGCCATACATCGCCTCGCGCACCGCATCGACATCGGCGGTGCCGGCTTTCTCAACGGCCTGAACCCACATGTCGAAGCCGATGACATGGGCCTCCATCGGGTCGTTGGTCACGCGATCTTCGCCCATCCGGGCTTTCCATGCGGCCACGAACTCTTCGTTGACGGGCGCATCGGCGGACTGGAAGTAGTTCCAGGCTGCCAGGTGGCCGACAAGGTTGGAGGTGTCGAGGCCGGAAAGCTCTTCCTCACCCACCGAGAACGCAACGACGGGGATGTCGTCGGCCGAGATGCCGGCGGCGGCCAGCTCCTTGTAAAAGCCGATGTTGGCGTCGCCGTTGATGGTGGAAATCACGCCCACCTTCTTGCCGTCGGCGCCAAGCGCGACAACGTCAGCCACGATCTTGGACCAGTCGGAATGACCGAAGGGTGTGTAGTTGACGAAGATATCTTCGGCCGCAATGCCCTTGTCCTTGAGATAGGCTTCGAGGATCTTGTTGGTTGTGCGCGGATAGACGTAATCGGTGCCCAGCAGCGCGAATTTCTCGACCCCCAGTTCCTCGAGGAAGTAATCGGTGGCGGGGATTGCCTGCTGGTTGGGGGCGGCGCCGGTGTAGAACACGTTCTTGGAGCTTTCCTCGCCCTCATACTGAACCGGGTAGAACAGCAGGCCGTTCAGTTCTTCGAGCACCGGCAGGATCGCCTTGCGGCTGGACGAGGTCCAGCAGCCGAAGATCACGTCCACGCCTTCGTTGCTGATCAGCTCGCGGGTTTTTTCGGCGAAGAGCGGCCAGTCGGATGCCGGGTCGACGACCACCGGCACGATCTCTTCACCCAGCAATCCGCCCTTGGCGTTCTGCTGCTCGATGAGCATCAGCATGGTGTCTTTCAGCGTCGTTTCGGAAATGGCCATCGTTCCTGACAGCGAATGCAGAATGCCGACCTTGATCTCGGCCTGCGCCGCGCCAGCGAACACAGCCGTAAGAACGGCGGCGGAAAGAATTTTTTTCATCATGAGCAGATAGTCCCTGTTACGTCCCGTGGAGCGAGACGCCCCACCGGCGCAAAGCGTTGATAATTTTTGCTGTTGGTGTCTCCTGCAAAAAATGAACAGGACCGGTGAGCAAAATGCACCGGTTCGGACAAAAAGGGTATTTGAGATGCGGGTTTTGCAACCGGGAGCGGATCGCGCGGCAATTGCGGATAAGCCCAACGCTTTGAAAGAAATGTGGATTTTTTATGGCGCTGGGCCAGGGTGACATAGCGTCACCCTGACCGCAGCGGTGCGGCATACTTTCGCAGTGGGCGGGGGCGCGTGCCGGCAAATGGGGGGGGCGGCCGGGGCTTGTTAATTAATTGCGCTGTTTGATTATTAAATGTGCAAATGCGTAATTTGTAGCAGCCGCGCGGAACCCGCGCGCAAGAAACCGGTTCCCCGAGTCGGCGGCCGGCCGGGAGGCTGGTTGGAGAGCCGTTCCCCCGGCGATCAGCCGGGCGTGATCTCATAGGGCGGCAGGCTGTCGATCGCTATTTTCAACGCATCGCCCCAGCCATGGGAAATCGTCTGGAAATAGGCGTCATCGCGTTCGACCCGGTGAATCTCTCCCGGTTGCAGGCTGCCGGTCTCGTAGATCTGAAAATCCAGCGGCAGGCCGACCGAGAGGTTGGCCTTGATCGTGCTGTCAAAGGACACGAGCAACAGTTTGATGGCGTCGGCAAAGCTCATGTCCGGGTCGAAGGCGCGCACCAGAATGGGGCGGCCGTACTTGGTTTCGCCGATCTGGAAAAACGGCGTGTCGGCAGAGGCTTCGATGAAATTGCCCTCGGGGTAGATCAGGAACAGCCGGGGCTCGCCCAGGCCGATCTGGCCGCCGACGATCATTGTGGCATTGAACGCCGCGTCGGCCCGCTGGCCGGATTCCGCATGTTCGGCGATCACCTCGCGCAGGGTTTCGCCAATCAGCCGGGCCACCTGAAACATCGACGGCTGTTCGAAGATCGACGGGTTCCGTTCGCCGTGCGCCTTGGTGCGCTCGTCCAGAAGGCTGATGACTGCCTGGGTGGTGGCCAGGTTTCCGGCCGTCAGCACGGTGATCACCCGTTCGCCCGGCACCGACCAGCACTGCATCTTGCGGAAGGTCGAAATATTGTCGACCCCGGCATTGGTACGGGTGTCGGACATGAAGACCAGTCCGGTATTGAGGCGAAGGCCAACACAATAGGTCATGAAACGCTCCTGTCCGCGGTGACCAACACCTATTGCTGCTGTACCTGGATGTCTACGTTCAAAGCTTCATGACCGCTATTGCCAATGCGTAGCCCGTGGATCGGCGCCGCCTCGCGATAGTCGAGCCCCGTGGCCACGCGCACATAGCGCTCATCGGGGGAAATGCCGTTCGAGACGTCGAAGCCGACCCAGCCGATATTCTCCACATGCGCTTCGGCCCAGGCATGACTGGCCTCCTGATGCACGCGGTCGTCCATCATCAGATAGCCCGACACATAACGGGCGGGAACGCCCATCGACCGCGCCGCGGCGATGAAAACATGGGCATGGTCCTGACACACGCCATGGCCGGCGGTCAGCGCATCTTCGGCTGTTGTTTTCGCATTGGTATGGCCGGGATCATATTCGACGGCCTCCAGCACATTGGCCGAAAGCTGATGCATCCGCGCGACCGGGTCTTCGATCTCGCTCAGCAGGCCCTTGGTCAGCTTGCGGGTCAGGTTGCCGGCGCGGGTCAGATCCGTGGAGTGGGCGAAATACCACAGCGGGGCGCAACCCGCGTGCTTGCCGCAGATGCCGGCCGTATCGAAGGTTTCGACCGTGCCCGAACAGGTGATGGAGATCTCGTGCCCGGCGCCGTCGAAGGAAATCAGCAGGACGCGGTTCATATGCTGATCTTCGAACTCCAGCTCGCGCTTGCCGCCCTCGATCTCGACGCTCCAGTTCACGACATGCTGCGCCGGGCGGTTCTTGGGGATCAGGCGCAGTTCCTGCAGGCCATAGGCCACGGGGTTTTCGTAGGTGTAGATCGTGCGGTGGGAAATCTGAAGGCGCATGCGGGCTCAGCCAATAAACCGGAAGTCTTTTTCAATCTGCGCGGCCAGGGCGGCATTGTCACCCAGGAATTCCGTCAGAAACTCGTGCAGCCCGGTTTCGAAGATGTCTTCGATATCGGTTTCCAGCAGTTTGCCGCGCAATGACCGCACCATATCGAGGCTGGCGTATTGATTTTCATACTGTTCCTGCAGATAGCCCAGATTGCCCGAAAGCTTTGACACGCAAAACGCCAGAGACCGGGGCATCCGCCTGTCACGGATCAGGAATTCGGCGATGCCGCGCGGCGTGATATCGGTGCCGTTCAGCCAGCGATAGGAACGCTGCCCCGCAACCGAGCGCAGGATGGTTTCCCATTGCACGTTGTCCAGTGACGATCCGATCTGGCTGACCGACGGCAGCAGCACATAGTACTTCACGTCCAGAATGCGCGCGGTGTTGTCGGCGCGTTCCAGAAAGGTGCCGATGCGGGCGAAATCGAAAATGTCATTGCGCAGCATGGTGCCGTGAAGCGCGCCGCGCACCAGTGCGCTCTGGCGCCGGATCAGCCCCAGAATGCCGGGCAGGTCGGCCTCGCGCACCGGGCGGCGCAGCGCCTCTTTCAGGCTCATCCAGCTTTCGTTGACGGCCTCCCACACCTCGCGGGTCAGCGCGGTGCGCACCATGCGGGCGTTGTTGCGCGCGGCTTCGATCGCCGACATCACCGAAGAGGGGTTTGTCTTGTCGCGCAGCAGAAAGTCGATCACCGCCGCGCCGTCGAAATCGTCATGCCGCGCGAGATAATCATGCCGCACGCTCGCGGTTTCCAGCACCGAGGCCCATTCGTCTTTCGCCGAGTCGGGGCGGGTCAGCGCGATCCGGAACCCGGCTTCGATCAGGCGGGCCGTGTTTTCGGAACGCTCCAGATAACGGAACATCCAGAAAAGCCCGCCGGCAGTCCTGCCCAGCATCCTCTTATCCCCCCAGCACCCATGTGTCTTTCGTTCCGCCGCCCTGGCTCGAGTTAACCACGAGCGAGCCTTTCTTCAGCGCAACCCGTGTCAGCCCGCCCGGCGTGATGTCAATCCGGTCGGGCGAGACCAGCACATAGGGGCGCAGATCCACATGGCGCGGGGCAAGCCCCTCCTTGGCGAGGATCGGAACGGTGGAAAGCGCCAGCGTGGGCTGGGCGATATAGTTTGACGGCTTGGCCTCCAGCTTGGCCCGGAACGCCGCGATTTCCTTTTTCGATGCGGCCGGCCCCACCAGCATGCCGTAACCGCCAGAGCCGTGAACCTCTTTCACCACCAGCTCTTCGAGATTGTCGAGCACGTAGGAAAGCGCCCCCGGCTCTGAGCAGCGCCAGGTGGGCACGTTTTGCAGAATCGCCTTTTCCCCGGTGTAAAACTCCACGATATCAGGCATGTAGCTATAGATTGCCTTGTCGTCGGCAATGCCCGTGCCCGGCGCGTTGGCGATGGTGATGCCGCCCGCGCGATAGACATCCATGATCCCCGGCACACCCAGAAGGCTGTCCGGGTTGAAGGTCAGCGGATCGAGAAATTCATCATCGACGCGGCGGTAGATAACGTCGATCGGGGTATAGCCCTGCGTCGTGCGCATGGCGATGCGCCCGTCGACTACGCGCAGGTCGCTGCCCTCGACCAGTTCGGCACCCATATGGTCGGCCAGAAAGGAATGTTCGAAATAGGCGGAGTTGTGGATGCCCGGCGTCAGCACCGCCACGTTCGGCCCGCCGTTGGCCATCGTCGGGGCGCAGGCCGCAAGCGAGCGGCGCAGGCGCGTGGGATAGTTGGAGACCTCCTGCACCTTGATCCTGCTGAACAGCTCGGGAAACATCTGAAGCATGGTTTCGCGATTTTCGAGCATGTAGGACACGCCCGAAGGGGTGCGGGCATTATCCTCCAGCACGAAGAAATCATCTTCGCCTGTGCGCACCAGATCGACGCCGACGATATGGGTATAGACGCCGCCCGGCGGGCTGACGCCGATCATCTCTGGCAGGAACGCGTCATTCTGGGCGATCAGCTCGGCCGGAACACGGCCCGCGCGCAGAATCTCTTGCCGGTGGTAGATGTCATAGAGAAACGCATTGATCGCCCGGACACGCTGTTCGATGCCCTTTGTCAGTTTGCTCCATTCATGTTCCGAAATGATGCGCGGCACGATGTCGAACGGAATCAGCCGTTCGTCGGCCTCGGCCTGGCCGTAGACGTTGAAGGTAATGCCGGTACGGCGGAAAAAAGTCTCCGCCTCACGCGATTTTTTCTGCAGCCGCCGCAAGTCCTCGTTCGAGAACCATCCGAAATAATCTTCATAGGGGCGGCGGGGGGTGCCGTCGGGGTTCTGAAGCTCGTCAAAAAAGCGTGTGTTTTCGTTCATGGGATCAGGTTAAGAAATTGCGAAGCGGCTGCAACAGCTTGCCGTTGATCAACCGGAAACTCCCACCGATTTGGTGATGAACAGATAGGTGAATGCCTATTTTTTGGGCGCTCACTGGTCCAGCCAGATCGTGACCGGGCCGTCATTGGTCAGGCTCACCGCCATGTCCGCGCCAAAGCGGCCGGTTTGCGTTTCGATGCCAAGCGCGCGCATCTGTTCGGCGAAATGCAGATACAGCGCTTTGCCGGCCTCGGGCGCCGCCGCGGCGGAAAATCCGGGGCGATTGCCGCGGGACGTGTCGGCGGCCAGCGTGAACTGGCTGACCACCAGCGTGGCGCCGCCGGTATCCAGAAGGCTGCGATTCATCTTGCCCGCCTCGTCGCGGAAAATGCGCAGCTTCGCGATCTTGGCGGCAAGCTGTTCGGCCTGCGCCGTGGTATCGCCCGCCATCGCGCAGACCAGAATCACAAGGCCCGGCCCGATCTGCCCGATCACCGTGCCCTCGACCTGAACCGACGCTGCGCTGACCCGCTGTATCAGGGCCCTCATGCCAGATCCTCTGCCATGGGCGGGTTGGCGCCGGCCCGCGAAACCGTGACCGCCGCCGCCCGGAGGCCAAGCGCCAGCGCCGTCGCCATCGCGTCCTTGCCGATCCCCGCGAGCGCGGATTTGTTCAGCCGGCCTTCGGCGTGCAGCGCGGCCAGAACGCCGGCGTTGAACGTGTCGCCGGCCCCGATCGTATCCACGACCTCGGCCCGTGGCGCGGGCAGGAACAGCTCTTCCCCGGCGCCCAGAACACGGGCGCCGCGCGCGCCCTCGGTGATGAACACCAGGCTGGGGCCCCTGGCCAGCAACCCGTGCGCGAGATCGGAAACATCGCCATCGCCTTCGATCCAGCGCAGATCGGCGTCGGACAGTTTCACGATATCGGCCAGCGCGAACAGCCGGCCCAGCCGGGCGCGATAGGTGGCCTCGTCCGCGATATGGGCGGGCCGGATATTCGGGTCGATCATCGTGACGCGCGCGGCGGATTCCCGGGCCATCAGGGTTTCATAGGCCGCGCCACAGGGCTCTGTCATCAAGGAGAGGCCGCCGAAAAACAGGGCATCCACATTGTCGGGCAGGGCGGGCAGATCCGCCGTCGACAACAGCCGCCCGGCGGTGTTTTCATCATGGAACGAATAGCGCGCTTCGCCGTTTTCTAGCTGTACGAAGGCCAGTGTGGTCGGGCTGTCGCAGGTCTGGGCAAGGCCCGTGTCCACGCCGGCGGCGCCAAGCGCGTCGCGCAGCATCCCGCCGAACATGTCCGACGACAGGCGAGAAAAGAACCCGGTGGGCACACCGAGACGCGCCAGCGCGATGGCCGTGTTGAACACCGCCCCGCCGGGGTTGGGCACAAAGGCCCGCTCGCGCGCCATCGTCCGGCGCGGTAGCATGTCGATCAGCGCTTCGCCGCAGCACAGGATCATGAGCGACTCCTTTCGGGTTTGCGGGTCTTCTGCATAGCGGCGCGGGCACGGCGGTGCAAAAGGGGGCGGCGGAAATTGACCGGCGTCAGTGACCGGACATCGGGGTTGTTACATGAGTCTGCTATTCACAACATTGGGAAAAGGAGGCCCGAGATGGTGGAAAAAACACATACGACAGGGCTTTGGCCGTCGCTCTACGATCCGTTCCGCAGCGTGGGCGCGCGGGTGGCCGACTGGTTCGCGCCGGCATCCGAAGCCTCGGTTCGCGACGAAGGCTATCGCATCGCGCTGGAGCTGCCGGGCGTGGCGGAAAAGGATATCTCCGTCACCGTTGAAGATGGCGTTCTGACGGTGAAGGGCGAAAAACGATCCGAGAGCGAGCAAAGCGGCGACAGCTGGTATTTCAGCGAGCGCCAGTACGGATCATTCTCGCGCAGTTTCCGCCTGCCGCCCGAGGCCGACCCCGGCCTTGTCAGCGCCGCGCTGAAGGATGGTGTGCTGACGCTTTCGGTCGGGCGGAAAGATCCGACCCGGGGGCGCGGCGCCACGGAGATTCCGATCTCGTCGGGCTGAGCCGGCTATTGCTGGTTCATTGCCGCCAGATAACCAATGATGCCGGCGACGATCGCGCCCAGCACGACGGCCAGCGCGATTTTCCAGGCCGACCAGGGGCGTTCCCCCTGAACCCGGCCGGTCTGGCCGTTGACGACGAAGCGATAGGTCTTGCCGCGATATTTATACGCGGCAAGCCAGACCGGCAGCAGGATGTGCTTGAAGGTTACGTCCGACACTCTGGTATCCAGCGCGTGAATGCGCTGCGCGTCACCGCCGATGTCGAATTTCACGTCCCGTTCGATGGCCCGGTCCATATGCGCGCGGGCCTCGTCGAAGCCCTGGGCCAGTTCGACGGAATAGCCTTCCGCCCGGAACCCGGCGAGGTATTCGGGCCGGTAGGGCTCCAGCGCCGACAGATCCCAGGGCTCCAGCGCGTCGGTAAAGCGTTTGGGCAGCGAGCGGGAGGCCAGAACCAGCACATCGTCGAAGAACCGCGCCACCCGGCCCGACACCGGGCGCCAGCGGATTTTCTGAACCCGGACCGTTTCACGCTTGCCATCGCGCATCACCGTGCGGGTTTCATAATAGACCGTGCCGCGTTCGCCCCGGTAGGCGGATTTCGTGTCGGCGTCGAAGGTCCAGTAGGGCACGTAGATGCCCTGCATCTTCCGCCCCTTGCGCGCATAATCCTGCAAGCCGTTGGGCGCGAACCACAGCCGCCCGAGCCAATCGGTCATCGCCTTGCGCGCGGTGGATTCGTCGAGCGCGAAGGGCAGGGCGCCGCGCGGCTTGATATGGCGGTGGAGGCCGGTATCGGTGACCACGGGGGTGGCGCAGAACGGGCATTCGGCGGCGTGGGTGTTCGCGTCGAACTCGACCTGGGCGCCGCAGTTCGTGCAACTCAGGACGCGGGTTTCCTCGATCTCGGCGTCGGGCAGCCGCGCCTTCAGCGCGGCGTGGAAATCCAGCTCGCGGATCACGGCGGCGCGGGGGGCGGGGCTGTTGACCGGCACCGTGTTGCCGCAGTGATCACAGACCAGCTTTGCCGCCGCCGGATCGAACCGGAGGTCGGCCCCGCACTGATCGCAGGGAAAGCGGTGTTCCGATTGTGCCGGTCGTTCGGACAAGAGTTTCACGCCTCCGGCGGGGATATTTGAGGAAAGATGAAACGGGTGGTCAGGCTGCGGGCGGCGGCGGCGGTGGCAGGATGGTGAAGAGCTGTGCCAGCTCGGCCACGTCCTCGGCCCGCATCCAGCCGTCCTGGCCCGGTGTCCAGACATAGGTTTGGCGCGTCAGCCCGCCTTCTGTGGTCATCCGGCCCAGATCGGCCTTGGAATAGGGCCCCCTGGTTTCCCCGTTTTCGGCGATGTGCCAGACATGTTCGACCGGCGGCGGGGGCGGTGCGGCCGGGGCGGTTTGCGCGGGGCGCGCGCCCCAGGGGCCCGGTTGCGCCATCTGGCCGGCGGCCGCCATGCCAAGGCCGATGCCGAGCCCGGCGCCCATGCCGCCGCCGCCCGAGGGGTTGCGCGCGGCGGCTGTCATCGCCTCGGCCGCCGAATACTGGGTGAACTTGCCCAGATCGCCCGCCAGCCCCATCGAGGTGCGTTTGTCGAGCGCCTCTTCCACCGCGGGGGGGAGTGAGATGTTCTCGATGTAGAGTTCGGGCATCGACAGGCCGTAATCTTCGAGCGTGCCGGAGATCTGCGCGGCGACCAGCTTGCCCAGATCGGCGGTGTTGGCGGCCATGTCGAGCACCGGGATGCCGGAGGCGGCGATCACGCGGGAAAATTCCTGCACGATGATGTTGCGGATCTGAAAGCTGATCTCGTCCATGGTGAATTCGCCGTCGGTGCCGACGATTTCGATCAGGAATTTCGCCGGATCGGAGACGCGTACCGAATAGGTGCCGTAGGCGCGCAGGCGGGTGGGGCCGAATTCGGGGTCGCGCAGCATGATCGGGTTCTTGGTGCCCCATTTGAGATCGTTGAACCGGGTCGTGTTGACGTAGTAGATTTCGGATTTGAAGGGCGATTTGAACCCGTGATCCCAGTGCTGCAGCGTGGTGAGCACCGGCATGTTGTTGGTTTCGAGCATATAGAGGCCGGGGGTGAACACATCGGCGATCTGGCCTTCGTGCACGAACACCGCCGCCTGGCCTTCGCGCACCGTCAGTTTGGCGCCGTATTTGATTTCATGGCCTTCGCGCTCGAACCGCCAGACCATCGTGTCGCGGCTGTCATCGGTCCAGTGGATGACGTCAATGAATTCGCCGGAGAGGAAATCGAAAATACCCATATCTGTGTCCTCGGGGTTGGGGCCCGCCGCGACCCGCGCGGCCGGAATTTCGGAGACCACGGTGCCGCGGCGGCGCCGTGGGGGATGTTCAACTCTCGCCTCCCAGCAGCTCTGCCGCGATCTGGCGCAGGATGGGGCGGGCCTCTGCGACCTGCATGCCGGGGCGCAGGCGCGGGTCGTAGAGCATTTTCAGGAGCAGCTCGTCATGGTTCGTCAGCAGCGCGAATTCCTCGTCGTCGTTGAAGATCGAGGGGCGCGCGGCGGGGCTGTCATTGGCCAGGCCAAGGCCCTGGGCGAGTTCTTCGTGGATGCATGACAGGCGCAGCAGGTCGGGGTGTTCGCCCCGGATCACGGCAACCGCGCGGGAATAGTTCGACGCATTGCCGCGGGAAAAGGCGAAGACCAGGCAGAGCGTCGAGCGGGGCATGCCGGTGATGGTGCGCACGGCGGTTTCGTCGATGCCCGGCGCGAGCCGGCGCAGCTGCGGGGCGTAGGCGCGCCTTTCATCCTCGTTCAGAACCAGCACGTGGAAATTCGCGGCCTCGGGGCTGGTCACGCCGATCGGCAGGCCGCTGACGCGTGACAGGCGGGCGGCATAGGCGGCGATGTCTTTGCGGTCTTGATTGCGCTGCGCCTCGGAGATGCTGGCACCGAAGGTGATGCCCAGGCGGACAGGCTCTTCCCAGCGGCGCAGGCGGCTTTCGGTGGTTTGGGCGACGAGGGCGCCGTTCCGGGCGACATATTCGTCATAAAGCGCGATCTGCACGAAGTTTTCCACAAGCTGCCTTTGGGAAAACGGCACGTCGGGGCCGCCGCCATCGCTGCGCAGCAGCCCCCGCGCCAGAAGATCCGACTGAACCCGGGCGAAATGCGCTGCCGTCGCCTGGCTGACCTCGGACGGCTCGGTGGGCACCGCGACGGGCGTGCTCGGGCGTTCCGGCGGGGCGGTGGCCGGCACCGGCACGGCCGTCTCGCAGGAGGCGAGGCCGAGGCCGGCGATCAGGGCCAGCGCCAGTCTGGTAAGGGGGGCTTTGATGACTGCCTCCCGTTCTCAGACGCCGGGCACGGCCGTGGCGGCCGTGTCACCCACACCATCGTGGCGGGCTTTGGCGGCGGCCAGCGTATCGCGCAGCTCGGCTTCCATCTTCTTGAGGTCTTCCTCGGCGGCGGCGCGCTTGGCCTTGCCCTCATCGGCGATCTGCAGGCTTTCCTGGATCGTGGCGATCAGCGTCGCGTTGGCCGATTTCACCGCTTCGATATCGAACACGCCGCGCTCCATCTCTTCGCGCACCACGCGGTTGGCCTGTTGCAGGTTTTCGGCATTGGCGGTCAGCAGCTCGTTGGTCAGGTCGGCCGCGCCGCGCACCGCCTCGGCGGCCTCCTTGGAGCGCTGGATCGTCACCGCCTGCGCAAGCTGGGTTTCCCACAGCGGCACGGTGTTGACGAGCGTCGAGTTGATCTTGGTGACCAGCGATTTGTCGTTTTCCTGCACCAGCCGGATCGAGGGCAGCGACTGCATCGTGACCTGGCGAGTCAGTTTCAGGTCATGCACCCGGCGTTCCAGATCGTCGCGCGCGGCGCGCAGGTCGCGCAATTCCTGCGCCACGATCACCTGATCCCCCTCGGGGGTGGCGGCGACCTCTTTTTCCTTGGCGGGGATGACGGTGCCGTCCAGCTCTTTCAGCTTCTCTTCGCCGGCGGCGATGTAGAGCGCCAGCTCGTCGTAGAAATCGAGCGTCTTTTCATAGAGGTTATCAAGCGACTTGATGTCTTTCAGCAGCTTGTGCTCATGGGTCAGCAGGTTGTCGGTGATCTTGTCGATCTGGCCCTGAACCGTTTCGAAATTCGCCAGAAACTTGGCGAAGGGGGCGGAACGGCCCAGAAGTTTTTCCCACCAGCTGCGTTCGCGCCGCACGTCCAGCTCGGACACTGAAAAGCCGCGGATGGTGGTGACGATGTTGCGCAGGCTGTCGCCGGCCGGGCCGACATCCTTGTTGCGCACATCGGCCAGCATCGCCTGGCTGATCTGCTGCAATTCCGCCTGCGCGGCCGAGCCGAAGGCGATGATCGAATTGGTGTTGCCCATGTCGATCTCGCCCATGCGTTTGCGGATCTCTTCGGCCACGGGCGCTTCGGCGGTTTCCAGCGGCACGATCTCGCCCACGGGTTCGGGCAGGATCACGGCGGTCAGCTTTTCCACTTCGGCCAGATCCTGGGCGGCTTTCTCACGAACATTCTGTGACATCGGAACTTTCCCTTTTTCTCTTGCGGGGCGCCTAGGAGCGTACCCCTTCGCGCTGTAGCCGTTCGCGCAGCACTTCGATTTCAACATCCAGGTCCGAACGGTCATCCAGCAACAGGCTGTTGGTCCGGGCCGCGAAATTCTGTTCAAGATCGGTCAGCAGCGCCTCGTAATCGGCGCGGACGCCGGCATCGCGGGTGCGGCTGTAGATATCGGCGAACTTGGCCGTCGCATCGCGCGCGCCCAGCAGGTAGACGCCCAGATATTTGCGCGCGGCGGTCAGATCGCGCGGGTCTTGCTCGACGGTGCGGAACATTTCGCGCGCGGTGGCCTGAAACGCGTCGACGCGGGCCTCGAGCTTGCGGTCGCCGGCGCGCAGGATGGCGTCTTTCATCGCGGCCAGGTGTTTCTCGGCCTCGTCCACGGCATGGGCGACGCGATCCTGCTGAAATGTATCGACCCCTTCCATGCCCTTGTCCGACAGCGGATCGAGGCCGAAGGCAAAGCTGTGCAGCACCGTGCCCAGTACCGCGAAGATCACCGGATTCAGCAGCCCGGCCTCGGGTGCGAAGCCGGCCAGAAACAGCCCTGCGCCGGTCAGCACCGAGGCAAAGATCTTGCGCGGGATGGCGGGGCGGCGGGCGACGCGGCGCGCCTCATAGGCTTCTTGGGCCTTCAGCCCTTCGCGGGTCAGCCAGGCGGCCAGGATCAGCACGCCGAAGGCCGCCAGATCGAGCGCCAGGCCCACGGGTTCGGATGCGAAGGCGGAAAACAGCAGCGGGAAGGGCGCGATGAACAGGAAATTCACCCGCCCGCCCGCGCGGGTGCGGGTCTTGCCGTGAAACGGGTTCTTCGGGGGCGGCGCATCCTTGGGGCCGCCGGTGCCCTGGGGGCTGAATTTCCCACCATAACGCTGTGCCATCACGTGCCTCCGCCGGCCGAGACGTAGAAGATCAGCGCCACCAGAAGGAAAAAGGCGATCTTTTGCAGCCCCGTGTCCGACATCCTGCCCCCGTTATCTGCACCGCACCGCTTATATAGGCGATGCAAAGGTTACGTGAAAGCGCGCGCTGCGCGTTACGACTTGAAGCTTTGCTCGGCCCGGCGTTCCGCGGCGAGTTTGCGCGAATAGCCCGATTGCAGGATTTCGACGGCGAAAAGTACCAAAACCGCGAAGTAGAAAGTGGTTTTCGACATCGGGATCAGCGGATAGCCGAAGATCTTGAGCTGCAGCGCATCGTCGTGCATCGCGTGGGCCGCGGCCGGGCCGGCCTCGCCCAGCAGCACCACGCCGACAATCAGCAGGACGAACAGGCCCAGCACCTCGTACATCCGGTTTTTCTGGATGAAGGTGGTGACGCCATCGGCCAGAAGAACCATCGCCGCGCCCGAAGCCAGGATCGCGGTGGCCAGTACCGGGAAAACATCGGTGATGGCCAGTGCCGACAGGATCGAATCGAAGCTGAACACCAGGTTCATGGTCACGATCAGGGCAATCACCTGAAGGCCCGATTTCCCCGGCTTGCCCTCCACGTCATGCTCCAGATGCTCGACCGACAGCATATGCGAGATTTCCTTGACCGCCGTGTAGATGATGAAGATGCCGCCGAGGATGAACACGACCGTGGCGAAATTCACGCCGCCTTCCAGCACGCCGGTCCAGTTCATCACGAAGAAAGGGGCCGACAGGCTGTCGATCAGCCGGATCATCACCAACAGCAGCACGACCCGCAGCGCCACGGCGATGATGATGCCCCAGAACCGCACCGCCCTTTGCTGCGCCACCGGCGCGCGCTGGCTTTCGATGCTGATGTACAGCAGGTTGTCGAAGCCAAGAACGGCCTGCAGGAAACACAGCATCAGCAGGTTTCCCAGGTTCTCGATCGTAAGCAGGTCTGCCATCCGCCGGCGCTCCCATCCGTGTTTCGTCTCGGGGCAGCAAGCCATAGTGCGTGACCTACGGCAAGGTGCCTTCGCTTATCGTTTTCCCCGTGGCTTGCGGGCAACGCGGGGCTTGGGCGTGGCCGCGGGCTTGAAATCCTTGTCCAGCCCAAGCTGGTCGCGCAGCACGCGCGGGCGGATTTCCTCGACCGCGCCTTCCTTGAGTTCGCCGAGCTGGAACGGGCCATAGCTGACGCGCAGCAGCCGGTTCACCACAAGGCCCACAGCCTCCATCGCGCGGCGGATCTCGCGGTTGCGGCCTTCGCGGATGCCGATGGTCAGCCAGGCGTTGGCGCCCTGCTGGCGGTCCAGTGACACATCCATGGGCTGAAACCGCTCGCCGTCGATGGTGATGCCCTTGCGCAGCGGCTCGAGCATCGTGTCATCGGGCCGGCCCTTGACCCGCACCCGGTATTTGCGCAGCCATCCGGTCGAGGGAAGCTCCAGCCGCCGCTTGATCTCTCCGTCGTTGGTCAGCAGCAGCAGACCTTCGGAATTCAGATCGAGCCGGCCCACAGACATGACGCGAGGCATGTCTTCGGGCAGGGCGTCGAACACGGTCGGGCGGCCTTTTTCATCGCGCGCGCTGGTCACCAGCCCGGCGGGTTTGTGGTAGAGCCACAGGCGCGGCGGCTCGGGCGCGGCCAGCGGCTTGGCGTCCACGGTGATCTTGTCGGCGGGGGTGACGTTGAGTGCGGGGCTGTCAATGGTCTTGCCGTTGACGGAGACGCGACCGGCCTCGATCATCCGTTCAGCCTCGCGCCGCGAGGCGACGCCGGCACGGGCCAGAACCTTGGCGATACGCTCGCCCGGAGGGGGGGTGGTGTTCATACTGCCCCTTTACGCGGTTGCGCGGCGAAGCGAAAGCGCCTTGCGCGGGCCCGGCCGGGCAGGGCATGACGGGGCGATGAGCCCGTTCACCAGCCATATGCAGGCCGCCCTGGCCGAGGCCCGCGCCGCCGCCGCGCGGGGCGAAGTGCCGGTGGGTGCCGTGATCGTCGGCCCCAACGGGCGGATCGTGGCGCGGGCGGGCAACCGGACGCGTGAGCTGAACGATCCCACCGCCCATGCCGAAATCCTCGCGCTGCGGGCGGCCTGTGCCGCTGCGGGCTCCGAACGACTGCCGGGGCATGATCTTTACGTGACGCTGGAACCCTGCCCGATGTGCGCCTCGGCCATCAGCCAGGCCCGCATCGCGCGGCTGTATTATGGCGCGGCCGATCCGAAATCGGGCGGGGTGGCGCATGGGCCGCGGGTGTTCGACCACCCGCAAAGCCATCATGTGCCGCAGGTCTATGACGGCATCGGCGCGGCCGAGGCCGAGGCGCTGCTGAAAGCCTTCTTCGCCCCGCGCCGGTAGGCGCCCGTCAATAGGTGCGATAGGCCTGCCGGATCAGCGCGGCCAGATCGTCTGTCACCTTGCCGCCGGTAACATCCGAGACATAAAGGTTGATCTGCTTCGTCGGCAGCTCGGGCAGGGCGCCGCCATGCTGGATACGCTCGACATAGGGCGGCTCGCTGCCCTCGATCACCGTATGAACCGCCAGATCGGCGCTGACCGAGGCTTCGATCGTGCGGGTGGAATTGCTTTCCACCGCCATTTCCCAGGGGATGCCGGCGCGGTCCAGCGCCGACTGGACAGAGCCGCGGAAGATACAGCTGTTTTCATAGGCCAGCCGCAGCGGCCGCGATTTCCACGCCTGACCGCCAGGCGCGCCGATCCAGATCAGCGGCAGTTCGGTCAGGGTTTCGCCGCCGGCATCGGCCTCGTCTTCCGTTGTCAGGATGACATCAACCTCGCCCCGCGCGAACTGTTCCTTCAGGCGCCGGGTGAAGGATGACAAAAGCTGCACCTTCACGCGCGGATATTCGGTGTTGAACCGCTGCAGCACCTGCGGGATCGCCGGATAGACGATGTCATGGGGCACGCCCAGGATGACCTCGCCCTCGAATTCCTGCGCGGTCAGGCGGGCGTAGACCTCATCATTCAGGTCGAGCATGCGCCGGGCATAGCCCAGCAACTGCTCGCCCGTGGCGGTCAGCGCGATCTTGCGGGCGGTACGGTCCAGCAGTGTCAGCCCCAGCGCCTCTTCCAGACGCTTGAGCTGCATCGAGACGGCCGATTGGGTCAGGTTCAGAAACCCCGCCGCCCGCGTCACGCCCCCTGCTTCGGCGACGGCAACGAAGGAGCGCAGGGCGGTCATGTCCAGGTTTCGCGGCATATCACATTTCCTGATGGGTTGGATAACAATCATTCGTTTGAAGAATGTATCGCGCTCTGCCAAATATCAAGCATGATTATGGAAACGTGACGATGGTTCACAATTAAAGAAGAGTAACAGCTATGACCCAAGCAGCACCGCATTATGGCTCTGCCTTTGCCAAAAAAGGGCGCATTTCGATCCTTTCGCGTGTTTTTCATGCGGCGGGAGTGGCGCAACAGCGCCGTCGGCTTGCCAATCTGGACGACGCGCAGCTGCGCGACATCGGCCTGACCCGCGCCGAGGCGCTGGCCGAATCGCGCCGCCCGGCATGGGACGCGCCCACCGCGTGGAAATGCTGATCCGGATTTAATCGGAACAACTGTCCGGTTTCCGGGCGGAAACTCTTGAAAACAGGGCCGTGCTCGCCGATATTCCCGGTGAGGGCGGTCCTTTTCGTTGGTGCCGCCAGAAAAGTTACGCATTGGAGGCATCTTATGGCTGACTACAACACGATCCGTACGGGCCAGGCGGGTGTCCGCACCGCACAGGTCGACGAAGGGCTTCGCGCCCATATGAACAAGGTCTACGGCACGATGTCCGTGGGCATGCTGATGACGGCGGCGGTGGCCTGGGCGGTGGGGTCGAATGACGCGCTGCTGAGCATCTTCCGTGATCCGATCACGCTGCAGCCCAACATCCTGGGCTGGATCACCATGTTCCTGCCGCTGATCATGGTGTTCGCCTTCGGCGCCGCGATCAACCGGCTGTCGGCCGCCGGCGCGCAACTGTTCTTCTACGTTTACGCCGCCGCCATGGGTCTGTCGCTGAGCTATATTTTCGCGGTCTTCACCGGCTATTCGATCGCGCAGACCTTCCTTGTAACGGCGATTTCCTTCGCGGGGCTGTCGCTTTGGGGGTACACCACCAAGAAGGACATCTCCGGCTGGGGGTCGTTCCTGATCATGGGTGTGATCGGCCTGCTGGTCGCCTCGATCGTGAACATCTTCCTCGGATCGCCGGCGATCATGTTCGCGATCTCGCTTCTTGGGGTTCTGATCTTCGCGGGCCTGACCGCCTATGACACCCAGAAGATCAAGACCGACTATCTGCAACACGCCCATGCGATGGATGGCGAATGGCTCGAGAAATCGGCGATCATGGGGGCGCTGAACCTCTATCTCGATTTCATCAACCTGTTCATGTTCCTGCTGTCGTTCATGGGCAACCGCGAGTAAGCCAGACGACATGTGAATGCGAAAGGGCCGGCCATTGCGCCGGCCTTTTTTGTTCCGGCACGCAAGGAGGCGCGGAAAATGCTGCTTGAAGGATCCTGCCATTGTGGCGCTGTCCGCTTCACGGTTGAAGCCCGCCATCCCTATCCGTTCAACCTTTGCTACTGCTCGATCTGCCGCAAGACGGCGGGCGGCGGCGGGTTCGCGATCAATCTGGGGGCCTCGGCCGAGACGCTGACGCTCGAGGGCGGCGCGCATGTCCGCAGCTATCACGCCAGGTTGCACGAGGATGAAAGCGGCGAGGTGACGTATAGCGAGGGGGAGCGCAAGTTCTGCGGCCTGTGCGGATCGGCGCTCTGGGTCTGGGATCCGCGCTGGCCCGAGCTGCTGCATCCGCATGCCTCGGCCATCGACACGCCGCTGCCCGTGCCCCCCGAGCGCACGCATCTGATGCTCGGCAGCAAGGCGCCCTGGGTGGAGCCCTGCATTGGCCCCTCTGATCGGAGCTTCGAGGGATACCCGGACGAAAGCCTCGCCGCCTGGCACCAGCGCCTTGGGCTGGAACGCTGAGCCGCGCCACCGCCGCCCTCAGGGCCAAAGCCCGAAAACAAAAGGCCGCGCAGATCGCGCGGCCTTTCGGAACCTTAGGCGGGCAGGATCTTACTTGATCTTGCCTTCCTTGTACTCGACGTGCTTGCGCACGACCGGGTCGTATTTGTTCACCGTCATCTTCTCGGTCATCGTGCGGGCATTCTTCTTGGTCACGTAGAAGTGGCCGGTGCCCGCGGTCGAGTTCAGGCGGATCTTGATTGTGGTAGGTTTCGCCATGTTGCTTCTCCGTCGAGCGGGCCGCATATGCTGCCCGTCAAAAATCCTTGAAGCCCGCCTTTTACCTTTCGGCGGACGGGAGTCAACCGATAATCATGCGCGGATGGCCTGTAAGCCGGATTCTGTCCGGGGGCTTGCGCCCCCTGGATGACCATTCCTCTATGCCCGCCGTTACCGACGCGCTTTAGCTGCCAACCCGGATCTCTGGGGTGAAGCCCCCTGGGGGCGTGCCCCCGCGAAATCCCTATTTGGCATTGCTCCCGGTGGGGCTTGCCGTGCCGGCCCTGTTGCCAGGTCCGCGGTGGGCTCTTACCCCACCGTTTCACCCTTACCCCGGATCGGATCCGGGGCGGTTTGTTCTCTGTGGCGCTTTCCCTCGGGTTTCCCCGGCCGGGCGTTACCCGGCACCGTTGCTTCATGGAGTCCGGACTTTCCTCGGGTCGCCCCGCGGCCATCCAGCCATCCGCGCCTGATGCACTTAGGCAGTGCGCGGCCCCTGGTCAACGGGGAAGCGTTGGGCCAGTGCCTGTATCGCCCGCAAATCGGCGCCCTCCAGCGGGCCCGTGGCACCGGGGCGAAACCGCAGCCGGAACGCCGCCAGTATCGCATCCTCGCCGCAGTCCGCCGTGTAGCCAAAGCGGCGCGCCGCCGTCAGGAAGGCACCGTTCGGCGTGTCGGGCCGCGAAGAGCGCGACAGGTGCGCGGGCCAGACGGACAGGCCCTGAAGCGCCAGCCGCCGCCAGTCGAACCGCGCGCCGGGGTCGATCTTGCGGTTCGGGGCCATGTCGGAATGTGCGATGACCCGTTCGGGCGGAATCGCCCACCGCGCCATCGCCCCGGCCAGAAGCCGTTCCAGCGCGGCCATCTGCGGTTCGGGAAAGGGTGTGTCGCCGTCATTGGCCAGCTCGATGCCGATCGAGCGGGAGTTCACGTCGCCGACCGCGCCCCAGGCCCCGGCGCCCGCGTGCCAGGCGCGATTCTCTTCCCTCACCAGTTGGCAGAGCGTTCCGTTTTCGGCGATCAGGTAATGCGCCGAAACCTCGCTTGCCGGGTCGCACAGCCGATCGAGCGCGGCATCGGCGCTGTTCATCGCGGTGTAGTGCAGAACGATCAGATCGGGCCGGGCGCCATTGCGGCGCTCCCCGAAATTGGGGGAGGGGCGGGTCAGTACCCCCACCCCCGGATCACCGGTTGACGACCAGCCGGAACGGCGCGGGATCCCAGTAGCAGGCGAAACCGTCACCGTCGGGGTCGAGACTGTGCCGGTCCCGCTCGGGGCCGCCGGTGGCCAGGAACGCTTCTTGCGCAAGGTCGGGAGAGGCATATTTGGCGCAGTTGCGATCAAAGGCGCCGGCGCGCTGCAACCCGCCGCGGCGATAGATGCTTTCGCCCACGCGATTTGTCGTCGACAGCGCGAATTCCACGATGTTCGGGCCCGCAGAGCCGGCGCGCTCGGGCACGGCGGTGGGTTCGATGAACACATATTGCTCGCGCTGCGCCTCGATCCGCTCGCGGTCGCTCTCGATGGATTCGCGGGACGATACGGCCGAGAAATCCTGCTCGTCCGAGATGCCGGGGTTGTTCACGCTGGCCAGCGGTGTAGTGCCGGCCCCCGGTGTCAGCTCTTCCAGCCCGGCGGCTCCGTTCGGATCGTCGGACGGCAGGGCTGGGGATTCCCCGATCAGCTCGATCTCGCGATCCGACTGATAGGTGTCATAGCTGCCAAAGCCGGAATCAGGCACGGCCGGGGCGCAGGCGGATACCGCCAGAAGGCCAAGAACCGGAAAGATGAAACGCATCACAAGATCCTGCTCTTTACGAATTTTTTCGGGTTTTACCACCATTTCACCGGTTTGGAAACAAAGCCGGCGGCGGTCTCCAGCGCATAGGCCGTGTTCAACAGCGCGTCTTCCTGCCAGGGGCGCCCGATCAGCTGAAGCCCCAGCGGCAGGCCGGATTTGTCGAGCCCGGCGGGCACCGCGATACCCGGCAGCCCGGCAAGGTTGACGGTGACCGTGAACACATCGTTCAGGTACATCTGCACCGGATCGGCCTCTGCCATCTCGCCCAGGCCGAAGGCGGCCGAGGGCGTGGCCGGCGTCAGGATCGCGTCGATGCCGGTGGCGAAGACATCGTCGAAGTCCTTCTTGATCAGGGTCCGCACCTTGCGCGCGCGGTTGTAATAGGCGTCATAAAAGCCCGCCGACAGCACATAGGTGCCGATCATCACCCGGCGCTGCACCTCGTGGCCGAATCCCTGGGCGCGGGTCTTTTCATACATCTGGGTGATGCCGTCGCCCTGCGCCAGCGTCGCGCGGTGGCCGTAGCGCACCCCGTCATACCGGGCGAGGTTCGAAGACGCCTCGGCCGGCGCGATCACGTAATAGGCGGGCAACGCGTATTTGGTGTGCGGCAGAGAGATATCGACGATCTCGGCGCCCGCATCGCGCATCATCTCGGCGCCCTGGTGCCAGAGGCTTTCGATCTCTTGGGGCATGCCGTCCATGCGGTATTCGCGCGGGATGCCGATCTTCTTGCCGCGGATGTCGCCGGTCAGGGCGGCCTCGAAATCGGGCAGGGGCAATTTGGCGCTGGTGCTGTCCTTGGGGTCGTGCCCGGCCATGGCCTGCAGCATGATCGCGGCGTCGCGCACGGTTTTGGTCATCGGCCCGGCCTGATCCAGCGAAGAGGCGAAGGCCACCACGCCCCAGCGCGAACAACGGCCATAGGTGGGTTTCAGCCCGGTGATGCCGACAAAGGCGGCGGGCTGACGGATCGAGCCGCCGGTATCGGTGCCGGTGGCGGCAAGGCACAGATCGGCCGCAACGGCGGAGGCCGAGCCGCCGGACGAGCCGCCGGGGGTCAGGGCGGTATCATCATTGCCGCGCCGCCATGGGTTCACGGCATTGCCGTAGGCGCTGGTTTCATTGGACGATCCCATGGCGAATTCGTCCATGTTCAGCTTGCCCAGCATCACCGCGCCATTGTCCCACAGGTTCTGCGAGACGGTCGATTCGTATTCCGGGCGGAAGCCTTCCAGGATGCGGCTGGCCGCCTGCGAGGGCACGCCCCGGGTGCAGAACAGATCCTTGATGCCCAGCGGGATGCCGCACATGGCGGGCGCGTCGCCCGCCTTGATCCGCGCGTCGGCGGCCTTGGCCTGGGCCAGCGCGATCTCGGGGGTCTTGTGAACGAAGGCGCCCAGCGCGTCTGCGGCCTCGATCTCGGTCAGGCAGGCCTCGGTGATCTCGGCCGATGTGACATCGCCGGCGCGCATCGCGTCGCGGGCGGCGCTGATGGTCAGTTTCGAAAGTTCGCTCATTATTCAACCACCTTCGGCACCGCAAAGAAGCCCTCGCGCGCATCGGGCGCGTTGGACAGGATCTTGTCTTGCATGTTTCCGTCCGTCACCACGTCTTCGCGCCGTTTCAGCCGCATCGGCGTGACGCTGGTCATCGGTTCCACCCCGTCGATATCGACCTCGTTGAGCTGCTCCATGAAGGTCAGGATCTGCGAAAGCTCGCCAGCCAGCGCGGGCAGGTCGTTCTCATCCACGCTGATGCGCGCCAGATGGGCGACGCGGCGGGCGGTGTCGATGTCGATGGACATGGGTTTGCTCCGTTCAAGAGGTCGCGCATGGGTTTATCGCCGCGCGGGGCGGGCTGCAAGCCGCCGGTGTCGCGGATGGGGGCAAAGGTGCCGGGAAAGGGCTGGAAGAGGTTGGGGCGCACCGCTAGGAATGCCGAAATACCGGCAGAACCCATCCAGAGGCCCCGAAATGTCAGATCACAGTTTCATCCTTACGCTCAAATGCGACGACAAGCGCGGCATCGTGGCGGCGGTGTCGGGTGCGGTGTCGGCGCTGGGAGGGAACATTCTGGAGAGCAATCAGTTCCGTGATCCCGAAAACAACATGTTCTTCATGCGACTGACCTTCGCCACCGACGGCCGCGACGATGCAGATGAGCTGCGCGCGCGGCTGGCGCCGGTGATCACCGCCTATGACATGGATGCGCAGATCGTGGACGCCGGGCGGGTGCCGAAGATCATTCTGATGGTGTCGAAATTCGACCATGCGTTGTTGCATCTTCTTTACCAGATCAAGGTCGGCTGGCTGAAGGCCGAGGTGATGGCCATCGTCTCCAACCACGAGGACGCGCGCCGCGCCGCCGAGAACGAGGGGATCGCCTATCACCATTGGCCGGTGACGAAGGAAACCAAGCCGGCGCAGGAAGCCAGGCTGCTGGCGCTGGTCGAGGAGACGGGGGCCGAACTGGTGGTGCTGGCGCGCTACATGCAGGTGCTGTCGAACGATCTGAGCAAGCGGCTTGCGGGCCGGATCATCAACATCCACCATTCCTTCCTGCCCTCGTTCAAGGGGGCAAAGCCCTATCACCAGGCGCATGAGCGCGGGGTCAAGCTGATCGGGGCGACCGCGCATTACGTGACCGCCGATCTGGACGAAGGCCCGATTATCGAGCAGGAGACAGAGCGCGTCAGCCATGCCCTGACGGCCGAGGATTACGTGGCGGTGGGGCGCGATATCGAAAGCCGGGTACTGGCGCGCGCGGTGCGGCTGCATCTTCAGGGGCGGGTGCTGCCCAATGGCGCCAAGACGATCGTGTTCTCTCAGGCCTGAGGCACGGCGCGGTGGCGGCGATAGACCTCGATCATCCAGCCCAGCATGGCGGCGTTGAGGATATGCCACATGAAATGCGTGCCCAGAGGCCAGGCGGCGCATAGCGGCATGTCGAGCGTGCGGAACGTCAGCGAGACGATCAGCAGCGCTGCGCCGATGGCCAGCCCGCGCGCGGTGCCGGGGGCGCGGCGGCGCAGCAAGACCGCATAGATCGCGATCAGAAGCGGCACCGGCGCATAGCTGGCCGACGAGCCGAGCCAGGGCAGGCGGGCGAAAAGCGGCACCGTCGCCGCCGCGAAGGGAATGAACAGCGCGGTCAGCCCGAGGGCGGGCCAGGTCGCCAGGTTCCAGAAATGCCGGTTCGCCGTGTAGAGATAGAGCAGGATGAAACCGAGAATCGGCAGCACATCCGCCATCGAGGACCACGCCGTCGCATAGGTGTGGAACAGGAACGAGCCCACCCCGATCACCGCCAGCACGCCGGTCAGTGCCCGCGCCAGCGGCAGTTTTCCGGCGCCGATCCGCCGCCACATGATCAGCGCCGCGATCACGAAGGCGGCGTTCGTCAGCGCGTTGACAGGCTCGGCCCAGAAGGTGGCATCGACCCGCTCGCAATATGCGTCAACCTGTTGCGCCCAATTCATGTGACAATGCCCTCCGCTTTGCTAAGCTTGCCCCAGACAGACAGGGAGAGCGACATGAAAATTACGTGGTTGGGCCATTCCGGCTTTCGCATGGAGATCGGTGATCAGGTGTTGTTGATCGACCCATGGCTGACCGGCAACCCGATGTTCCCTGAGGCCCGGCGGGCCGAGGCCATCGCCGGCACGACCCACATCCTGATCACCCACGGCCATGGCGACCACACCGGCGACGCGCTGCCGCTGTCGCGCGAGCTGGATGCGCCGCTGGTGGGGATCTACGATCTGATGACCTGGTGGTCCGAGCAGGAGAACGTCAAGACCGTCGGCTTCAACAAGGGCGGGACCATCGCGCTGGGCGATGTCAGCGTGACGATGGTGAACGCGGTGCATTCCTCGTCGATCTCCGGCGCGAACGAGCCGATCTATACCGGCTCCGAGGCGGGCTTCATGATCGCCCATGGCGGGCGGACGGTTTATGTGTCGGGCGATACCGATGTGATGGCCGACATGAAGGTGTTCAACGATCTGCACGCGCCCGAGATCGGCATCCTGTGCGCCGGCGGGCATTTCACCATGGACATGCGCCGCGCCGCCTATGCCGCGAAGACGTTTTTCAACTTCAAGACGATCATCCCCTGCCACTATCGCACCTTCCCCCTGCTCGAGCAGTCGGCGGCGGTGATGAAGGACAACCTGCCCGAGGTGGACGTGATCGAGCCCGAGGTGATGGAGCCGATGACGTTCTGAGCCGCCGGGTTCAGAGCATCGTCACCACGACCTTGCCGGTGGATTTCCGGCCGCGCAGAAGCTCCAGTGCCTCGGCGGCGCGTTCCAGCGGCAGGACGTGGCTGATATGCGGCTTCAGTCGCCCGGCGGCGTGCCAGCCGAACAGCGTGGCCATGCTGCCGGTCAGCACCTCGGGGCGGAACGCCATGTAGCCGCCCCAGTACAGGCCGATGACGGAAATATTCTTCACCAGCAGGTGGTTGGCCGAAATCTGCGGAACCTCGCCGCTGGCAAAGCCGATGACGATGATCCGCGCCTCGGGATTGCAGGCGCGGAAGGCGGCCTTGAACTGATCGCCGCCGACAGGATCATAGACGACATCCGCGCCGCCCAGGGCCTTTACCGCCATGCGCAGATCCTCGGTCTCGCTGTCGATCAGGTGATCAGCGCCCGCCGCTTTCGCGGCCGCCAGCTTGTCGGCGCCGCGCGCGCAGGCAATCACGCGCGCGCCCATCAGCTTGCCGATCTCCACGGCCGTCAGCCCGACGCCGCCCGCCGCCCCCAGCACCAGAAGCGTTTCGCCGGGTTGCAGCCGCGCCTTGTGGTCCAGCGCCACATGCGAGGTGCCATAGGCGATCTGAAAGGCCGCGGCCTCTTCGACGCCCATGCTGTCGGGCAGGGGCACGCAGCGATCGGCCGGGAAGCAGCCGTAATCGGCCAGCCCGCCCGAGCCGGCGTAGACCGCCACCCGACGCCCCAAAAGCGACGGGTCGGCATCGGGCCCCAACGATTCGACCGTTCCGGCCAGTTCCAGCCCGAGGGTCGCGGGCAGCGGCGGCTTTTCCTGGTACTTCCCCTCGATCATCAGAAGGTCGGCGAAATTCAGCCCACAGGCCGCGATCCGGATCAAGACGGTATCTGCCTGCGGTTGTGGTATGGCACAGTGCGTCAGGCGCGGGGCTTGGCCGGTTTTTTCGATCTGAAAGGCACGCAAATCAATCCTCCTCCGGGGCCGGCCGGATCGCCGGGCGGCCATTCTTGCCAGATTTCGGAATAACGTAAAGCGCAGCTTGCCAGGGTCAGGGTTTTGCAAAGTGCATTGCAAAATGAAAAACACGCCAAAGGAGTATTCCATCTTTGCGAAACTTCCGGCGGGATAAGTGGGCCGAATTTCTGCATCTGCGTGGTGATGGATTTAAAGTGACTGAATAACAGGGATTTAACGGCGTTTCGATGCTGGCCGTGCGTTCCGTATGGACTTGGCACAATAATTGCTTACTTTTCTCAAAAGAGGAGTGCGACCATGAAACACCCCGTTGACGTTCATGTCGGCAAACGCATACGCCACCGTCGCTGGATGGTGGGTATGACCCAACAGCAACTTGCTGAACGTGTTGGAATCAAATTCCAGCAGATTCAGAAATACGAAACGGGAATGAACCGTGTCAGCGCCTCCCGGCTTTGGGATATCGCCGATGCGCTCGAGGTTCCCGTCAGCTTCTTCTTCGAAGGGCTGGGACAAAAGCACGCGGATGACATCGAAGCGGGCACAGCCCCCGCCGACATTCTGAGCGACAAGGAAGCGCTGGAACTGGTTCGCTCTTACTACGCGATCCCCGAAAATCAGCGCCGCCGCCTGTTCGAACTTGCCCGCGTCCTCAGCGACGCGGCGTGAGATCGGGTTGACGCCCAAGGCATTGGCAGGGTACCGCCGCAGGAACAGAGCGGAAATCACCCGCCTGAAATGCCGGGACCTTCGATGCAGGATATCAATCGTGACACGCTGATCGCCACGGCCCATGCCGTGGCCGATGTTGCGCGTGTCGAAACGCTGGCCTATTTCCGCGGGGCCGGGCTGAACATCGAAAACAAGGCCGATGGCGGGTTCGATCCCGTCACCGTCGCCGACCGTGCCGCCGAACGGGCGATGCGCGCCGAACTGGCGCGTCGCCGCCCCGAAGACGCGGTTCTGGGCGAAGAGATGGGGCCGACCGCCGGAACCAGCGGCCTGACCTGGGTGCTGGATCCGATCGACGGCACCCGCGCCTATCTTTCCGGCACGCCCACATGGGGGGTGCTGATCGCCGCCTCCGACGCGGACGGCCCGCGGTTCGGCATCATCGACCAGCCCTGGACGGGCGAGCGCTTTGTCGGCGGGCTGGGCGAGGCGCGGCTGGACAGCCCCCATGGCAGCCGCCCGCTGGCCACCCGCGCGCCGCGCCCGCTGTCGGAAGCGATCCTGTTCACCACCTTTCCCGAAGTGGGCACCGAGGCCGAAGGGCGCGCCTTTCACGCGCTTTCGGCACAGACGCGCCTGACGCGCTACGGGATGGATTGCTATGCCTATGCGCTGCTGGCGCTGGGGCAGATCGATCTGGTGGTCGAGGCCGGGCTGCAACCCTATGACATCCACGCCCCGATCGCGGTGATCGAGGCTGCGGGCGGTATCGTCACCAACTGGCGGGGCGGCCCGGCGCATGCGGGCGGGCGGGTCGTGGCGGCGGCGAATGAAACCGTGCTTGCCGCGGCTCTGGCCATACTTTCGAAGGCCGAAGACTGATCCGATGACACATGTTCTGATCCGCGATGCCGATACGATTCTGACGATGGACGATCAGCGCCGCGCGCTTTCGGGCGCCGATCTGCGCCTGCGCGGCGGTCAGGTGGCCGAGATCGGGCCGGGCCTGGCCCCCGGCGATGCCGAGATCGTGCTGGCCCGTGGCTGTGTCGTCACGCCCGGCCTTGTGAATACGCATCACCATCTGTTCCAGACCCTGACGCGGGCGGTGCCCGGCGGGCAGGATGCGCTGCTGTTCGGCTGGCTGAAGACGCTGTACCCGATCTGGGGCCGCTTCGGCCCGGAAGAGGTGCATGCCTCGGCCATTGTCGGGCTGGCGGAACTGGCGCTGTCGGGCTGCACCATGAGTTCGGACCACATGTATCTGCATCCCAACGGCGCGCGGGTGGATGACACGATCGCGGCGGCACAGCAGGTGGGGCTGCGGTTTCATCCGACACGCGGCGCGATGAGCATCGGCGAAAGCGCGGGCGGGTTGCCGCCGGATGGTCTGGTCGAGGACGAGGCGGCCATTCTGGATGACAGCATCCGCCTTATCGACGCTTTCCACGACGCGCGCGAGGGCGCGATGGTGCGGGTCGGGATTGCGCCCTGTTCGCCCTTCACGGTCAGCCGCGCGCTGATGCGCGATGCGGCGCTTCTGGCGCGCGACAAGGGGGTGCGGCTGCACACGCATCTGGCCGAGAATGACGAGGATATCGCCTATTCGCAGGCCCGCTTCGGCTGCCGCCCCGGGCAATATGCCGAAGATCTGGGCTGGACGGGCGACGACGTCTGGCATGCCCATTGCGTCAAGCTGGACGGGGCCGAGATTGACCTGTTCGCGCGTTCGGGCACGGGCGTGGCGCATTGCCCCTGTTCCAACTGCCGGCTGGGGTCGGGCATTGCGCCGGTGCGGGCGATGCGCGACGCGGGCGTCCGGGTCGGGCTTGGTGTCGATGGATCGGCATCGAATGACAGTGGAAATCTGGCGGCGGAGGCGCGTCTGGCGATGCTGCTGCAGCGGGTGTCACGCGGCGCCGATGCGATGGGCGCGTGCGAGGCGCTGGAGATTGCGACGCGCGGCGGGGCAGAGGTGCTGGGCCGGCCCGATTGCGGGCAGTTGAGCATCGGCAAGCGGGCGGATGTGGCCATCTGGGATGTGTCGGGGGTGGAAAGTGCCGGAAGCTGGGACAAGGCCGCGCTGCTGCTGGCGGGGCCGACCCGCGTGCGGGATCTGTTCGTCGAAGGGCGCCAGATCGTGCGCGACGGGCAGATGTGCACGATCGATCTGCCGCTGGCGGTGGAACGTCAGAACAGGCTTGCGGCGCGACTGGCCGACAAGCCGTTCATGCCATCGTGAGGCCGTCGGTGCCCCCGGCTCAGTCGGTCAGAGAGGGCGGCGGGCCGTCGTTCCCTTTTCCCTCGATATTCTGAAGCGGCAGGCGCCGGAACGGGTTGCGGGCGCTGCCCGTCATCCCGCGCATTCGGTGTGACACCGGGCCATTGCGCCTGTCCAGAGCCAGGCGAAACGCCATGATCTCTCGGGTTTCAAGGTTGAAGTAGCGGGCGATCTCGGCATCGCTCAGGCCGAGGTCGGTGAGTGTCCGAAGCGTGGCGGCCGGGAACGGGGCCATGGCTTCTTCCGCCGGGGTGATCATTTCAGCGGTCCGGTCCGGTTCGGACCATTTGGTGATTGAGCCGCATCTGGGCATTTCTGTTTCGGTTCCCCATGACTTTCCATACATCGTTTCCGCCTCCTCCTGCGGAAGTTCTCTGTCATGCCCCGTATCCGGGGCATTGGTCGTCGCGGTTCGCTGGTGTGTGATGTCCTTTCATGTTGCGGCGGGGTGCGGCCGCCGTTGCGAGTCCGAGGATAGGGACGGCCCGGTCCGCCTTCAACGGTCATGCCGCAAGGCGCCGCCGATCAGCCATCCCCCGCCGATGCGCGCGCAGCATGGTTCGCTCTGGTTTGAACGTAGTTCACAAGGCCTGCGCATAGGGTCTCAAGACGGGCTGCGCCGAAACGGGCGTATCGTCTGTTGCGGGGGCGGTGGCCGGAAGAAGCGCGAAACGCTTTGATTTCAATGAATAATATCAGAAGCTCGTCTTTTTATGTATCCCGTCGGGAAACAAAAAATGCTTCTGGGCGCGCATTGTTGCCCTGTGCGCGTGAATGCGCCGCAGAGCCATAAAGTTTGATCGGTGTCGCAGGATTCTTACAATCACTTGCGACACCCGTCGCGCTCGGCGACGGCGAGTTTTCAGGTGAATCAGCGGGGGCACTATGTCGATCATCTATCGCGAAGATTTCGAAACGGACGGGAACGGGACACGCTACACCACGTCGGTGCCCGAGTTCACCGATGGCAGCGGGGATTTCTTCACCCGCACTGATGGCAGCACGATCGGCTCGTTCTACTCGGTTACCGGGTTTTCCGGCGCCTATTACTTTGCCGTAATGGATACCAACGGCGAAGCGCCCTATGCCAGCACCGTCAGCCTGTCGATCGGCGGGATCGACATCGCGGGCTATTCCAGCATCGAGATTTCCGGCCTCTTTGCCGAGGATGACGACAGCACCAATCAGGATTGGGACGCGGATTCGCTGGTCTATGTCGAGGCGCAGGTCGACGGTGGCGGCTATGCCAAGGTGCTGCAATTCGCATCGGGCGGGTTCACCAATTCCGAACCGGGCCTCGATGCCGATTTCGACGGTACCGCCGACGGCCCCGCGCTGACCGCGACCTTCACCAACTATATCGCGGCCCTTGCCGGAACCGGTTCCGTGCTTGATCTGCGCGTCACCTTCGAAAACCTCGAAGCGGGTGACGAAGATATCTCGATCGACGACATCACCGTCAGCGGCACCGCCGCCTCGACCGATGTGACCGTTCTGGATGAAACCTTCGACGACGCCACCGGCTTTACCACCAGCACCGCCTTCTTCTCGGATGGCTATTACGATTACTTCGGCATCAGCGATGGCGCCAGCGGCGGCGATTTCGGCGGCGACCCGCAGCCGGGCGCGGATTTCACGGGCTACACCGGCACGACCGGGTCGTTCCTGACCGGGCAGGACCTTGACGGCGAAGGTGCCGCCCTGCCGATCACCGCGAGTTGGACCGGGCTTGATGTTTCCGGTCTGAGCAACCTGAGCTTCTCGGGCGAGTTCGCCGAACTGTTCGAAAACAGCGGCAATATCGACGCGGCCGATTACATCCGCGTCATCGCCGCGATCGACGGCGGGGCCGAGCAGACCGTGCTGGAATTCCGGGGCGCCGACTTCAGCTCTACCAGCGGGCCCTACAACGGCATCTTCCGCCTGGATACCGATGCCGACGGCATCGGCGACGGCACCGCGCTGACCAATGACATGACGGCCGTTCTGGCCAGCATCGCCGGTACCGGCAGCACGCTGGACCTGCGGCTCGAGCTCAGCGTCGATGCGGGCTATGAGGATTTCGCGCTGGATAACTTCAAGGTCGTCGGCACTTCGGGCGCCACGGTCAGCCCCGCCGTCATCGCCCGCACCGGCGACGGGCTGGCCGTGACCGAGGAAGGCGAAACCACCGACACGTTCACACTGGAACTGGCCACCAGCCCGGCCGCGCCGGTGACCGTCACCGTCACCGCGCCCGACGCGCAGACGCTGGTCAGCGCCGATGGCGTGACATTCGCCGCCAGCGCCGATGTGATCCTGTCGGACATGACACCGGCCACCGTGACCGTGCGGGCCGTGGACGACGCGATCGACGAGGCCGCGCCGCATCTGGGCGATCTGGCCTTCACCGTCGCCAGCGCCGACACCGATTACAACGGGCTGACCGTCGGCAATCTGAACGTCGCGATCGACGACAATGATTTCTCCATCACCCTGATTTCCGAAATTCAGGGGGCGGGCGCGGCCTCGGCCATGACCGGGCAGGAGGTTACGGTCGAAGGTGTCGTGACCGGGCTGATCACCGGCTCCAGCGGCGTGACCGGCTATTTCATCCAGGAAGAGGATGCCGACAGCGACGGTGACGCCGCCACCTCGGAAGGTGTGTTCGTTTACGCGCCGGGGGCCGCCGTGGCCGTGGGCGACAAGCTGCGCCTGACCGGCACCGTGGCCGAGTTCAGCAACCTGACCGAAATCACCAGCGTGTCTTACACCCAGGTGCTGGCCACCGGCGTGGCCCTGCCGACCGCCACGATGATCACCCTGGGCATGGGCCCGGATTTCGAAGCCTATGAGGGGATGCGGGTGGAGCTGGTCACCGGGTCCGCCGATCCGCTGACCGTGATCACCAATTTCAACCTCGACCGCTATGGCGAGGTTCAGGTTTCCGAAGGTGTGCAGACCACGCCCACCCAGATCCTCGATCCGAACACCCAGCAGGCCGAGATCGACGCGCTGACCACAGCGAACCTGACCAGCCGCCTGACCATCGACGACGGCTCGACCGCGCAGAACCCCGACACCTATACGCTGATCGATTCCGGCGACGGCACCCCGCTGACGGCGGGCGACCCGATCACCGCCGCCGGGCCGACGCTGCGCCTTGGCGCCGAGGTGAGCTCGGTCATCGGCGTGATGGATGAGCGTTACGGCGTCTACCGCATTCAGTCCGAAGGTCCGCTCGATACGGTGGACAGCACCAACGAAGGCGCCCGCCCGGCCACCGCGCCGGTCGTCGGCGGCGAGATGACGGTCGCCAGCTTCAACGTGCTGAACTACTTCACCACGCTGGATGACGGTTCGCTGACCGGCCCCAACGGCGATCTGGACCCGCGCGGCGCCACCACGGCCGCCGATCTGGTGCGCCAGACCGACAAGATCGTCGCCGCGCTGGTGGAGCTGGACGCCGACATCATCGGCCTGCAGGAGCTGGAGAATAACGGCTTCGGCACCGACAGCGCCATCGCCGCGCTGGTGGATGCGCTGAACACGGCGCTTGGCGCCAATGTCTACGGCTATGTCGATCCGGGCGTGCCCTTCGTGGGGACCGATGCGATCACCACCGGCATCATCTACAAGACCGCCGTTGTGGCGCCCGTCGGCGCGCAGGTTCTGACCTTTGCCGAGGATTCGGCGGCTGCGACCTATGCGCTGGTGGACACGATCCAGCAGCAGACCGGTACCAGCCCGGTTGGCGACTATCAGCGCAACCGCCCCAGCATCGCGGCGACCTTCGTCGATGCCGATGGCAGCGAGGTCACGGTGGTGGCCGATCACTTCAAGTCCAAAGGCTCCAGCGGTCTGGACACGCTTGTGTCCGACGCGATCGGCGCCGGCGTTTCGCAGACGCTGATCGACGCGCTGCTGGCCGATCCGAACTATGACAGCGGCGACGGCCAGGGCTTCTGGAACCAGGTGCGCGCGGATGCAGCGGCCGAGCTGACCGCCTGGCTGGCCACCAACCCGACCGGCGCCTCCGACCCGTCGAACATCGTGATCCTGGGCGATCTGAACGCCTATGCGATGGAGGACCCGGTTCAGACCATCGTCGGCGACGGCTACACCGATCTGGCCAGCGCCTACCCGGGCGATCAGGCCTATAGCTATGTCTTCGACGGGCAGCGCGGCACGCTCGATTACGGTCTGGCCAGCGGCGATATTCTGGACAATGTCACCGGCGTCGCCGAATGGCACATCAACGCCGATGAACCGGATCTGCTGAACTATTCCTCGCAATATTCGGATGTGTCTTTCTATAACGCCGATTTCTACGCGGCATCCGACCATGATCCGCTGGTTCTGGGCCTGACGCTGGATGACCCGACCGCGCTGGCGCGGATTGACTTCCTGTCGATCAGAAAACGCGATTATGCGGTCTATTCGGTTGACGGGGTCGAGGTGGATGAACAGCGCCTGCGCTATGTCCAGAAGTCGATCGACCTGCAGACCCCCGGCATCCAGATCGACGCGGCCGACGTCAACCTTGGTGCGGTCAAGCTGGCGATGATCGGCGACGGCCTCGGCGTGCGCTCGGCGCTGGGTGACCGGCCGATGAAACGGCAGGACGGCCGGACGCTCGACCAGGAGGAGACGGCAACCTTCAGCCTGACCGATGCCGGCGGCCTGGGTGACGCGCTGGAGGTGGAGTTCGAATTCGCCAATGTGAAGGGCTCGGGCGAGGTGGCGCTGGACTTCTATTCCAGCGGTGTTCTCGTCGACACGGCCCTGCTGAGCATTGCCAATGACGCGGTGTCCTATGATCTGATGGGCAACACGTCTTTCGATCAGGTCACGCTCGGGGTGACAGGCGATCTGGCGCTGGAAATTTCGGCGGTCGATTTCTATCGGCTCGAGACCGACACGTTCCTGTTCGGATGATGCGGGCGGGTCCGGCCAAAGGGCCGGGCCCCCATGCCGGTGGGTCGGTCAGTTCGCGATACCTTTGAGAAAGACCTGAAGCGCAAGTTCGAATCTCGCGGTGACGTATGCGTCGTTCGGCACGAAGCCGTTCGGATCAAGCAGCCGCTCGATCACGCTTTCGTACACCATGTCGCGTAAGAGCGCGGCCACGGCCCGGCTGTCGCAGGGGCCGATTTCGCCCTTGTCCACGGCGCGGTCAATCTCGACCTGAATGGTCGCGAGCAGCGCCTTCGGGCCTTCCTCGAGGAACGCCTTGGCAAGCTGCGGTTGCCTGAGCGCCTCGAAGATAATGACGCGCAACAGTTCGTTCGGCATTTCCCCGGACAGGTAAGTGGAGGCCGGAGAGAGCATGAGCCGCAGCCGCTCCACGAACGGAAGCTGCTTTTGCTGTTCTGACAAAGGCTGGGCAAAGGTCAGGCGAATGCGGCGGACACAAGCGGTGACCAGCTCTTCCTTGCTGCCGAATATGTCGTAGATCGTGCGTTTGGACATTCCGGCTTCGCGGGCGATGGCGGACATGGAGCTTCGGGCCATGCCGCGGCTGGCCATGACCCGCTCTGCCGCGTCCAGAATCAGTTTCTCACGCGCCTCGGGGTCCAGCTGGACGGGGCGGCCAGGGCGGCGGATGCCTTTTGTGCAAGCGCTCATTCTCGTTTCCATGTTGATCAGCGCACACAAAGTTTTTATGAGCGCGCAAAACTCGGCGCTTTACAAAACCGAGTGGTTTTCTTATTGCCATTAATATCAGCGACGATCAACGTTTTTAACCGTCTCAGGAGTCCGTCATGGTGCCTAGCCGCTCAGCGCTTAAATCGATCGTTCTTGCGGCCTCGTTGCTGTCGGGAATTCCGGCGGGCGTCGCCCTGGGCCAGGAGGATCGGCCACCGACCCCGGTCACGGTCGTGACGCTGGCCGAGCAGGATGTCACACTGACCTCGATTCTTCCGGGGCGTGTGGTGGCTTCGGGCGTTGCCGAGGTGCGCCCGCAGGTTGCGGGCATCATCACCGAACGCCTGTTCGAGGAAGGCAGCTTCGTTACCCAGGGGGACGAGCTTTATCGCATTGATCCGGCCAGCTACGAGGCGCAGGTGGCCGCGGCCACCGCCGCCGTCGCGCAGGCCGAAGCGACGCTGAGCTCCGCCCAGAAGGAAAGCGACCGGATGCAGGCACTGCTGGAGCGCAGGGTCGTCAGCCAGCAGAACCTTGATGACGCGAATGCCATCCGCGATGCCGCCGCCGCCGCCTTGCAGGTGGCGCAGGCGCAGCTTCTGGCGGCGAATATCGATCTTGACCGCACCACCATCCGCGCGCCGCTGACGGGCGAGGTGGGGCGCTCTTTGACTACGCGCGGCGCGCTGGTTACCGCCGGGCAGGCCGGGGCGCTTGCGGTGATCCGCCAGCTTGATCCGGTTTACGTTGACGTGACGCAATCGGCGGCCGAGCTGATCCGCTGGCGCCGGGGCGAAACCCAGGCCGAGCTTGGCAACGCCAACCGCACCGTGGTTCTGACTCTGGCCGACGGCGAACCCTATGAATTCACGGGGGAACTTACGGCCGCCGAGCCGCACGTGGACGAACAGACCGGGGTGGTTGTGCTGCGGCTGGAGTTTCCCAACCCGGACGAGCTGCTTTTGCCGGGCATGTATGTTCAGGTGGAAATGCCACAGGGGGTGATTGCCAATGCGGTGCTGGCACCGCAGGATGGCGTGACGCGTGACCGGCGCGGGCGCCCGATCGCGCTGGTCGTGAACGAGCAGAATGTCATCGAGGAGCGGACCCTGACGGTGGTGCGCAATATCGGCTCTGACTGGATCGTCAGCGCCGGGCTGGAAGACGGCGACCGGATTATCGTGGAGGGGTTGCAAATGGTGGGCGTGGGAATGACCGTTGTTCCCGAAGAACGGCAACCGACCCAAACGCAGACCGAGAACTGACCTCTAACCACAGAAAGCGCTCTTATGGCACGTTTCTTCATCGACAGGCCGGTTTTTGCTTGGGTCATTTCGATCATCATCATGGGGATCGGCGCGTTGTCGATCTTCAGCCTGCCGATCTCGCAATATCCGCCGATCGCGCCGCCGTCGGTGCGGATCAGCGCCGTCTACCCCGGCGCCTCGGCCGAGACGGTGGCGAACACGGTCACGCAGGTCATCGAACAGCAGATGACCGGGCTGGATGGCATGCGCTATATCAGTTCCAGTTCCACCTCGGCCGGCACCGCCCAGATCACCCTGACCTTCGAAACCGGGACGGACCCGGACATCGCGCAGGTCCAGGTTCAGAACAAACTTGCGCAGGCCACGCCGCTATTGCCGGAAACCGTACAGCGCCAGGGTGTCTCGGTTCAGAAAGCCACATCCAGCTTTTTGATGGTCATCGCGCTGATTTCGGACGATGGCACGCTCGAACAGGTGGATCTTTCGGATTATCTGAACACCAACCTCGTGGACGAGTTCAGCCGGATCGACGGTGTGGGCGGCGTTCAGGTGTTCGGCGCGCAATATGCCATGCGGATCTGGCTGGACCCGTCCAAGCTGGCGGCGTTCGAGCTGACACCGTCGGACGTGGTTGCGGCGGTGGCGTCGCAGAACGCCCAGATTTCGGCGGGGGCGTTCGGAACGCTACCGACGGTGGAAGGCCAGAAACTGAACGCGACGATCACGGCGCAATCGTTGCTGAGTACTCCGGATGATTTTGAACAGATCGTGCTGCGGGCCGAGACCGATGGCGGCCTTGTGCTGGTGAAAGACGTGGCGCGGGTAGAGATCGGCGCCGAGAACTACAACACGCTCGCGCGCTTCAACGGCAATCCTTCGTCGGGCATGGCGATCCAGCTTGCCACCGGCGCCAACGCGCTCGACACCGCGGAGCGCGTGAAGGAGCGGATCGAAGAATTCGCGGAGTTCTTCCCCGAGGGTGTCAGCTATGTGATCCCCTATGACACCACGCCTTTTGTCGAGATTTCGATCCACGAAGTGGTCAAGACGCTGTTCGAGGCGATCGTGCTGGTGTTCTTCGTGATGCTGCTGTTCCTGCAGAACCTCCGCGCCACGCTTATTCCGACGCTGGCGGTTCCCGTCGTGCTGCTTGGCACGTTCGGTATCCTGGCCGTCGCCGGGTTCACCATCAACACGCTGACCATGCTGGCGATGGTGCTGGCGATCGGCCTGCTGGTGGATGACGCCATCGTCGTGGTGGAAAACGTGGAACGTATCATGGAGGAGGAGGGGCTGGGCCCGAAAGAGGCCACCTATAAATCCATGGGCCAGATCACCGGAGCGCTGATCGGTATCGCGCTGGTGCTGTCGGCGGTGTTCGTGCCGATGGCGTTTTTCGGCGGGTCGACCGGGGTGATCTATCAGCAGTTCTCGATCACCATCGTCTCGGCCATGACGCTGTCTGTCGTGGTCGCCCTGACGCTGACACCGGCGCTGTGTGCCACGCTGCTGCGTCCGAAAGATGCCCATCACGGCAAGCGCGGCCCGTTCGGCTGGTTCAACACGGGCTTTGACAAGCTGCTCGGCGGGTATGCCGCCAGCGTCGGCTATATCATCACGCGCCCGGTCCGGATCGGGATACTTTATCTCGGCGTGATCGTCGCGATGGGCTGGCTGTATGTGAACACGCCCACGGGCTTTTTGCCGGATGAGGATCAGGGCATTCTTCTGACCCTGATCCAGGGGCCCACGGGCGCGACCATCGACAGGACCGTTGCCGTTGTCGAGCAGGTCGAGGCGCATTTTCACGATACCGAAGGGGATTCTGTGGAATCGACCTTTGGTGTGGGCGGCTTCAGCTTCGCCGGTCAGGGGCAGAACATGGGGCTGGCCTTCATCCGGCTGAAGGACTGGTCCGAGCGGGAGGACCCGGAGCAAAACGTTCAGGCGATTGCCGGCCGGGCCGCCGGGGCTTTCCAGCAAATCCGCGATGCAAGGGTCTTTCCGATCGTGCCACCGGCGGTGACCGAGCTTGGCAACGTCAGTGGCTTCGATTTCTACCTGCAGGCGCGTAACGGCCAGAGCCATGAACAGCTTCTGGAAGCCCGCAACATGCTGCTCGGGATGGCCTCGCAAAGCGAGCTTATCGGCTCGGCCCGCCCCAACGGGCTGGAGGATGCAGCGCAGTTCAACCTGAACATCGACTGGCGCGCGGCCGGGGCGATGGGGCTGTCGGCCACGGATGTCGGCAATCTTCTGTCGGTTGCGTGGGCCGGGCGGTATGTGAACGATTTCCTCGATCAGGGCCGGATCAAGCGCGTCTACGTTCAGGGCGAGGCCGACGCGCGGGCAACGCCGGCGGATATCGAACGCTGGTGGATCCGGAACAACAGCGGCGGCCTTGTGCCCTTCTCCAACTTCTCCGAAGGCGATTGGCAGTTCGGGCCGCAAGGTGTTGCTCGCTACAATGGTGTGCCCGCGATGCAGGTCCAGGGCACTCCGGCGGCGGGTGTGACAACCGGCGAGGCGATGGCGGAAATTGAACGGCTTGCAACGCAGCTTCCGCCCGGCTTTGCCCTTGCCTGGACCGGGCTGTCGCTGGAGGAACGCGAATCCGGCAATCAGGCACCGATGCTCTACGCCCTGTCGCTGGCTGCCGTGTTCCTGTGCCTTGCGGCGCTTTACGAAAGCTGGGCCATTCCCTTCGCGGTCATGATGGCCATGCCCACAGGCGTGCTGGGCGCGCTTATCGGCGCCAAGCTGGGCGGGTTTGAAAATGGTGTCTTCTTTCAGGTCGGCCTGCTGACCGTGGTCGGTCTGACCGGCAAGAACGCAATCCTTATCGTTGAATTCGCCAGGGAACGGGTGACTGCCGGCGAGTCGCTCTATGAGGCGGTGAAAACCGCCGCACGGCAGCGTTTCCGGCCGATCATCATGACGTCGATGGCCTTTTCGCTGGGTGTTTTCCCGCTGGTGATCAGCACCGGCGCGGGGGCCGGCGGGCGTAATGCGATCGGTGCCGGCGTGTTTTCCGGAACGATCACCGGAACGGTTCTGAGCGTTCTGTTCGTGCCGTTGTTCTTTGTGATGGTGCGCCGCTTGTTCCGCAACCTCGCCTGACATTTCGGGGCTGCCGGTGCGCTGGCGGCCCCGCTACACCCTGCCTGAATGCCCGAGCCGGGCACAGAGCCCTGGCCCGCTTCCGGCCTCCGAAAGCTGAATCGCGGCTGCCGAAAAATGCGGCTACACCGCACCGGAGAGCCAAGAATGCCAGCGATGTAGCGGCGAGCCGCGACAGAAACGCCCGCATTTCATTTCTTTGCAATCTGCAAATGGACAGTGCCCGGCGGCGCGTTAAAGTAGAATCAATTCAAGCTGTGAGGGTTCCGCAATGCAGATTGCCACAGCAGACCGACCCAGGAAATCCAGGAAACAGGGCGCGGCGGGCGCAGAGCGTATATCGCTCGATGTCGTGTATGAGTCTGCTAAGATACTGACCGGTGCAACCGATCCCATCAGCCAGATGGCATCCGTTCTGAACGTGCTGTCGTCTTTCATGGGGCTCAGGCATGGCGCGGTTGCCCTGCTGGCCGATCCGGACGCGGCCCATCCTTCCGCGAAGTCCAACCCCTATGTGATCGCAGCGACCAGCCTGACGACGGAGCTTCAGCCGCCATCCTGCGGGGCCATCCCCGAAGCCGTGGCCGCGCTTGTGTTTCGCACGGGCGTGGCAATGGTTTCGCAGGATGTGGTGGCGGAATTCGGCGCGGACGCGCTTCCGCCCAATGCGCGCGGTGACAAGATGGCGCTGTTCGCCGTGCCGATCCGCGAGCAGGCGAAATCGCCGCTGGTGCTGGGTGTGCTCTGTGTCTATCGGACGCTCGAAGAGCCTTCGACAAGCACGCTGGACAACGACCTGCGCGTGCTGACCATGATCGCCTCTTTGTTCGAGCAGTCGCTGCGGTTCCGCCGGCTTGTGGCGCGCGACCGGTCGCGGATCATGAACGAGGCGCGCAACGCGGTGAAGGCTGCGCAGGCGGGCGCCGGCAGCCAGACAACCCCGATCGACGGGATCATCGGCGACAGCCCCGAAATCGAAACCGTCATCGCCCGGATCCGCAAGGTCGCCAAGACCAGCGCGCCGGTTTTGCTGCGCGGCGAAAGCGGCACCGGCAAAGAGCTGTTCGCCCGTGCCATTCATGCCCTGAGCGAGCGCAAGGACAAGCCCTTCGTCAAGCTCAACTGCGCGGCGCTGAGCGAAACGCTTCTGGAAACGGAGCTGTTTGGCCATGAAAAGGGCTCTTTCACCGGCGCAATGGCGCAGAAGAAAGGGCGTTTCGAACTGGCCGATGGCGGCACGCTGTTCCTGGATGAAATCGGTGAGATCAGCCACGAGTTTCAGGCCAAGCTGCTGCGCGTGTTGCAGGAGGGCGAGTTCGAGAGGGTGGGGGGCACCAAGACGCTGCGCGTCGATGTGCGGATCGTCACCGCGACGAACCGCGACCTCGAGGATGCCGTTGCCAAGGGTGATTTCCGGGCCGATCTCTATTTCCGGATCTGCGTCATTCCGATCATGCTGCCACCGCTGCGCGACCGGCCGGGCGACATTCCGAAACTGGCGCAGAATTTCCTGGATCGGTTCAACCGCGAGAACAACCTGAGCCTGAGCTTTGCCGACGATGCGTTCGAAACGCTGTTTGCCTGCAAGTTCCCCGGAAATGTGCGCGAGCTGGAAAACTGCGTCAGCCGTGTGGCGGCGCTGGCGGCGGGGCCGGTGATTGCCGCGTCGGATATGGCCTGCCAGCAGGATGCCTGCCTGTCGGCCGAGCTGTGGCGGCTGCAAAGCGTCGACAGCTCGCCGATCGGCGGCTTGTCGGCCGGGCGGGTGGTGCGCCCGATCGTCAACCAGATGCCGCCGGCGACGGCACCGTCGAACTGCCCCGGCCAACCCCGCAAGACCGCCAACACAGAACGTGACGAGCTGATCGCCGCGATGGAACAGGCCGGCTGGGTGCAGGCCAAGGCGGCGCGGCTGATGGGCATGACCCCGCGCCAGATCGGGTATGCGCTGAAGAAGCACAATATCGACATCCGCAAATTCTGACCGGCTTTCCGCGGGGGCGGCGATGCCTGAGCGTGATTGTCGGGTTCCCTACCATCTGTCGGGGGGGCGACACTGACAGCACAGGGCGCGCGGCAAGTTCAGGCGATTTCAATGACTTAATACTTGGCACTCTGTTTGCTTCCTTAATCTCTGAACAGGGATCGAAAAGGAAGCAAGCCCATGACCGCCAATGTTATCTCGCTCGATGGTCTCAAGGTCGCGTCGCGCGACGACCTGTCGAAAGCCATCGAAGACAAGGGATGCGAAAGCTCCGCCTGCGGATCGTCCGATGGCCCTTCGGACATGGCCCCCGAAATCTGGGAGAAGGTGAAGGATCACCCCTGCTATTCGGAAGAGGCACATCACTATTTCGCCCGTATGCATGTGGCCGTCGCCCCGGCCTGCAACATCCAGTGCAACTATTGTAACCGCAAATACGATTGCGCCAACGAAAGCCGCCCCGGCGTGGTGTCCGAGCGGCTGGACCCCGAACAGGCGGCGCGCAAGGTGATCGCCGTGGCCAACGAGGTGCCGCAGCTTTCGGTGCTCGGCATCGCCGGGCCGGGCGACAGCGCCTATGACTGGCGCAAGACCAAAGAGACCTTCGATCTGGTCTACAAACAGCTTCCCGACATCAAGCTTTGCCTGTCGACCAATGGCTTGGCGCTGCCCGATCATGTCGATGATCTGCTCGAGATGAACATCGACCATGTGACGCTGACCATCAACATGATCGACCCGGAGGTGGGCACGAAGATCTATCCGTGGATCTTCTATCAGCACAAGCGCCACACCGGGCTCGAGGCCAGCAAGATCCTGCATGAACGCCAGATGCAAAGCCTCGACCTGCTGGCCGAGCGCGGGATTCTGGTGAAGGTCAATTCCGTCATGATCCCCGGGATCAATGACAAGCACCTGCTGGAGGTGAACAAGGTCGTCAAGGAAAAGGGCGCCTTCCTGCACAACATCATGCCGCTGATCTCTGCCCCCGAGCATGGCACGGTCTTCGGTCTGGAAGGTCAGCGCGGCCCGACCGCCGCCGAACTGAAGGAACTGCAGGATGCCTGTGCCGGGGGCGCCAACCTGATGCGCCATTGCCGCCAGTGCCGCGCCGATGCCGTCGGCCTGCTGGGCGAGGATCGCGGCCAGGAATTCACCATGGATCTGGTGCCCGAAGAGGTGAGCTATGATCCCGCCAAACGCGAGGCCTATCGGGAATGGGTTGCCGGTGAACGGATGGATCGCCGCGCCGCCGCCGAAGTGGCAAAGGGTGAAACCACCGCGACCGTGGCCGAGGACGCCAAGGCGATGCTGGTGGCCGTGGCCACCAAGGGCGGCGGCCGTATCAACCAGCATTTCGGCCATGCGACCGAATTCCAGGTCTTCGAGGTGGATGCCGATGGCGTGCGTTTCGTCACGCACCGCCGCGCCGACAATTACTGCGTCGGCGGCTACGGCGAGGATGACAAGCTGGATGAGGTGATCCGCACGCTGGAAGGTGTTCCGGTGATCCTGTGCGCCAAGATCGGCGACTGCCCGCGCGAGGCGCTGGAGGCCGCCGGAATCGAGGCGATCGACGATTACGCCTTCGACTATATCGAAACCGCCGTTTCGGCCGTGTTCCGCGCCCGCAACGGCCTGCCGGCCGAAGAGGCCGTCAGCGCCTGATCTGCCGACTGAAAAGGAGACTACCCATGAGCCTGAAAATCATCGTGTCGCAATGCACCGTCTGTGGCGCCTGTGAGTTCGAATGCCCCAACGCGGCGATCAAGTTCAAGAATGACACCTATGTCATCGATCCGGCGCTCTGCACCGAATGCGAAGGCAGCTATGACTCGCCGCAATGTGCCGAAGTCTGCCCGGTGCCCGACACCTGCGTTCCGGCCTGATCCGGCGATGCCCGAAGGTCCGGCACCGGTCGACTGGGAGGGCAGGCCCCTTGAGTGCGGGGCCTGCCGTTTCCGCGGCCGTCTGGATCTCGGGCAATGCGGGCAGGGCTGGGCCTGTGTGCATGACCGCTATGCCAAGCGGATCGAGCGGTTTTTCGTGCTGAACCCGGACCTGGCCGACGCGTGCCTGACCATGCCCTATTTCGAAACCCGGATGAACGCGGCGCGGGTGGCCACGCTGTTTCGCCTGCCCCGGCTTCTGAACGATGCCGATGCGGGGGTGCGGGCGATGGCCATCCTGCGCCTGCCGGTGACCCATGCCCGCCGGCGCATCAAGGATCCCGACCGGCGGGTGCGGATCGCGGTGGCGCATCGTCTGCCGCTGGAAAAGTTGCTGCCGATGCTGTCGGACCCCGACAGCTATGTCCGGCAGATCGCCACGCGCCGGGCCGATCCGGGAATGCTGCCGACCATGGTGCGCGACGAAGACCCCGAGATCCGCCGCATCGTCGCGCGGCGGATCGGCGAAAACTGGCTGGTGCATTTCGTCACCGACCCCGACCCGCTGGTGCGGCGCGAGGCGGCGGCGCGGATGCCCGCCGCCCGGCTGGGCGCCTATGCCCGGGACGATGACCTTCGGGTGCGCCACACCGTGGCCGAACGCGCCCCGCCCGATCTGGCACGGGCCCTGCTGGACGACCCCGAGGATGTGATCCGCGAAACCGCCGCCGAACGTCTGGCGCAATTGAAAGAGGTACCTGACGATGTCGACCGATGACCGCGAGATCGAGGTGTACAAGCCGCCCATCTACATGCCCGGCGCCAAGGTGCAGTCGAAAAAGAACATCCGCAACGACGGCACCATGATGGGCAAGGAGATTGGCGAGGTTGTCGTGAAAAAGGGCGATATCGGCTATGTGCGCGATATCGGCGTCTATCTTCAGCAGTTCTATATCTACGCGGTTGAATTCGTGGATCGCAACTCGATCGTCGGCATGCGCGGGCGCGAACTGATCGACCTGGAAAACCCGGAGGCCCGGCCATGAAGGTGATGATCCGCGAAACCGCCAAGGGCACCGAGGTTTACGTGCCCAAGAAGGATCTTGAGGAAATGATCGTCGAGACCGAGAGCCCCGCCCTCTGGGGCGGCTGGGCGCGCCTGTCGAACGGATGGGTGCTGGAACTGCCGGCCTTCGACGAAGCCCCGAAACTTCCGATCACGATAGAGGCCAGACGTCTGGCCAATGCAGAGGATTGAGCGATGAGCGATCAGATGACAGCGCTGCAAGAGGCCATCGAACAGGTCGAAGCCGGGCGCATGGTGCCCTATCTCGGCCCGGGGGTCGTGGCGCTTTCCGATACCGCCGCGCCAACCTCGCCCGATGCGCTTTGCGCGCTGGTCGAGGCCGAGGTGCGGGTGCCCAAGCGGGCGTCAGGCAATCTGTGGTCGGCGGCGCAATATGTCGAGAGCCGCAAGTTCCGCGCCACCCTGAACGACATCGTCGAACGGGCCTTCGCGGTGGGGCAGGCGGGCGACAACCCCGTGCATGGCTGGCTGGCCGGTCTGCGCCCCCCGATGGTCGTCGATGCATGGTATGACGACGGGCTGATCAACGCTTATGGCGCGCAGTCGAAGGATTGGGGCTGGGTTCAGGGCGTCAGCCGCAATGGCGAATGGATCGAGATCTGGACGCGGGCCTATAATTCGGCGGCCGAGGAGCGCCCCGAAGGCGCCGACCCGGCCTGGCCGTCGCTGATCTACAAGCCGCACGGGCTGGCGCGCAAGGGGTCGAGCTTTCTGATGTCCGACAGCGATTATGTCGAGGTGCTGACAGAGATCGACATTCAGACGCCGATCCCCGAAGAGGTGCGCGCCCGGCGCACCGGCCGCGGGTTTCTGTTTCTGGGCTGCCGGTTCGACGACCAGATGCTGCGGATCTTCGCGCGGCAGATCGTCAAACGCTCCGGCGGCAACCATGTCGCGGTGATCGAGGGGCCGCTGACCCGGATGGAGCAACGCTTTCTCGACGAGCTGGAGATCACCCGGCTCGACCTGCCGCTGTCGGCGGTTGCCGACGTGCTGGCGCTGGCGCCGGCCTGATAAGCGGCGGGCGCGGAAGAAGGGGCGGTGTGTTCCGACCGGGCAGAGCCTGATGACACGCGTCTGCAGCGCGCGCTTGTCGCGCTGCAGGGCGCGCGCCGGGCGCGGTCCGCGCCCGAGGTGGCGGAAGAGGCGCTGCGACAGGCCCTGTCGATCGCGCCCGATCATTTCGAGGTTCAACTCGCCGCCTACCGTTTCTATTTCTACAATCACCGCTATGCGGATGCGGTCGGCTTTGGCGAGGTGCTTCTTGAAACCGCCGCCCGCCGCCTGAACATTTCCACCGACTGGCGCCGTGTCCACCCCGGTGACGCCGCCTTTGCCGACATCGGTTTTGCGCCCGGCCTGTATCTGCAGGCGCTGACCGCCTGCGGCTATTGCCACCTGCGGCTGGGGCAGATGCAAACCGGGCGCGCGATGATGGAACAGGCCGCCGCGCTGGACCCGACCGGCCGTTTTGGCGCCAATGGCATCCTGGCCTGTCTTGACGCGCCCGAGGATTGCTGACCGGCGCCGCGCCGGCGCTCTTTCCCACAGATCCCCGACACGGAACGGTACAAAATTGTCGGGTTCGTCACACAGAGGTGAAGTCATGGAATTTCGGCCAAATATTTGATATTGGCGGATATTTTGGAAAATTTGAACTTGGCACGCTTACTGCTTCCTTAAAGGGGGAGAGCGGCGACCACGCCTTTCTCGTGACACATTACAGACCTGCAAAGGAAACACAGATGAGCGAACTCCGGCAGATCGCCTTTTATGGCAAGGGGGGGATCGGGAAATCGACCACCTCTCAGAACACGCTCGCGGCACTTGTCGAGATGGGTCAGAAGATCCTGATCGTCGGCTGCGACCCCAAGGCAGACTCCACCCGCCTGATCCTGAACGCCAAGGCGCAGGATACGGTGCTTCACCTGGCCGCGGAAATGGGCTCGGTCGAGGATCTGGAACTCGAGGATGTGCTGAAAACCGGCTACCGGGATATCAAATGCGTTGAATCCGGTGGCCCCGAGCCGGGCGTCGGCTGCGCTGGCCGCGGCGTGATCACCTCGATCAACTTCCTGGAAGAAAACGGTGCCTATGACGATGTGGACTACGTGTCCTACGACGTTCTGGGCGACGTTGTCTGCGGCGGCTTCGCGATGCCGATCCGCGAGAACAAGGCCCAGGAAATCTACATCGTCATGTCCGGCGAGATGATGGCGCTTTATGCCGCCAACAATATCGCCAAGGGCATTCTGAAATACGCGAACTCCGGCGGTGTGCGCCTGGGCGGCCTGATCTGCAACGAGCGTCAGACCGACAAGGAACTGGAACTGGCCGAGGCCATGGCCGCCAAGCTGGGCTCCAAGCTGATCCATTTCGTGCCGCGCGACAATATCGTTCAGCACGCCGAGCTGCGCCGCCAGACGGTGATCGAATACGCACCCGAAAGCAAGCAGGCCGCCGAATACCGCGAACTGGCCCAGAAGATCCACAACAACTCGGGCAAGGGCGTCATCCCGACCCCGATCACCATGGACGAGCTGGAAGAGATGCTGATGGATTTCGGCATCATGCAGTCCGAGGAAGAGCGCCTCGCGGCCATCGCCGAAACCGAAGCCGCCAACGCCTGATCAATACGGGGCCGGCCCGGTGGCCGGCCCCCAACCCACGCGAAGAGGAGCCTGCCAGATGGCCAAAGACTATACAAACGACGCGGAGAGCCACGAAAAGCTCATCGAGGAGGTCCTCGCCGCGTATCCCGACAAGGCGAAGAAAAAGCGCCAGAAGCACCTCGGTGTCGCCCAGCCGGGCGAAGAGGGCGAAACCGAAATCGCATCGAAATGCGACACGGTGAAATCCAACATCAAATCGATCCCCGGTGTGATGACCATCCGCGGCTGTGCCTATGCCGGGTCCAAGGGGGTGGTCTGGGGGCCGGTCAAGGACATGGTTCACATCAGCCACGGCCCGGTTGGCTGTGGCCAGTATTCCTGGTCTCAGCGCCGCAACTATTACATCGGTAACACTGGTGTCGACAGCTTCGTGACGATGCAGTTCACAACCGATTTCCAGGAAAAGGACATCGTGTTCGGCGGCGACAAGAAGCTGGGCAAGACGATTGACGAGATCGAAACACTTTTCCCGCTGAACAACGGCACCACGATCCAGTCGGAATGCCCGATCGGCCTGATCGGCGACGATATCGAGGCGGTGGCGCGCGAGAAGAACAAGCAGCATGAAAAGACCATGGTGCCGGTACGCTGCGAAGGGTTCCGCGGCGTGTCGCAGTCGCTCGGTCACCACATCGCCAATGACGCGGTGCGCGACTGGGTGTTCGAAAAGGGCGAAGGCGCCGGCGCCGGGTATGAAACCGGGCCCTATGACGTGAACGTCATCGGCGATTACAACATCGGCGGCGATGCCTGGGCCAGCCGTATCCTGCTCGAGGAGATGGGCCTGAACGTGGTCGGCAACTGGTCGGGCGACGCAACCCTGGCCGAGATCGAGCGCGCGCCGAAGGCCCGGCTGAACCTGATCCACTGCTACCGGTCGATGAACTACATCTGCCGCTACATGGAGGAGAAATACGGCGTCGGCTGGATGGAATACAACTTCTTCGGCCCCAGCCAGATCGCGGCCAGCCTGCGCGCCATCGCCAAGAACTTCGACGAGACGATCCAGGAAAACGCCGAAAAGGTGATCGCCAAGTATCAGCCGCTGGTCGATGACGTGATCAACCGGTTCCGTCCCCGGCTCGAGGGGAAATCCGTGATGCTCTATGTCGGTGGTCTGCGCCCCCGCCACGTGGTCACGGCCTATGAGGATCTGGGCATGCAGATCGCCGGCACCGGCTATGAGTTTGGCCATGGCGACGATTACAAGCGGACCGGCCATTACGTGAAGGAAGGCACGCTGATCTATGATGACGTCACCGGCTATGAGCTGGAGAAGTTCATCGAACAGATCCGCCCCGATCTCGTCGGCTCTGGCATCAAGGAAAAATACCCGGTGCAGAAGATGGGCATCCCGTTCCGCCAGATGCACAGCTGGGATTATTCGGGCCCGTATCACGGCTATGACGGTTTCGCGATCTTCGCCCGTGACATGGATCTGGCCATCAACAACCCCGTCTGGGGCATGTTCGACGCCCCGTGGACCAAGGCCGCCTGACCCGGCCCTGATCCCGCCCCGGATGGACGGGCGCCCCGGCCTGTCCATCCGCCCTTATCGAAACCCTCATCGGCGCGTCCCGGAATGCGGACGGCCAGGAGAAGGATGAAACCAATGCCTCAATCGGCAGATAAAGTGCTCGACCACGCACCGCTGTTCCAGCAGCCCGAATACACCGAGATGCTGAAGAACAAGAAGGCCAAGTTCGAATGCGGCCACCCCGCAGACATGGTCAAGGAAATCGGCGACTGGACGAAGTCCTGGGAATACCGGGAAAAGAACCTGGCCCGCGAAGCGCTGACCGTGAACCCCGCCAAGGCCTGTCAGCCGCTGGGCGCGGTGTTCGCCGGCGCCGGCTATGAAAAGACCATGAGCTTCGTACACGGCTCGCAGGGGTGTGTCGCCTATTACCGCTCGCACCTGTCGCGCCATTTCAAGGAACCGTCTTCCTGCGTGTCCTCTTCGATGACCGAAGACGCGGCGGTGTTCGGCGGGCTGATCAACATGGTTGACGGTCTGGCCAATACCAAGGCGCTTTACGATCCCAAGATGATCGCGGTATCGACGACCTGCATGGCCGAGGTGATCGGCGACGACCTGAACTCGTTCATCCAGCAGGCCAAGGAAAAGGGATCGGTTCCGCAGGAATTCGACGTGCCCTTCGCCCACACCCCCGCCTTTGTCGGCAGCCATGTGGATGGCTATGACAACATGCAGAAAGGCATCCTGCAGAATTTCTGGGACAAGGCCGAGCGCACGCCGGACGAGGGGATCAACATCATCCCCGGTTTCGACGGTTTCGCCGTGGGCAACATCCGCGAGATGAAGCGCCTTCTGGCCGAGATGGGCGTCGAGGCGACGGTGCTGTCGGACGTGTCAGACGTGTATGACACCCCCTCCGACGGCGAGTTCCGCATGTATTCCGGCGGCACCAGGCTGGAGGATGTGGCCGCCGCGCTGAATGCCAAGGCGACCGTGTCGATGCAGGAATACTGCACCAAGAAGACGCTGGAATATTGCGCCGAGAAGGGCCAGGAAACCGCCGCCTTCCATTACCCGATGGGGGTGCAGGGCACCGACGAGTTCCTGATGAAGATGAGCGCGCTTGCCGGTGTCGAGATACCCGAAAGCCTGCGGCTGGAGCGGGGCCGCCTGATCGACGCGCTGGCCGACAGCCAGTCGTGGCTGCACGGCAAATCCTATGCCATCTACGGCGATCCGGATTTCGTCTATGCCATGGCGCGTTTCGTGATGGAGATGGGCGGCGAGCCCAAGCATTGCCTGGCCACCAACGGCAACAAGGACTGGGCCAAGAAGATGGCGGCGCTGCTGGCGTCCTCGCCCTTCGGCGCTGGCTGCCAGGTCTGGGCGGGCAAGGATCTGTGGCACATGCGCTCGCTTCTGGCGACAGAGCCGGTGGATATGCTGATCGGCAATTCCTACGGCAAGTATCTGGAGCGTGACACCGGCACCCCGCTGATCCGGCTGATGTTCCCGATCTTCGACCGCCACCATCACCACCGCTATCCGACCTGGGGCTATCAGGGCGCGCTGAACGTGATGGTCAAGATCCTCGACACGATCTTCGACAAGCTCGACGACGACACGATCGTGCCGGGCGAGACCGACTATTCCTACGATCTGACCCGCTGAGGGTTCGGCGGCCCCGGATCGCCCGGGGCCGCCTTTGCACATCGAAACGCATCACGGGGTGAGCGGAATGGGCGACGCGCTGAAGCAGAAAATTCAGGATGTGTTCGACGAACCGGCCTGCGGGCAGAACGTCAACAAATCCGAACAGCAACGCAAGAAGGGCTGCGCCAAGCCCCTGACGCCGGGTGCGGCGGCTGGCGGCTGCGCTTTCGACGGCGCCAAGATCGCGCTGCAGCCCATCGTCGATGTCGCCCATCTCGTCCACGCGCCGCTGGCCTGCGAGGGCAATGGCTGGGACAATCGCGGCGCCTCTTCCTCGGGCTCGCAGCTTTACCGCACCGGTTTCACCACCGACATGACCGAGCTTGATATCGTCATGGGCCATGGCGAGAAAAAGCTCTTCCGTGCCATCCGCGAGGTGATAGAGGCCCACGCCCCGCCCGCGGTCTTCGTTTATTCCACCTGCGTGCCCGCGCTGATCGGTGACGATATCGATGCGGTCTGCAAGGCGGCGGCAGAGAAATTCGGCACGCCCTGCATCCCCGTCAACGCGCCGGGCTATGTGGGCTCCAAGAACCTTGGCAACAAGCTGGCCGGCGAGGCGTTGCTGGATCACGTGATCGGCACGATCGAGCCGGAGGAATGCACGCCTTACGATGTGAACATCGTGGGCGATTACAACCTGTCGGGCGAGCTGTGGCAGGTCAAGCCGCTGCTCGACAGGCTTGGCATCCGTATCCTCGGCTCGATCACCGGCGATGCGCGCTACCGGCAGGTGGCGATGGCGCACCGGGCCAGGGTCACGATGCTGGTCTGCTCCAAGGCGCTGATCACGCTCGCCCGCAAGCTGGAGGAACGCTACGGCATCCCGTTCTTCGAAGGTTCCTTCTACGGCATTTCCGACACGTCCGACGCGATCCGCACGCTGTGCCGGATGCTTGTCGAACGCGGCGCCGACCCCGATCTGCTGGAACGGTGCGAGGCGCTGATCGCCGAAGAAGAGGCGAAGATCTGGGCCGAGCTGGAAACGCTTCGCCCCAGGGTCGAAGGCCGCCGGGTGCTGCTTTACACCGGCGGGCACAAAAGCTGGTCTGTCGTGTCGGCGCTTCAGGAACTGGGGATGGAGGTGATCGGCACCTCGGTCCGCAAGGCCACCGACGATGACAAGGACCGCGTGAAAGAGATCATGGGCGATGACAAGCACATGTTCGAAAACATGGCGCCCAAGGAAATGTACCGCCTGCTGAAGGATGCCGAGGCCGATGTGCTGATGTCGGGCGGGCGGTCGCAATTCGTGGCGCTGAAGGCGAAAATGCCCTGGGTCGATGTGAACCAGGAAAAGCACGAGCCCTATGCCGGCTATATGGGGATGGTCGATATGGTCCGCGCCATCGACCGCGCGGTGAACAACCCGATGTGGGCCGATCTGCGCGCGCCCGCGCCCTGGGAGGAAGACACCGGCCCGGTGCGCGTGATGCCCGAGCTGCGCGGCACCTGCCCGGTTTCGGGCGTGTCGAACGATGCCGTCGACTTCGAGGATTGCTGACATGGCCAAGCTTGTTCATCCCCGCCGCGCGCTGTCGACCAACCCGCTGAAATCCAGCGCCCCGCTCGGCGCCGCGCTGGCCTATCTGGGCATCGAGGGGGCGATACCGCTGTTCCACGGCTCGCAGGGCTGCACCGCCTTCGCGATGGTGCATCTGGTGCGCCATTTCAAAGAGGCGGTGCCGCTGCAGACCACGGCGATGAACGAGGTGTCCACCATCCTCGGCGGGGCTGATCAGATCGAAGAGGCGATCGAGAACCTGCGCAAGAAGTCAGCGCCGAAATTCATCGGCATCGCCTCGACCGCGCTGACCGAGACCCGCGGCGAGGATGTTCCGGGAGAGCTAAGGGAGATCATCGCCCGGCGCGCCGATTTCGCGGATACCAGGATCGTCTATGCCTCGACCCCCGATTTCGCCGGCGGGCTGGAGGATGGCTGGGCCAGGGCGGTCGAGGCCATCATCGACGCACTGGTGCCCGAGGTTGATCCGGTCTGGCATTCGCCCGAGCTGCGGCAGGTCAACCTGCTGGTGGGCAGCCATGCCACCCCGGCCGAGATCGAAGAGATGGTGCGGATGATCCGCGCCTTCGGCCTGACGCCGATCGTGCTGCCCGATATCTCCACCTCGCTCGACGGGCATGTGTCGGAAAGCTGGGCGGGCACGTCGCTGGGCGGCACCGCGCTGGCCGATATCGAGAAGGTGGCGCACAGCGCGTTTACCCTGGCGGTGGGCGAAAGCATGCGCCCGGCCGCCCGGCTGATCGAGGAACGCGCCTGCGTGCCCTACCGCGTGTTCCAGTCGCTGACCGGGCTGAAGCCGGTGGATGCCTTCGTGCGCACGTTGATGGGCCTGTCCGGCGTCGATGACGCCCCGCCCAGCATCAAGCGCGATCGGTCGCGGCTTCTGGATGCCTCGCTGGATGCGCATTTCCATATCGGCGGGCTGAAGCTTGCCGTCGGTGCCGATCCCGACCTTCTGTTCGCCCTGTCCAGCACGCTCGCCGGGCTGGGCGCCGAGGTGGTGACGGCGGTGACCACCTCCAACACCAACGGCATCGTCGAGCGCGTTCCGGCCGAAACCGTGATCCTGGGTGATCTGGGCGATCTGGAACGCGCGGCGAAAGAGGCGGGGGCGCAGATGCTGATCACCAACGCCCATGGCCGCCATGCCGCCCATGCCCTGCACCTGCCCTTGATCCGTGCCGGCTTTCCGATCTTCGACAGGCTGGGCGCGCAGGATATCTGCCGCGTCGGCTATCGCGGCACGCGGGCCTTTCTCTACGAAACCGCCAATGCCGTTCAGGCCCAACATCACCGCGCGCGCCCCGAGGATTTCGGCGCCGCCCCCATCAGCGAGGAGTTCGAACATGTCCCGCCGACTGCGTCTCATTGAGGCCGAGGCCCCGGCCGAAACCGGGGAAAAGCCCCTGCGCGTCGCGATTGCGACCAATAACATGGAGCATCTGAACGCGCATTTCGGATCGGCCCGCAAATTCGCGATCTATGATGTCACCCCCGAAAGCGCGTGGTTTGTCGAGGCCGTGGCCTTTGACGATGTCACCGGCCAGTCGGGCAAGCATGACGATATCGACGACAAGATCACCCCCAAGGTCGAGGCGCTGAAGGGCTGCGCGCTTTTGTTCGCGCTGGCCATCGGCGGCCCGTCGGCCGCCAAGGTGGTGAAGGCCGGCATTCATCCGATCAAGCGGAAGGACCCCGAGACCATTCAGGAGGTTCTGGAACAGGTGCAGGTGATGCTGAACGGCACCCCGCCGCCCTTCCTGCGCAAGATCCTGGGCCGCCCGGCCACGCCCGCAAGTTTCATGGACGATGAAGAGGAGTTGGTCTGATGACCACCATGACAGACACCGCCCCCCGTGGCGGCGAGATGACCGACAGCCCGTTCCTGAAACAGCTCGCCGCCGTGATCCGCGCCGAAGACAGCTATGGCACCTGGGACGAAAAGAGCGATGCCCAGATCCTGGCCGATTTCATCGTGACCAGGGAAGAGCGGCGCGAGATCCCGATCATCGGCGACCCTGATCCCGACGTGATGTGGCGGGTCGAGAAGTTCTATGACGCGATCGGCCTGATGATCGAAAAGCAGACCGGCTGCATGGCCAGCCAGATGAGCAAGATGAGCCACGAGGGCTTTGGCCGCATCGTGCTGATCGCGGGCAAGCTGGTGGTGCTGTCCAAGCACCTGCGCGACATTCACCGCTTCGGCTTTGAAACCTATGCCAAGCTGGGCGAGGCGGGCGAAAAGCTGACAGCGGATGCCGCCCAAACCATCGCGAAATACCCCGACGCGGCGAAGGGCTGAGGCAGGAGGGCAGAATGGAGATCGAAGAACTGCGGAAGAACGTCAAACGCCTGTCGATGCGGGCCACGGACGCCAAGATGAACCTGCATGACCTGAGCGAGGAGCTGCCGACCGACTGGCAGAAGATCCCCGAAGTGGCCGAGGCCACGTATGACGTGTTCAGGCAACTCGCCGAAGCGCGCAAAGCTTTGAGACAGGCAGAGAAAGCCTCTGCCTGACACGGAAAGGACCAGCCGATGCCGATCACAGCCTTCACCCGCGGCGGCACTGAATACACGCCGGAGTTTCTGGTCGCGATCAATGCCGAAACCTGCATCGGCTGCGGCCGCTGCTACAAGGTTTGCGGGCGCGAGGTGATGACGCTGAAAGGGGTCACCGACGAAGACGAAATCGTCGACCTTGATGACGAGGAATACGAGGATGACATCGAGCGCAACGTGATGGCCCTTGTGAACCCGGATGCCTGCATCGGCTGCGGCGCCTGTTTCCGGGTCTGCCCGACGAACTGCCAGACCCATGCTGTCGCCGACTGAAGCCGCCGCCTCGGGGGCCTGTGCCAACGCGCTGGTTCAGTCGGACTTCGCCTGTATCATCGATCATGCCCTGGCCGAACACGCGGCCGGGCGCGGGCCGTTGAGCGCGCTTCTGGGGCTGGGGCCCGAAGCGCTGGAACGGCTCTGCGCCAAATGGTTTTCCGGCATGGCGCTGCCCGATCTTTCGGTGCCCGCGCCCGCACCCGCCGCCGATCAGGAGGCGATCGCGCTGTTGCTGATCTGGCGCGGCGGCGACGGGTCCGAGGAAAGCCGGTGGCTGGCGCAGATCCTGGCCCGGCGCGCGATGGAAGGCAGCCACCTGTGGGAGGATCTGGGCCTGCCCGACCGCCGCGCGCTGGGCCATCTCATGGCCCGCCACTTTCCCCGGCTGGCCGAGGCCAACAGCCGGAACATGCGCTGGAAGAAGTTCTTCTATCGCCAGATCTGTTCCGACAGCGAGTTCGCCCTGTGCCTGTCGCCCAGCTGCGACGACTGCCCCGAAAAGGCCGAATGTTTCGCGCCCGACGGCGCCTGACATCCGACAATCGCCGCTTGTCGCGAATCTGTCATTGTCACAATCCCCTCACCGCGCTTCTCCCATGTTCCATTCCAACTCATTGAAAATGCGTTAATTTCCGTCTTGGCACGCGGCTTGCTTCTCTTTTGTCAAACGACATTGCTCAGACAGGAGAGATCACATGCTCGAACTTACCGAAACCGCCCGAACGGCCATCAAAACCGCCATCGACGGCGCCGGACAGCCCGTCGCGGGCCTGCGGATCATGGTCCAGGGGGGCGGCTGCGCCGGGCTGCAATATGGCATGGCGCTGGAACTGACCCGCGCCGAAGATGATGCGGTGATCGAGGCCGAGGGCGTGACCGTGCTGATCGATCCCGAAAGCCAGCCGCATCTGGAAGGCACGACGATCGATTTCGTGTCGGGGCTCGAAGGGTCCGGCTTTGTGTTCAACAACCCCAATGCCAGCAGCAGCTGCGGCTGCGGCAAATCCTTCTGCTAGGGAGCGCGGGCCATGTGGGAATATACCGAGAAGGTCAAAGACCATTTCTTCAATCCGCGCAACGCCGGGGCGCTGGCGGATGCCAATGCGGTGGGCGAGGTCGGTTCGCTGTCCTGCGGCGACGCGCTCAAGCTGATGCTGAAGGTGAACCCGGAAACCGAGGTTATCGAAGAGGCGAAGTTCCAGACCTTCGGTTGCGGCTCCGCCATCGCGTCGTCCTCGGCGTTGACCGAGCTTGTCATCGGCAAGACCATCGACGAGGCGCGCCGGCTGACCAATCAGGACATCGCCGAATTCCTCGACGGGCTGCCACCGGAAAAGATGCATTGCTCGGTGATGGGTCAGGAGGCGCTGACGGCCGCCGTGGCCGCCTGGCGCGGCGAGGATCTGGAGGATGACGATCACGAAGAGGGCGCGCTGATCTGCAAATGCTTCGCCGTGGACGAAGGCATGATCGAACGCGCGGTGCGCACCAACAAGCTGACCTCGATCGAGATGGTGACCCATTACACCAAGGCCGGCGGCGGCTGCAATTCCTGCCGCGAACCGCTCGAAGAGCTTCTGGCCGACGTGAATGCCGCGATGGTGGCCGAGGGTATGCTGAAGCCCGAAGAGGCGTTCGTGTTCGGCGCCGCCCCCGCGCCGAAGCCGAAAAAGAAAAAGGCGCAGGGCTTTGTCATCCCCGACATGCCGCCGGTCGCCGCCGCGCCCGCGCCCCAGGCCCCCGCGCCGATCGCGATCACGCCGCTGGCCGCGCCCGCGCCGGTTGCCGAGGCGCCCGCGCCCGCCGGCCGCACCCCCGCGCAGGAGGCGATCGCCATCGCCAGGGTGATCGAAGAGCTGCGCCCCGTCTTCAAGGCCGATGGCGGCGATGTGGAACTGGTGGATTTCGAGGGCGGGCTGGTTCTGGTCAGCCTGACGGGCGCCTGTTCGGGCTGCCAGCTTGCCAACCAGACGCTGGGCGGGCTGCAAAAGCGGATCGCCGAAACCCTGGGCCGTTCGGTCCGCGTGATGCCTGTGGCGAAGACCTGAGGGAGAGCTGAGCAATGACACCGGTATATCTGGACAACAACGCCACGACACGGGTCTTCCCCGAGGTGGTCGAGGCCATGGTACCCTATTTCACCGAACAGTTCGGCAACGCCTCGTCGATCCACGCTTTCGGGTCCGACGTGGGCGGCGCGCTGCGCCAGGCGCGCAGATCGCTTCAGGCGCTGATCGGGGCAGAGTTCGACCACGAGATCATCTTTACCTCCGGCGGAACGGAATCGAACAACACCGCCCTGCGCTCGGCCCTTGCGGCGAACCCGGAGCGCAATGAGATCGTCACCTCCACGGTCGAGCATCCGGCCATCCTGTCGCTGTGCGACTGGCTGGAAAAGCACGAGGGCGTGACCGTACACCGCATCCCCGTAGACAAGCAGGGGCGGCTGGACATCGACGCCTATCGCGCGGCGCTGGGGCCGAAAACGGCGCTGGTCAGCCTGATGTGGGCCAATAACGAGACCGGCACGATCTTTCCGGTCGACGGGCTGGCCGACCTCGCCCATGAGGCGGGCGCGCTGTTTCACACCGATGCGGTGCAGGCGGTCGGCAAGGTGCCGATTGATCTGAAAAGCACCGCGATCGACATGCTGTCGCTGTCGTCGCACAAGTTCCACGGGCCCAAGGGGCTGGGCGCGCTCTATGTGCGGCGCGGCACCCGTTTCCGCCCGCTGCTGCGCGGCGGCCATCAGGAACGCGGCCGCCGGGCGGGCACCGAGAACGCGCCGGCCATTGTCGGGCTGGGCAAGGCCGCCGAAATGACCATGGCCACCATGACCGACGACATGGCCCGCATCACCGCGCTGCGCGACCGGCTGGAAAAAGGGCTGGTGCAGGCGGTGGGCCATTGCTTCGTCACCGGCGATCCGTATGACCGGCTGCCCAACACCTCGACCATCGCGTTTGAATATATCGAGGGCGAGGCGATCCTGCTGCTGCTGAACAAGCAGGGCATCGCGGCCTCGTCGGGGTCGGCCTGCACCTCGGGCTCGCTCGAGCCCAGCCATGTGCTGCGCGCGATGGAGATTCCCTTCACCGCCGCGCATGGCGCCATCCGCTTTTCGCTCAGCCGCGAAACCACGGATGCGGATGTCGACCGTGTGCTCGACGCCGTGCCCGCGATCATCGACCAGCTGCGCGAGATGTCGCCGTTCTGGTCGCGCGATGGTGCCGCGCCGCAAACCTTCGATCCGGCCTACGCCTGAGGAGCCCGCCATGACCGCTGACATGCCGTTCAACCCGCTTCCCCGCATGACGCCCAAAGGGCCCGTTACCTTCTGCGACACGACGCTGAGGGATGGCGAGCAGACCGCCGGTGTGGCCTTTTCGCTGGACGAAAAGCGCGCCATCGCGCGGGCGCTGGACGGGGCCGGGCTGACGGAAATCGAGGTGGGCGTGGCGGCGATGGGCTATGGCGAGATCGCCGATATCCGCACCATCGCCTGCGAATTGCGGCGCGCGGTGCCGGTGGTCTGGTGCCGGCTGCGCATGGTGGATCTGGATTATGCGCATAAATCCGGGGTGCGGCGGCTGCATTTCGCCGTGCCCGTGTCGGAGCGGCAGTTGATGGGCAAGCTGCGGGTCGATCGCCACTGGGCCCGGCGCAACACCGTGGAGCTGGTGCATACCGCCGTCAGCCGCGGGTTCGAGGTGTCGGTGGGCGCCGAGGATGCCAGCCGCGCCGATCCCGCCTTCGTGGCCGAGATTGCGCAGTTGGCCCAGGCTGCGGGCGCGATGCGTTTCCGGCTGGCCGATACGCTGGGCCTGCTGGATCCGTTTTCGACCCACGCGCTGGTCTCCTATCTGGTGCCGCGCATCGCGTTGCCGATCGAATTTCACGCCCATAACGATTTCGGCATGGCCACGGCCAATACCCTGTCCGCCGCCGCCGCCGGGGCCAGCCATCTTTCGGTGACGGTCAACGGACTGGGCGAGCGTGCCGGCAATGCCGCGCTGGAAGAGGTCGCCGCCGCGCTGGAGGCGGCTGGGGTGAACACCGGCATCGCGCTGCGGCGGCTGCATGCGCTTTCGGCGCTGGTGGCGCGCGCCTCGGGGCGGCCGCTGCCGGTGTCCAAGCCGATCGTCGGCGAGGGTGTGTTCACCCATGAGGCCGGCATTCACGTCGACGCGCTGCTGAAGGATCGCGGCACCTATGAAAGCGATGGCCTGGCCCCGGCGCGGTTCGGACGCGCGCATCAGGTGGCGATCGGCAAGCATTCGGGCATCGCCGGCCTGCGCAACGCCCTGGCCGAGGCCAACCTGCCCAGTGACGAGCACACCGCCCGCGCCCTGATCCCGCTGTTGCGCAGCTGGTCGGTGCAGATGAAACGCGCGGCGAATTCCGCCGATCTTGCCGGGCTTGTGGCCCAGGCGCAGCGCGGCGGACGCCGCAGCGGAAGGGGGGCGCAATGACACAGAGCCTTGCACAGCTTGTCGCCAGCGATTTCGCATCGATCCGCGCCCGCGATCCGGCGGCGCGGGGGCCGGTGGAAACGGCGCTGTGCTATCCCGGCCTGCACGCCATCGTGGCCTACCGGGTAGCGCATCGGCTGTGGCGGCGCGACTGGCGCATGGGCGCGCGGATCCTGTCATATCTCGCGCGGATGCTGACCGGCATCGACATTCACCCCGGCGCGAAGATCGGCCCCGGTTTCTTCATCGATCACGGCGCGGGCGTTGTCATCGGCGAAACCGCCGAGGTGGGCGCCGATGTCACGCTGTACCACGGCGTCACGCTGGGCGGTGTGTCCTGGTCCGAGGGCAAGCGCCACCCGACGCTGGGCGACGGCGTTCTGGTCGGGGCGGGGGCCAAGGTTCTGGGCCCGGTCGAAATCGGCGCAGGCGCGCGTGTCGGCGCGAATTCCGTGGTGGTTTCGGATGTGCCGCAAGAGGCAACCGTGATCGGCGTGCCCGCTCGCATCGTGCAGACCGAGCGCCCCAAATCCACCGATCCGCTGCGCGTCGATCTGAACCACCACCTGATCCCCGATCCGGTGGGCCGCACCCTGGCCCGCCTGGCCGACCGCATCGCCTTTCTCGAGGCGCGGCTGGCCGAACACCGCGCCACGACGGTGCACACGGTCGTCCGCGACAGCGCCGACACCCGAAACGAATGCCAACCCCACTGACCCGACAGGAGAGCAAAACATGACCAAGTTTGAAGGCAACACCGTACTCGACCATTTCAGCACGCTGTCCTCGGCCGAAGATTTCTTCGTCTATCTGCTGCTGCCCTTCGACCAGGAAGTGCTGCATGTGGCCCGGCTGCATATCATGAAGCGGATGGGCCAGTATCTGGCGAAGACCGATTTCAGCGGGATGGAGGACGAGGTGGTGTTCCTCGAGGCCCGCAAGCACCTCAAGCGCGCCTATCTGGATTTCGTCGAGTCTTCGCCGTTGCAGGAGAAGGTCTTCAAGGTCTTTGCCGACAAGGCCGCCGAGCAGGCCGCCAAATACGTCAGCATCGACAGCATCGCGCTGGTCGCCGAGTGATCCGCCGCAAACAAGGAGCCTGACCGATGGACGCCCCCGAAACCCCGACCGATGGTCTGAACATCGTCGTATGTATCAAGCAGGTGCCGGATTCCGCGCAGATCCGTGTGCACCCGGTGACCAACACGATCATGCGCCAGGGGGTGCCCACGATCATCAACCCCTATGACCTGTTCGCGCTGGAAGAGGCGATGCGCCTGCGTGATCAATATGGCGGGCAGGTCACCGTTCTGTGCATGGGTCCGCCCATGGCCGAAGACGCGCTGCGCCGCGCGCTGGGGCTGGGTGCCGACAAGGCGGTGCTGATCACCGACCGCCGCTTTGCCGGGTCCGACACGCTGGCGACGTCTTTCGCGCTGGCCACGGCGCTGACGCGGCTGGGCGCGGATCACCCCGTCGATATCGTGTTCACCGGCAAGCAGACCATTGACGGCGATACCGCCCAGGTCGGCCCGGGCATCGCCAGCCGGCTGGAACTGAACCAGCTGACCTATGTCTCCGCCATCGACACGCTGGATCAGGGCAAGGGCGAAATCGTGGTGCGTCGCCGGGCCGAGGGCGGGGTGCAGGTGCTGAAATCGAAGCTGCCCTGTCTGATCACCATGCTGGAAGGTTCGAACGAGATCCGCCGCGGCTCTGTCGCCGACATGTTGCGCGCGGCCCGGGCCGAGCTGACCGTGTGGTCCGCCGAAGAGGCGGGTGTCGAAGACGTGATGATGTGCGGCCTGCGCGGCTCGCCCACTGTCGTGAAACGCGTTTTCGCCCCCAGCGCCCGTGACGAACAGGCCGAGATGGTCACCGTCGAAGGCAAGCAACCCGCGCAGATCGGCGATGCCATCATCGACCTGATCTTCGCCGCCCAACCGAAACTGGAGGCGGATCTCTCCGCCGCCCTGAACTGAAGGAGCGCGCCATGGCTGCCCAACCGCCGAACAAGAAACCCGCCGGCCGCGCGGGGATGAAGAAAGAGCTGCCCGAGAAGTTCAGATCCTACAAGCATGTCTGGGTGTTCGTGGAGCTGGAGCGCGGCAAGGTTCACCCCGTATCGTGGGAGTTGATGGGCGAGGGCCGCAAGCTGGCCGACAAGCTGGGCGTTGATCTGGCGGGTGTGGTGCTCGGCCCGAAATCCGACGAAACCCGGCAGGCGATCAAGGAAACCTATCACTATGGCGCCGACGTTTGTTATATCTGCGAAGATCCGGCGCTGGCCGACTATCGCAACGAACCCTACACCAGGGCGCTGACCGATCTGGTCAACACGCACCAGCCCGAAATCATGCTGCTGGGCGCAACCACGCTTGGCCGCGATCTGGCCGGTTCGGTGGCAACCACGCTGAAAACCGGGCTGACGGCGGATTCCACCGAGCTTGACGTGGATGACGAGAAAAGCCTCGCCGCCACCCGCCCGACGTTCGGCGGCACGCTGCTGTGCACCATTCACACGCTCAATTTCCGCCCTCAGATGGCCACGGTGCGCCCGCGCGTCATGGCCATGCCAGAGCCGGACCGCAGCCGGTCGGGCCGCATGGTCTGGCATTCGCTGAAGATGGACGAGGCCGATATCGTCACCAAGGTTCTGGAATACGTGGCCGATGCCACCACCGACGACGCCAACCTGGCCTATGCCGATATCGTGGTGGCCGGCGGCATGGGCCTGCGCGTGCCCGAGAATTTCCGGCTGGTCACGCGGCTGGCCGATGTTCTGGGCGGCGAATACGGCTGTTCGCGCCCGGTGGTGCAGAAAGGCTGGTTGCCCGCCGACCGCCAGATCGGCCAGACCGGCAACACGATCCGGCCACGGCTATATATCGCTGCCGGCATCTCGGGCGCGATCCAGCACCGTGTCGGGGTCGAGGGCGCGGATCTGATCGTCGCCATCAACACCGATCCCGCCGCCAAGATTTTTGAATTCGCCCATATGGGTGTCGTCGCCGATGCGCTGACCGTTCTGCCCGCGCTTGCGGATGCGTTCGAGCGGCGTCTTGGCCGCCGCGCCATGGCCAGTTGAAGGAGGCTCAGATGTCAGAACATTTCGATGCAATCGTCGTCGGGGCGGGGCCTTCGGGCAATGCTGCGGCCTATACGATGGCCAAGGCAGGGCTCAACGTTCTGCAGATCGACCGCGGCGAATACCCCGGATCGAAGAATGTGCAGGGCGCCATCCTCTATGCCGATGCGCTGGAACGGATCATCCCCGATTTTCGCGAACATGCGCCACTGGAACGGCATGTGGTCGAACAGCGCATGTGGTTGCTGGACGAGAAATCCCACACCGGCGCGCATTACCGCAGCGACGATTTCAACGAGGACAAGCCGAACCGCTACACGATCCTGCGGGCCCAGTTCGACAAATGGTTCTCGCGGCAGGTGCGCGCCGCCGGCGCGCTGCTGATCACCGAAACCACTGTCACCAACCTTGTCAAGGATGATGCGGGCCGGGTGATCGGGGTAGAGACCGACCGCGAAGGCGGGCCGATCTATGCCGATGTGGTGGTTCTGGGCGAGGGCGTGAACGCGCTGGTCGGGCAGAACGCCGGGCTGCGCCCCGAGCTCAAGCCGCAGCATGTGGCGCTGGCGGTGAAAGAGACCCATTTCCTGCCCGAGCAGACCGTGCGCGACAGGTTCAACCTGGCGGGCGAGGATGACGGCGTGGTGATCGAGGTGGTGGGCTCCGTCTCTTCGGGGATGGTGGGCACCGGGTTTCTCTATACCAACAAGGAGTCGATTTCGATCGGCGTCGGCTGCCTGATTTCCGACTTCGCGGAAACCTGCATCCCGCCCTATGAACTGCTCGACAATTTCAAGTCGCATCCGTCGGTGGCGCCGCTGCTGAAAGGATCGGAGATGAAGGAATATGTCGCCCATCTGATCCCCGAGGGCGGCTATAACGCGATCCCGCGTCTGACCGGCGACGGCTGGGTGATCATCGGCGATGCCGGGCAGTTTGTGAACGCCGTTCATCGCGAGGGCTCGAACCTCGCGATGACCACCGGGCGGCTGGCTGGCGAAAGCATCGTGCAGCTCAAGGCAGAGCGCAAGCCGATCACCGAGGCCAACCTGAAGCTCTATCGCGACAAGCTGGCCGACAGTTTCGTGATGAAGGATCTGAAGAAATACCGCCGCATTCCCGCGCTTCTGGAACGTAACAAGCAGCTTTTCACCGCCTATCCCAAGGCGATGAGCCAGGCGCTGCAGATGTTCCTGCGGGTGGATGGCACCGACAAGCGATCGAAGGAAAGCGCCATGATGCGCAGCGTGAAACGCGCGCGCGGAAGCTGGCTGGGCGTGGCAACGGATATGTTCAAACTCATGAGGGCGTGGAGATGACTCAAATCGTGCAGAGAATGGAAGAACGGCTTTTTCAGAACCGCTATCTGGTTGATGAAGGACGGCCGCATATTCAGATCAACCGGGCCGCGGTCGACAGCCCGCAGCTGCGCTCGCTGATCAGCATCTGCCCGGCGGGCTGCTATACCGCCGACGAGGACGGGCGGGTGGAAATCGCCTCGGACGGGTGCATGGAATGCGGCACCTGCCGCATCGTCTGTCAGGCCACCGGCGAGATCGAATGGTCCTACCCGCGCGGCGGCTATGGCGTTCTGTACAAGTTCGGATAGGCCCCATGCGCATCCTTGCCGCCCTTTGTCTGAGCATGTTTCTGGCGCCGCCCGCGCGGGCCGGGCCGCTGATCTTCGCGGCGGCCTCTACCGCGCGGGCGCTGGACGCGGCGATTGCCGAAAGCGGAATGGATGTCACGGTGTCCTACGGCGCCTCGGGCGCGATTGCCCGGCAGATCGAACAGGGCGCGCCGGCCGATCTGTTCCTCAGCGCCAACCCCAAATGGATGGCGCATCTGGTGGATCTGGGGCTGGTCGCCGCCGATACGGTCGAGCCGCTCTTGTCCAACACGCTGGTGCTGATCGCGCCGAGCGGGGCCGGGGCGCTGATGCCGACGGCGGTGGCGATGGCCGCGCGGCTGGAGGATGAACAGTTCGTCATGGCCGATTTCACCACCGCCCCGGTGGGCCGCTACGGGCACGCGGCGCTGACCAGCCTGGGCCTGTGGGAGGCGGTCGCGCCCTCTTATGTGCCGACGCGCAACACCATCGCCACGGTCGCGGCGGTGGCGCGGGGCGAGGCGGCGCTGGGGCTGGTCTATGCCAGCGATGCCCTGGGCGTGGAGGGGGTGGAGGTGGTCTATGACATTCCGCCCGAAAGCCACCCGGCTATCCTTTATCTTGTCGCGCCCGTGGCCGGCGCCACCGAGCCAGAGCAGGCGGCGGCGCTGCTTGCCTTTCTGAGAGCGGATGCGGCGCGCACCGTCTTTGCCGGCTTCGGCTTCCGCCCGGCGGAGGGCGCGCCATGACCCCGCCGCTGGGCCTTTCGGTGATGGAATGGCAGGCGCTGACGCTCAGCCTGCGCTCGGCGACACTGGCGGTGCTGTGGTCGCTGCCTCTGGCGATCGGGCTGGGCTGGCTTCTGGCCCGCCGGCGCTTTCCCGGCCACTGGCTGCTGAACGCGGTGGTGCACCTGCCGCTGGTGCTGCCCCCGGTGGTGATCGGTTATCTTCTGCTTGTCCTGCTGGGCCGCGAAGGGGTGATCGGGGCGCCGCTGCACGCGCTTTTCGGGGTGCGGCTGGCGTTTTCGACCCAGGCCGTGGTCATCGCCTGCGCCGTCGTCTCTTTTCCGCTGCTGGTGCGGGCGATCCGGCAATCGGCCGAAAGCATGGATCACCGGTTCGAAGCGGCGGCGCGCAGCCTGGGCGCGGGCGAGCTGCGGGTGTTTCTGACCGTGACCCTGCCGCTGATGTCGCCGGGTATCCTGACGGGGCTGACCCTGGGCTTTGCCCGCGCGGTGGGTGAATTCGGCGCGACCATCACCCTGGCCGCCAACATTCCGGGCAAGACGCAAACCCTGCCGCTGGCGCTGTTTTCAGTCACGCAAAGCCCGGGCGGCGATGCGGCGGCGGCACGGCTTTGCGCGTTGTCGCTGGCGCTGGCCGGGATGGCGCTGATCGGGTCGGAACTGGTGTCGCGGCGCATGACATGGGAGGCGGCGAGATGATCGAACTGAAGCTGGAAAAATCGCAGGGTGCGTTCACACTGGATGTGGCCTTCTCGCTGCCGTTTTCGGGCATCCTGGGGCTGATGGGCCCCTCCGGTTCGGGCAAGAGCACGCTGTTTTCCTGCCTTGCCGGGCATGCGGTGCCCGATGAGGGGCGGATCGCCGTGCGCGGCACCACGCTGCTGGATACGCGGCGCCGGGTGAACCTGCGGCCCGCCCGGCGCGGCATCGGCATCGTGTTTCAGGACGGGCTGCTGTTTCCGCATATGTCGGTGCGGCGCAACCTGACCTATGGTGCCCGCGCCGGCGCGCCCGATCTGCTTGCCGAACTGACAGAGGTGCTGGAGCTTGCGCCGCTGATGGAGCGCCGGCCAGCCTCTCTTTCCGGCGGCGAACGCCAGCGGGTGGCGATCGGCCGGGCGCTGATGGCCGAACCGCGCCTGCTGCTTCTGGACGAGCCGCTTTCGGCGCTCGACCCGGCCCGGCGCGAAGAGGTGCTGTGCCTGCTGGAGCGTGTACATGACCGGACCGGCACGCCGATGATCTATATCTCGCACGCCCCGGAAGAGATCCGCCGCCTGGCGCAAACGGTCATCACGCTGGACCGTGGCCGCATCGCCGATATTTCCGCCAGCCCGGCGCCCCGCTTCGGCCCGCGCGGGCTGCAGCCCGCAGGGGGGCGGCCGCGATGGGCCGTCTGAGGGGCGCACCACCACCACAGCCGGGCGCGGGGGGCCTGCATGATCATCTGTTCCTGCACCGTCATGACGCGCGATCAGCTTTCGGCCACCGTTCGCGCGCTTCTGGCGGAAGACCCGCAGATGATCGTGACGCCGGGCCGCGCCTTTCACCGCCTCGGCCTGCGGATGCAATGCGCCCGCTGCGCCACGTTGGTGAACGAGAAAATCGCCGAAGAGGTTCGGCGCCACCGCCCCGACACACCCCCGCCACGCCCATGAAACAGACGTCCTGAAGGAGATCCCGCATGAAGGGTGATGAAAAGGTTATCGACTATCTCAACAAATCGCTGCGGCACGAGTTGACGGCGGTCAGCCAGTACTGGCTGCATTTCCGCCTGCAGCAGGATTGGGGCTATGCCAGGCTGGCCGCCAAATCGCGCGCGGAATCCATCGAAGAGATGGAACATGCGGACAAGCTGATCGAGCGGATCATTTTCCTCGAGGGTTTCCCGAACCTTCAGGTGCTGGATCCGCTGCGGATCGGGCAGACGGTGAAGGAAACGCTCGAATGCGATCTGGAGGCCGAATATTCCGCCCGCGCGCTCTATAAAGAGGCGCGTGGCATTTGCCGGGATCAGGGCGATTATGTGTCGATGGCGCTGTTCGAGGGGCTGCTGGCGGATGAAGAAGGGCATATCGATTTTCTCGAGACCCAGCTTTCATTGCTCGGCGATCTCGGCGAACAGAAATACGGGCAGCTGAACGCGGTTGCCGCAGATGCGGGCGAGGATTGAGCAGGTGTGATGCAGCGGGCGATTTCTGCGGCGAAAGGGCGGAATTCTTCGGGGCGGATGCGGCAAACCGCGCGTCTTGACCTGCGCGGCGCGGGCGGGTGTGATAGGCTGGCCTCATGGAACTGATACAGTCACTCAGTCAGAAAACCAGCCTGGCGATGACCCGGCGCATGCAGAATTCCATCCGGATTCTGCAGATGAGCAATCAGGACCTGTCGGCCTATCTGGCCGCCGAGGCGCTGGAAAACCCCTGCCTTGACGTGCGCCTGCCCGAAGGCGTGGCCCCCGCCGCGCGCCCGCTGGCCCAGGGCCCGACCCAGGCCGCATCGGAAGAGTGGGATCCGGTCGCCGCGCTGGCCGCCGCGCCCGAGAGCCTTTATGCGCATGTGGGCCGGCAGATCGACCTGCGCTTTGCCAGCACCGCCGAGCGCCGCGTCGCCTATGGGTTTCTGGATATGCTGGAACCAAGCGGCTGGCTTGGCGCATCGGTCGAAGAGGTCGCCGCGGCCAGCGCCTGTACGGTAGCCTTCGCGGAAACGGTTCTGTCCGCATTGCAGGAATGCGAGCCTGCGGGGCTTTTCGCGCGCTCTCTGGCCGAGTGCCTGCGCCTTCAGGCGCGCGAGCGTGACGTGCTGACATGGGAACTGGCCGCCGTTCTCGACAACCTGCCGCTGCTGGCCGCCGGCGAGCTGACGACGCTGGCCGGGATTTGCGATTGCGAGCCCGAGGATATCGGCGAGATTCTGGCCGTGATCCGCGGCTTCGACCCCAAGCCGGGCCAGGCCTTCACCGCGGACCGGCCGCCGGTGTTTCCGCCCGATCTGACCGCGCGCAAAGGCCCGCTGGGCTGGGAGGTGGAGCTGAACCGGTCGCACCTGCCCTCGGTCGCGGTGTCGGCCGATGCGCTGTCGGCCGCCGCTGGCAACAGCGAGGCGCGCGCCTTTTCCGCGCAGGCGATGTCTTCTGCGCGCTGGCTGGTGCATACGCTGGAGCGGCGGCAGGCCACGCTCTTGCAAACCGCCACCGCCATCGTGCGCCGCCAGACGGGGTTTCTCGAACACGGGCCGGGGCATCTGAACCCCCTGTCGCTGGAGGATATCGCGGGCGATCTGGGCCTTCACGCCAGTACGATCAGCCGCGCCACCTCGGGCCGGATGATCGACACGCCGCGCGGTGCCTTTCCGCTGAAAACCTTTTTCTGCCGGGCCTTTCCCTCCGGGGCAGGGCAACAGGACCTGTCGCAGGACGCGGTTCTTTCGCTGGTGCGCACCATCGTGGCGGCGGAAGATCCGGCCCGCCCGCTCAGCGATACCGCCATCGCCAAGCGCGCCCAGTCGGCCGGCACCAAGCTGGCGCGCCGCACGGTCACCAAATACCGCGAGGCGCTGGGCATTCCGTCGTCTTACGACCGCAGGCGCAAGGCCGAAGCGGGGCTGGTGCGCGCCTCGTGATCGCGTGCCGGCCTAACGGCCGAGAAAGGCGCGCCAGTCGGCGATTCCGGTGATGTCTTGGGCGCCTTCGGTGCCGATCGCCTCGCACACAAAGCCCTTGACGGTGCTGCCATCCTCCAGCCGCACGGTGCCGATGCCCAGCGGGGCGGGAATGCCCGCCATGAACCCGCCGAATTCCGAAAGGGGCAGGGCCCAGACCTCCATCGCGATGGCCGCTCCTTCGCCATCGGCGCAGCGCACCATGCCGGGCCGCGCCGGCGGGCCGCCGGCCAGCGCGTAGAAGCGGTAATCGGGGCTGGAGCGTGTGGTTTTCAGAAACCGTGCGCCGCGCCCGGTCAGCTCCTTGTTCAGCGGCAGGCCCGACATATGCGCCCCGCATACCGCCAGCGCGATTTCATCCGGCGCGGCGGCGGGCACAGCTTCGGCGCGCGCGGGCACCGGCCAGTCGGTGGCGCCCAGCGTGCGCGTGCCCGCAGCCTCCAGCGGGGCCGCGAGCGCGGCAAGATAGCCATCCTGCCCGGCGCGGGCCAGCAGGGTCACGCCGCCCGGCCTGCCATCGCTGCGGGGCGGGGTAGGAACCGCCAGCCCGCACATATCCATCAGGTTGACGAAATTGGTATAGGTGCCCGAGCGCGAATTGGGCGTGATCGGGTCCGCTTGCAGATCGGCGACGCTGACGAAGGTGGGCATCGTCGGCACGCAGAGCGCGTCGATCCCCGCCAGCAGCGGTTCGGCCTGCCGGATCAGCTCTTTCAGCCGGTACATGCCGCGAAACGCATCGGCGGCGGTCAGGCTCTCGGCGTGGGTGATGATCTGCCGCGTGACCGGCAGGATCGCCTCGGGATCGGTTTTCAGCAGATCCTCGATCACGGTATAGCGTTCGGCCACCCAGGCGCCGTCATACAGCATCTCGGCCACCGCGTAGAGCGGGGCGAAATCCACCTCTTTCACCGTGGCGCCGGCGCCGCGCAGAATCTCCACCGCATCGTTGAACGATGCCTGCTGCACCTGGTCGCCGAAGAAACGGATGCTGCCGGGCGTGGGGATGCCGATAACCGCATGCGGCGGCGTCGGCCCCGGCGGGGGCGCGGCGACAGGGCGGGCATAGGCATCGGCCGGGTCGTACACCGCGGCCACGCGGAACACCTCATAGGCATCCTCGACCGTCAGGGCGAAGACCGAAACGGTTTCGATGCTGCGGCAGGCAGGCACCACGCCCGAGGCCGAAAACGCGCCCAGCGTCGGCTTCAGCCCGACGATGTTGTTCAGCGCCGCCGGCACGCGGCCCGATCCCGCTGTGTCGGTGCCAAGCGCGAAGGCGACGATGCCGTGGCCCACCACCACCGCCGAGCCCGAAGACGAACCGCCGGGCGCCATGGCCGGGTCAACCGCGTTTTTCGGCGGTGTATAGGGCGAACGGACGCCGACAAGCCCGGTCGCGAACTGATCGAGGTTGGTCTTGCCGATCAGGATCGCGCCCGCCGCGCGCAGTTGCGCCAGGATGAACGCGTCTTCCCCGGCCTCATAGGCGAAGGCGGGGCAGGCCGCCGTTGTCGGCATTCCGGCCGCGTCGATATTGTCCTTGACCGCGAAAGGAACGCCCCAGAGCGGCAACGCGGGGTCATACGCGCCCAGCCCGCGGGCGGCGGCGCGGACCTCCTCCTCTTCCGCCAGGTGGATGAAGATGCCGGGATCATCGACCGCGCGTATCCGGGCGTAAACCTCGGCCACGACATCCTCGGGGCGTGTTCCGGCGGCATATGCGGCTTTCAGCGCGGGCAGGGTGAATGGCAGGGATTTCAACGGATCTTCCTTCAACAGAACGCTCTGGCCCGAAGGTCTGCGGTTGCCGTTGACAATGCAATTGCTATTAATTCACAAAACCGATGCAAAAAATGAACCGGAGAGCGTGCCGATGCGCCATTTGCAGACCTTTCGTTATATCGAGGCGGTGATGCGCGCGGGCTCGATCCGCAAGGCGGCCGAGGATATGAACATCACCGCCTCGGCGCTGAACCGGCGGATCAACCGGTTCGAAGAGGAGTTCGGCGCCGAGATCTTCGAACGCCTGCCGCGCGGGGTGCGGCTGAACCCGGCGGGCGAGCTGTTGATTCAGCATATCCGGGCGCAGAAGTCCGATCTGCTGCGGCTGCAATCGCAGGTGGCCGATCTTTCGGGAGAGCGGCGCGGCCATGTCTCCATCGCCTGTTCGCAGGCGCTGATGCCCTATTTCCTGCCGACCCAGATCGCCGCCTATCGCAGCGAACATCCCGGCGTCACCTTCAGCGCCAATGTGCGCGATCGCGTGGCGGCGGAGCGGGATCTCAGCACTTTCAGCAGCGACATCGCGCTGGTGTTCGAACCCAGCCATCTGGTGGATTTCGAGGTGATCCTGGCGCTGTCGCAACCGATCTACGTGCTGATGCGGCCCGACCATCCGCTGGCGAAAGACCCGGTGGTGCGGCTGCGCGATTGTCTGGATCATCCGCATGTGCTGCCCAGCCCGCAATACGGAGTGCGGGTGTTGCTGGACGCGGCGACGCACAAAAGCTCGCGCGCGGTATCGCCGATCGTCGAGGCGGAGTCCTTCGATTTCATGCGCCACTACGTGATGCATGAAAACGCCATCAGCTTTCAGTTTCCGATCGGGCTGAACCTGGGTGCGGCGGGCGATCTGGTGGCGCGGGAGCTTTCCACGCGGGATGTGCCGCCGGGCAACCTGTTGCTGGGGCAGATGCGGGGGCGGACGCTGCCGGTGGCTTCGGCCCGGTTCGTGCAGCAACTGGCGCAGGCGTTGCAGGACCATGCGTTCTGACGGCCGGCTCTGGCACGGCTGCCGGTTCTCAAAATGCACCGGTATTGGATAAAATTAGCATTAGTAAACACCACTTCGCCGCTCTATCGTCGATTCTGTCGAATGGAAACTGGCCGCGATCCCCGGGGGCACCGGAGCGCGCAAGCAGACGCCCGACCCGCGCGGCCCGCGAAGGAGCTTTACATGTCCAACACACTCAGCCTCTCGAGGCGCCGTTTTCTGACCACGACCGCAACCGCCGCCGGCGCCGCCGCCCTTGGCGCCGCCTTGCCGGCGAGCCGCGCCCATGCGGCGGGCGATCTGACGGTCGGGTTCATCTATGTCGGCCCGAAGGATGACTTCGGCTATAACCAGGCGCATGCCGAAGGGGCCGCGGCGGTCAAGGCCATGTCGGGCGTGACCGTGGTGGAAGAAGAGAACGTGCCCGAAACGGTGGACGTGCAGAACACCATGCAATCGATGATCAACTTCGACGGCGCATCGCTTCTGTTCCCCACGTCCTTTGGTTACTTTGACCCGCATATCCTTGAGATGGCGGTGAAATACCCCGATGTCCGGTTCGAGCACGCGGGCGGCATGTGGTCGGCCGACAAGCATCCGATGAACGTCGGCTCCTACTTCGGCTATATCGGCATGGGCCAGTTCCTGAACGGTATCACCGCAGGCCACGCCACCAAGACCAAGAAGATCGGCTTTGTCGCGGCCAAGCCCATTCCGCAGGTTCTGCTGAACATCAACTCTTTCCTTCTGGGCGCGCGCCAGGTTGACCCGACCATCACCTGCCAGGTGATCTTCACCGGAGAATGGTCGCTGGCGGTCAAAGAGGCCGAGGCGACGAACGCGCTGGCCGATCAGGGCTGTGACGTGATCACCTGCCATGTGGACGGGCCCAAGGTGGTGATGGAAACCGCCGCCGGGCGCGGCGCCTATATCTGCGGCTATCACGCCAACCAGAGCCCGCTGGCCCCCGACATGTATCTGACGGGCGCGGAATGGAACTGGGCCGGTGTTTATACCGGAATGGTGCAAACCGTACTGGACGGCGGCGAAATCGGCAATTTCGTACGCGGCGGTCTGGCCGAAGGCTTCATCAAGATGAGCCCGCTTGGCCCCGCCGTATCGGATGCCGCCCGCGCCCAGTTCGAAGAGACCAAGGCCAAGATCATGGCGGGCGGCTATGCGGTGATCAATGGCCCGATGAGCGACAACAAGGGCAATGTCATCGCCACGGCGGGCCAGTCCTTCGTGGAAACCGATGTGGCGCTGGAAAGCATGGATTACCTCGTTGACGGGGTGATCGGCTCGACGAGCTGAGCGGTCCGATGAGCGAACTGGCGACAACCCCGACCGTGCCCTCTAGAACATCCGCGCTTCAGGTGCTGATGCCGAGGGCCGAGGCTGTCGTCATTCCGCTGGTGGCGCTTCTGACCGGCCTGATTGTGTTCAGCCTGTTTCTCGTGGCGGTCGGAAAGTCACCGGCGGACTTCTATGCGCTGGTCTACAAGGCGGGGTTCAGCTCTTCGTTTTCGTGGCAGAACACGCTGTCGCGGGTGGCGCCGCTGTTGCTGGCGGCACTGTGCGTGGCGCTGCCCGCGCGGCTGGGGCTGGTGGTGATCGGCGGCGAGGGCGCGATCGCGCTGGGCGGTCTGGCGGCGGCGGTTGTCGGCGTGTGGCTGGCCGGTGCGCCGTCGGTCATCGGTTTCGCGCTGATGGTGGTGGCGGCGATGCTGGTGGGCGGCGCATGGATCGGCGCGGTCGGCGCGCTGCGGTTCAGGCGTGGCGTGAACGAAACCATCGCCTCGCTGCTGATGGCCTATATCGCCATCGCGCTGATGAACCATTGGGTCGAGGGCATGTTCCGTGATCCGACCAGCCTGAACAAACCCTCTACCACGCCGCTGCCCCCGGCGCTGCGGGTGGGTGAGATGCCGATCGGGATCGACGTGCACTGGGGCTTTGCCGCCGGGGTACTGGCCTGTATCGCAAGCTGGGTGCTGATCGAGCGCACCACGCTGGGCTTCGCGGCCCGCATCGCCGGTGACAATGTGCGCGCGGCGCAGGTGCAGGGCCTGCCGGTGGGCAAGCTGATCATCGGGTTCACCGCTCTGGGCGGGGCCTTTGCCGGGCTCGCCGGGTTTTTCGAGGTGGCGGCGGTGCATGGCTCGGCCAACGGCTCTTTGGTGTCGGGCTATGGCTATACCGGCATCCTGATCGCCTTTCTGGCGCGTCACAACCCGCTGGCGATCATCCCCGTGGCGATCCTGCTGGGCGGGTTCGAAGCCTCCAGCGGGTTGATACAGCGGCGGATGGACCTGCCCGACGCGACCGTTGTGGTGCTGGAGGGGATCGTGTTTGTCGCCATCCTGCTGAGCGAGACCTTCTATGGCCGCTTCCGCATCTTTACCGCAGCCTATTGGGCGAAACCATGAGCACATCCGCGGATATCGGGCTTTGGGGCGTGCCGCTGGCCATTCTGGGCGGCGCGATCCGGGTGTCCACGCCGTTTCTGTTCGTGTCGCTGGGCGAATGCCTGACCGAGCGTTCCGGGCGGATCAACCTGGGGCTGGAGGGCACCTTGGTATTCGGCGCGATGGCGGGCTATGCCATCGCCTTCCAGACCGGCTCGGCCTGGGCCGGCGTGCTGGCGGCGGCGCTGGCGGGCACGGTGTTCGGGTTGTTTCACGGCTGGATCTGCAAGTTCCGCGGCGTGAATGACATCGCCATCGGCATCGCGATGATGCTGCTGGGCTCCGGCCTCGCGTTCTTTTTCGGCAAACCCTACATTCAGCCCGTGGCGCCCGATCTTCCGGCGATCCCGCTGGGCTGGTGGTCGGATGTCACGCAGGTGCAGGCGGCGTTGCAGATCAACGTGCTGTTCCTGATCGGGGCGGCGTTCTCCGTAGCGTTGTGGTGGGTGTTCAAATCCACCCGCGTGGGCCTGACCATCCGGGTGGTGGGCGACAGCACCGATGCCGCCCGCGCCATGGGGCTGAACCCCGATCTGGTGCGTCTGCTGGCCACGGCGGCGGGCGGGGCGCTGGCCGGGGTCGGGGGGGCCTATCTTTCACTTTATTATCCGGGAAGCTGGAACGAGGGGGTTTCATCGGGCCAGGGCCTGATGGCGGTGGCGCTGGTGATCTTCGCGCGCTGGAACCCGGTCTATTGCTTCTGGGCGGCGCTGCTGTTCGGCGGGGCCGGGGCGCTGGGGCCCGCGTTGCAGTCGGTGGGAGTCAGCCAGGGCTATTACCTGTTCTATGCCGCGCCCTACGTGCTGACCCTCGGGCTGCTGATCGCCACATCCTCGCCCAACCGGGCGCTGGAGGGCGCGCCGGGCGAGTTGAGCATCACGAAATAGGAGAGCGCCATGAACGGGCTGGGCGGGCTGAACAAATCGGAAAACGGGGTGGTGATGGGGCTGGTGCAGCTTCAGCTGCCGGTGGTCGAGACGCCGGCCGATCTGGCCGCGCAGGTGGCGCGGGTGGTGGCGCTGGTCGGCAAGGCGCGGCGCAATCTCGGCACCATGGATCTGGTGGTGTTTCCCGAATACGCGTTGCACGGGCTGTCGATGGACATCAACCCCGCGATCATGTGCCGGATGGACGGGCCCGAGGTGGCCGCGCTGAAACAGGCCTGTATCGACAACGCGATCTGGGGCTGCTTTTCGATCATGGAGCATAACCCCGGCGGGATGCCCTATAACACCGGCCTGATCATCGACGACACGGGCGAGCTGCGGCTTTACTATCGCAAGATGCACCCCTGGGTGCCGGTCGAGCCGTGGGAGCCGGGCGATGGCGGCATCCCGGTTTGCGACGGCCCGAACGGCAGCAAGCTGGCGCTGATCATCTGTCACGACGGGATGTTCCCCGAAATGGCGCGCGAGGCCGCCTACAAGGGCGCCGAGATCATGATCCGCACCGCCGGCTATACCGCGCCGATCCGGCAAAGCTGGCGCTTCACCAACCAGTCCAACGCGTTCTGCAACCTGATGATCACCGCAAATGTCTGCATGTGCGGCAGTGACGGCACCTTCGACAGCATGGGCGAAGGGATGTTCGTGAATTTCGACGGCAGCATCATCGCCCATGGCACCACCGGCCGCGCCGACGAGATCATCACCGCCGAGCTGCGCCCCGATCTGGTGCGCGAGGCACGGCTGGGCTGGGGGGTGGAGAACAACATCTACCAGTTCGGCCATCGCGGCTATGTCGCCGTCAAGGGCGGCGCGCAGGATTGCCCCTACAGCTATATGACCGATCTGGCCGCCGGGCGGTATCGCCTGCCGTGGGAGGATGACGTCCGGGTGACCGACGGCACCGGCTGCGGCTTTGACGCGCCGACGCGGATCTACGGCGAAACCACCCCGGAGGCAGCGGAATGAGCCATATCGACGCCGACCCCTATAACTGGCCCTATAACGGCGATCTGCGCCCCGACAATACCGCGCTGATCATCATCGACATGCAGACCGATTTCTGCGGCAAGGGCGGCTATGTCGATGCGATGGGCTATGACCTGTCGCTGACGCAGGCGCCGATCGGCCCGATCAAGGCGCTGCTGGGCGCGATGCGCGACAAGGGCTATCTGATCATCCACACCCGCGAAGGGCACCGGCCCGATCTGGCCGACCTGCCGCCGAACAAGCGCTGGCGCAGCCAGCAGATCGGCGCGGGTATCGGCGATGCCGGCCCCTGCGGCAAGATCCTGATCCGGGGCGAGCCGGGCTGGGACATCATCCCCGATCTCTACCCGATCGCGGGCGAACCGATCATCGACAAGCCCGGCAAGGGCAGCTTCTGCGCCACCGATCTCGAGTTGTTGCTGCGTACCAAGGGCATCGACAACATCGTCCTGACCGGCATCACCACCGATGTCTGCGTTCACACCACCATGCGCGAGGCCAATGACAGGGGGTTCGAATGCCTGCTGGTCGAGGATTGCTGCGGCGCCACCGACAGGGGCAACCATGACGCGGCCATCAAGATGGTGAAGATGCAGGGCGGCGTGTTCGGCGCGGTATCGGACAGCGCCAGGCTGATCGCGGCGCTGCCATGAGCCACGAGCGCGCCCTTCCGACCGGGGCCATCGGGGTCGAGGCCGTGGGGATGACCATGCGGTTCGGCGATTTCACGGCGCTGGACAATGTCACCGTCAACATCCGCCCCGGCACGTTCCACGCGCTGCTGGGCGAGAACGGCGCCGGCAAGTCGACGCTGGTGAAGTGCATCATGGGGTTCTACCATGCCACCTCGGGCGGTGTGCTGGTGGACGGGCACGAGGCGCTGATGACCGATCCGAAGGCGGCGCATGCGCTGGGGCTGGGCATGGTCTATCAGCATTTCACGCTGGTTCCTTCGCTGACCGCGGCCGAGAACCTTGTGATCAGCCGCGCCGACGCGCCGCGCGTGATCAACTGGGGCAAGGAGCGCGCCGATCTGGCCGCTTTCATGGCGCGGATGCCGTTTCATGTGCCGCTGGATCAGCCGGTGAACCGGCTGGCGGCCGGCGAAAAGCAGAAGCTGGAAATCCTCAAGCAGCTTTATCTGGGGCGGCGGTTCCTGATCCTCGACGAGCCGACCTCGGTGCTGACCCCGGCCGAGGCGGAAGATGTGCTGGGCCATGTTCGCGCGCTGACCCGCGCGGGCGAGATCACGGTGCTGATGATCACCCACAAGTTCCGCGAGGTGACGCGCTTTGCCGATGATCTGACGGTGCTGCGCCGGGGCAGCCACGCGGGCGGCGGCGCCGTGGCGGAGCTGAGCCATGATGACATGGCGCGGATGATGATGGGCGCCGACCCGGATCTGCGCAGCATCGATCGGACAGGCGGCGCGGGCGCTGTCGTGCTGAAGCTGGACGGGGTGCGCGCCACCGACCGTTCCGGCCTGAAACCGATCGAGATCGACGCGCTGGACGTGCGCGCGGGCGAGGTGCTGGGCATTGCAGGGGTTTCGGGCAACGGGCAGATGGAACTGATGGAGATCCTGACAGGCCAGCGGGCGCTGGAAGGCGGGGCAGTGATGGTCAAGGGCAATGCGTTCACCGCGACGCGGGCCGAGGCGAAGGCGCACAAGGTACGCTACCTGCCCGAAGAGCCGCTGCGCAATGCCTGCGCGCCGAAGATGAGCGTGGCCGAAAACCTGGCGTTCCGGCTGTTCGACGTGGGCGCGGGGCCTAAGCCGCGATTCTGGAAAAGCGGGCGGCAGATCGCCGAGAACGCGCAGGCGATGATTGCCGGGTTCAAGATCAAGACCGCCTCGCCGCAAAGCCCGATCGCGGCGCTGTCGGGGGGCAATGTGCAGCGTGCGGTTCTGGCGCGCGAACTGTCGGGGGATGTCGATCTGCTGATCGTGTCGAACCCCTGTTTCGGGCTGGATTTCGCCGCCGTTTCGGCCATCCGCGCGCGGATCATCGCGGCGCGCAACAAGGGGGCGGCGGTGCTTTTGATAAGCGAGGATCTGGACGAGATACTGGAGCTGTCGGACAGGATCGTGGTGATGTCGGAGGGGCGGATCGCCTATGAAACCCCCGGCGCGACGGCGGACGTGGCCGAGATCGGGCGTTATATGGCGGGGCATGGCTGATGGGGGTGATCCGGGCAGAGCCGTTCGATTTTTCCTTCGATCCCGCAACGCTTGGCCTTGTGGTGATCGACATGCAGCGCGATTTCGTCGAGCCGGGGGGCTTTGGCGCCTCGCTTGGCAATGACGTGGCGCTGTTGCAGGCGATCATTCCCACGGTGCAGGCGCTGATCGGCGGGTTCCGCGCGGCGGGCCTGCCGGTCATTCACACCCGCGAATGCCACCGGCCCGATCTGTCGGACCTGCCGCCGGCCAAGCGCGACCGCGGCGCGCCGGCGCTGCGCATCGGCGATGAGGGGCCGATGGGCCGCATCCTGATCGCCGGAGAGCCGGGGGCCGACATCGTGCCCGAACTGGCGCCGGCGCCGGGCGAGCCGGTGATCGACAAGCCGGGCAAGGGGGCCTTTTATGGCACGGAATTCGCGCAGGTTCTGGCGGACCGAAACCTGCGCCAGCTTGTCTTTGCCGGGGTCACCACGGAAGTTTGCGTGCAGACCACGATGCGCGAGGCGAATGACCGGGGGTTCGACGGCCTGCTGGCAACCGATGCCACCGAAAGTTATTTCCCCGAATTCAAGCAGGCCGCGATCCGGATGATCATCGCCCAGGGCGGCATTGTCGGATGGGCCGCGCCCACCGCGCATGTGCTGGAGGCGCTGTGATGGCTGATCCGCAGATCACCCTGCCGCTTTTGCCG